>JAOLZA010000025.1 GCA_028343615.1 Verrucomicrobiota bacterium
GGCATGAAGCTTAACCTTATCCCCGCGGGTACGTTCATGATGGGCGAAGGCAAAACCGCTCACAAGGTGACATTGACTCAGTCATTTTATCTGGGTCAGTACGAGGTAACGCAGGAGCAATATGAGAAAGTGATGGGAAGGAACCCCAGCAACTTTAAAGGCGGGCAGAACCCAGTTGAGCAGGCGCATTGGAACGATGCCGTCGAATTCTGTCGTAAGCTGAGTGCACTGGCCGCCGAGAAAAAAGCAGGCTACGTTTATCGGTTGCCGACAGAGGCCGAGTGGGAGTATGCGTGCCGGGCGGGAACGACCACGAAATACAGTTTCGGAGACAATGAATCCGAACTTGGCGATTACGGGTGGTACGGCGGGAACTCTGGCTCCAGATCACATCCCGTGGGTGGTAAGAAACCGAACGGTTGGGGTCTATATGACATGCACGGGAACGTCTACGAATGGTGTCAGGACTACTACGCCGAAGACTACTACGGAAATGTTGATCCGCGTGGCCCGGGCGGCGGCTATTACCACGTGATTCGGAGCGGGTCCTGGCGCTACATCGCCAGTTTCACCCGTTCCGCGAAACGCGGCAAGGACCCTCCCAGTCGCCGCCACTACAACCTCGGTTTTCGTGTGGTGTGTGAGTTGGATTAGTTCCGGTGGGTGAGGTTGGCTTCGTTACCTTATGGCCTTGCTCCCCCCAACAGCATTTACACCAGAGCCGGTGAGGCGTAGGGTGGCGGTATAGTTGGGGGCGTGAAGTAGAGGATCGAGTGTAATGTTCATCGTTATTAACAGCTTCTTTGCGCTGGAGTGTGCTGAGTTTTGTAGCACAATTAGGGTGGATCACACCCGAATGAGCTATTTGGTCAAAAACTATTTTTTAACAATGCCCCAGAAAACAGGGGTTTAGAGGGTGTTCACAAAAAGAAGAATGGCGGGAGTGACGAGACTCGAACTCGCAACCTCTGGCGTGACAGGCCAGCGCTCTAACCAATTGAGCTACACCCCCGCAAAATTCTGCGGGCGGCAAGCTAATCCAAGCTGCCGATGCCGTCAATCGTTTCAGTAAAAAATTTTGGAGTTTTGGTGGAGTTTTATGGAACGACGGGGCGAAAAAAGTGATCCGGGCAACAGACGCCAAGGAGGTGGGGGTGGAGAACCCCTCTGAAGAAACGTTCTGTCGCCCGGATCAAAGAAATTGGTGTCCGTTCAACCTGCCTGAAGTTGGCTGATTTGTCAATCGATGAATCTTCCACATCCTGTTCACCGACAGATTTCCCGTGACATTCGCGCCCGCATCCCTATATTTCCCCGCTCTAACAGGTGGACCCCTTCGTCTAGTGGTTAGGACACCGGCCTTTCACGCCGGCGACACGGGTTCGAGTCCCGTAGGGGTCGCCACTTTTTGTGGCCATTTTTGCAGAATACCACCTGTTTTGGACGTGTTTTCACTTTCTACGCCCCGTTGTGAATAAGATATGCCTGGAACGATTGCTATTGTTGGTCGCCCGAATGTCGGTAAATCCGCTTTATTTAACCGGATTGCCGGCCGCCGCATTGCCATTGTGCACGATCAAGCAGGGGTAACGCGCGACCGCATCACAGCCGAGGCCGAATGGGCAGGGCGGGCGTTTACACTCGTGGATACCGGCGGAATCGGCCTTATTCCAGGCGAGAAATCTCAGGACATCATCGCCACCGCCACAGTGGAACAGGTGGATTTGGCCATTGAAGCGGCGGATGCGATTATTTTCGTGGTCGATGTGCAGGAAGGCATTGTGCCGCTGGACGAAGAAGTAGCTCAACATCTGCGCCAAAGCGGCAAACCCACACTGCTCGCCGTAAACAAAGCTGACAACCAAACCGCAGCCGATAATGCCGTGGAATTTGCCGCACTGGGTTTCGAACACATTTTTCCCGTCAGTGCCCTTCACGACCGAGGCACCTCCGTCCTGATGGACACCACCCTCGAACATTTGCCGGAGGCAGGTGAGTCCACTCTCAACTCTCAACCCTCAACCCTCAACCTCGCCATCGTTGGCCGCCCGAACGTCGGCAAGTCTTCCATCATCAATGCTCTCACCCAGAGCGATCGCGTGATCGTCAGTGAAATCCCCGGCACCACGCGCGATGCGGTGGACGTCCCCTTCACCATCGAGACCGAAGGCCGCGTCCAACATTGCCAACTCATCGACACCGCTGGCCTTCGCAAAAAACGCCGGGTGAAGGACAGCCTAGAATACTTCAGTGTCACCCGCACCGCCGAAGCCATCAAGCGCTGTGACATCGCCGTGCTCGTCGTAGATGCGGAAACGGGCATTGTGGAGCAGGACAAAAAAATTGCCGACCTCATCACCCGCAACCATCGCGCGTGCATTGTGGTCATCAACAAATGGGACCTCACCACCGACGCCGTGAAAGAGGCCCGCAAAAAAGAAATCGTCAGTCGCCGCAAAAAAGACCGCCACCGCGATGACCGCACGAAGCGATTGACGATGCTCTCCGAGTTTGGCAGCTGGGTGCAGGAGCAATTGTTCTTTCTCGATTATGCCCCCGTGATTTTCACCAGCGCATTGTCCGGGTTTCATCTTGATCGATTACTAGAAGCCATCCGTTACGTGGCCGATCAATGGCAGCAAAAGGTTCCTACGCCGCTGCTCAACCGCACACTGCAAGACGCCCTCGAGCGCCGCCAACCGCCCAACAAAGCCGGTAAACGCTTCAAACTTTATTACGCCACCCAAACCAAACAGGCACCCCCCACTTTCACGCTGTTTGTCAACGCCCCCGAAGTGTACACGGATAACTACGACAAATATCTTACCCGCCATATGCGCAACGCCTTTGGCTACGAAGGCTGCCCTCTCCGGATGCTCGTCAAAGCCCGCCCCAAATCCATTCAATCCGTGCGACGCGGGAAAAAGGGCATCGAGAGCAGAGAACAGAGGGCCGGGGACAGTGAAAAATGAGCTAAAACTCCACCTCTCTCCACTGTCGACAACCCGTCATTGACCACGCCGCGCCCCGCCTTACCCTCGCGGTATGGCCAGAACCAAGAAGCCCAAGAAATCCACCAACCGTTTCGTGCACGAAGACCCGTGGCGCGTGTTCCGCATTATGTCCGAGTTCGTCGAGGGATTTGACGAGATGTCGCACATCGGTCCCGCTGTCACTATCTTCGGCTCCGCGCGGACCAAACCGCGAGATCGCTTTTACAAAGCCACCGTGGATCTCTCCAAACGTTTAGCGGAAAACAATTTTGCCGTTATCACCGGCGGCGGCCCCGGCATTATGGAAGCCGCCAACAAAGGCGCAGCCGAAGGCGGAGGACGCTCCGTGGGCCTCAACATCAAACTGCCTTTCGAACAATGCGGTAACAAGTACTCCAATGTCTCCGTGGACTTTCACTATTTTTTCGCGCGTAAAGTGTGTCTCGCCAAATACAGCACGGCGTTCGTTTATATGCCTGGCGGTTTTGGAACGATGGATGAACTCTTTGAAGTGCTCACGCTTGTGCAAACCGGAAAGGTACCGCGCTATCCCATGATTTGTTTTGGGCGGAGCTATTGGAACGGCCTGTTCAAATGGGCCAACACCACACTCAAACGCGGTAAATATATCAGCCCGAATGACACCGACCTCGTGACCATCACCGACAGCCCTGCAAAGGCTGTGAAAATCATTAATGATTATCACAACCGCGCCGGCCACCAAACCTCGCCGCCGCCGGCCTTCGCCTGATGCGCCCTCTCATCGAGCACGCCCGCACGCGCCACACGCCCGAAACTCTGGCGGAGCAACTGCGCGGTTTGCCCGGTTTGATGTTGCTGCGCAGCGACGGGGAGGTTGAAGAACAAGCACGCTATTCGTTTGTAGTGGCGCAGCCGTTTTTGACACTGCGCACTTGGGGTAGCCGATGTGAGTTGCTGCCGGCGGACACGCAAGCTCGTCCCTCTATTCAGTTTGGCAATCCATGGAATGTGCTGGAGCAACTGCTCGCACGCTACGAAATCATTGATGAAATTGACCTCCCCTTCCCGATCGGCGGCTGCTTTGGTTACTGGGGTTACGACCTGAAAAATTTCGTGGAACCTCGCCTGCGCGCGCGTGCGGTGAACGATCTCGAACTGCCCGATTGCGCCGTCGGCTTTTACGACAGCCTCGCCATTTTTGACCATCACCTCGGCAAAACTTGGCTCGTCGCCACTGGCCTCGCCGCCGATGGTTCCCGCAATGAATCCCGCGCCCGCCAACAAGCCGATTGGTGGCACGCGCAACTCGGTAGGGACGTGATCCCCCTCGCCCCAAATCCATTTGAAACCCAAACCACGGACAAGGTGGAACTCGTCCGTCCCTACACCTCCAACTTCACCCGCGACCAATTCATCACCGCCACCCGCCACGCCCTCGACTACATCCGCGCCGGTGATATCTACCAAGTCAACCTCTCCCAACGCCTCACCGCCGCGTGGGCCAGCCATGGCTGGGAATTCTACCGCGCACTGCACACCGCCAGCCCCGCGCCCTTTTCTGCTTATCTCGACGCTGGCGATTTCCAAATCACCTCGTCCAGTCCCGAGCGTTTCCTACACCTCAGCGGTCAACACATCCAAGCCCGCCCCATCAAAGGTACCCGCCCGCGCGGCACCAATCCACAACGCGATGCCCAACTCGCCTACGAATTGCAATCCAGCGAAAAAGAACGCGCCGAATTGGTGATGATTACCGACCTCCTGCGCAACGACCTCGGCCGCGTGTGCGAATTCGGCAGCATCGCCGTGCCCGAACTAATGCGGCTGGAAAAATTTCCGCAAGTGCAACATTTGGTTTCAACTGTCGAAGGCAGGCTGCGGCCGGAACTGTCGCACCTCGGCGCATTGCGCGAATCTTTCCCCGGTGGCAGCATCACCGGCGCACCAAAGTTTCGCGCGATGGAAATCATCGACGAACTCGAACCCGTCACGCGCGGCCCATATACCGGCAGCCTCGGCTACCTCGGCTTCAACCGCGAAAGCCAATTCAACATCGCCATCCGCACCGCCATCGTGCGAGGAAGCCAAGTGTACTTCCAAGTCGGCGCCGGCATCGTGGCCGATTCGGATCCGGAAATGGAATATGAAGAAACTTTGGCGAAGGCGGGTGGTTTCGAAGAAGCTCTGTGTCTCGGTGCTAAAAAAATCAATGAAACTCCTGCACCGTCCGCACGCCGTAGCCAGACTTTTTGATGGAGCGGATTCCGTTCAGGGCGGCTTTGGCGCTGCTGATGGTGGTCATGATGGGTGTGCCGGAGTAGACGGCGCTGGTGCGGATTTGCACTTCGTCGCTGCGGGGCACCTCACCGGTGGGGGTGTTGATGACGAGTTGCAACTCATTGTTCTTTAGCAAATCCAGCGAGTTCGGCCGTCCTTCTGCGAGCTTGTTGACACGCTCCACTTTCAGCCCTGCCTCCTCGATGACCTTTGCAGTGCCACCGGTGGCGACCAATTCGAAGCCGAGTTCCGCAAAATCCTTGGCCAACGCAGGCACTTCGTCTTTGTGCGCATCACTGACGCTGATGAACACTTTGCCATCCAATGGCAACTGCGTGTTAGCCGCCATCTGACTTTTTGCATAGGCCACGCCAAGGTCGGCATCGAGGCCCATCACCTCACCAGTGGATCGCATCTCAGGGCTCAAAACAATGTCCTGCCCGATGAATTTATTAAATGGAAACACCGATTCTTTCACAGCCCAATACTTCGGCCAGATTTCCTCCGTAAAACCCAAATCACTGAGCTTCGCACCGGCCATCACTTGCGCGGCGAGTTTGGCGAGCGGCACGCCGATGGCTTTGCTAACAAACGGAATCGTCCGCGACGCGCGCGGGTTGACCTCAAGTACGTAAACAATCTCGTCCTTTACCGCATACTGCACATTCATCAGGCCGGTAACCTCCAGCTCACCGGCCATCGCGTGGGTGTACTCGCGCATCGTATCGATGGCCGATTGCGAGAGCGCGTGCGGCGGCAGCACCATCGCCGCGTCACCCGAGTGCACTCCAGCAAACTCCACGTGCTCAAGCATCCCGCCGATGACAAAAGTGCCGTTCTTGGCGTCGGCGATGCAGTCCACATCCACCTCTGTGGCGTCTTCCAGAAATTTATCCACCAGCACCGGTCGCTCCGGCGATGCCTCCACCGCGTGCTGCATATAATGGCGCAGCTCGGCATCCGAATACACAATCTGCATCGCGCGCCCGCCGAGCACAAACGACGGCCGCACCAGAACGGGATAATCCAACTCGTGCGCGGCGGCCACTGCTTCCTCCTCGGTGGTGGCCAGGCCGTTGGGCGGCTGCGGAATGTTCAGCTTGTGCAACATTGCAGAAAACATTTCGCGATCCTCCGCACGCTCAATGCTTTGCGGGCTCGTGCCCAGAATGTTCACGCCATTAGCCTGCAAACCCAGCGCGAGATTGAGCGGCGTTTGCCCACCGAACTGCGCAATGACGCCCCAGCATTTTTCACGCTCATAAATGTGCAGCACATCCTCCAGCGTAAGCGGTTCAAAAAACAATTTGTCGCTCGTGTCGTAATCGGTGGAAACTGTTTCCGGATTCGAATTCACCATCAACGTCTCGAACCCATCCTCCTTCAGCGCGAACGCCGCGTGCACGCAGCAGTAATCAAACTCAATCCCCTGCCCAATCCGATTCGGGCCGCCGCCGAGAATCATCACCTTCTTACGGTCGGTAGGATTTATCTCATCATCGCCACGATCGTACGTGGAATAGTAATATGGTGTGTACGCTTCGAACTCGGCTGCGCACGTATCCACCAGCCGATAGCTTGGCACCAGCCCCGCCGCCTTGCGCTCCGCCCGCACTTCATCCTCCGAGCGCCCCGTGAGATGCGCAATCTGCCGGTCCGAAAACCCGTAAGCCTTCGCCTTCGTCAATAGTTCCAAATCCATAAATTGCCGTGGCAGTTAAACGCAAGGCAAGGAACCGACGCAAGCCTTGCGTGAATTGAGTTGTCCATTAATTGTCCCAAAGCTCTCAGATGGAGGGTCTATTTGAGTAGGGACACGCTGCGAGTGTCCACAGAAGCGCGGAAGCGAGCCCTTGATGAGACGATTTTTTGTGGCGTGGCGTGGGGAAATTTTTCGCAGGCTCGCTTCCCTCGCCTAGAAGGGTTGAGGTTCAAGCACTAAGGTTCAAGGGGGCAAGGCCTTAAGGTAACGAAGCCAACCTCACCCACCGGAACCACCCACCAACACACACCGAAATCCGAAGTAGAGGTGGAAGCGATAATCGGGATTGAAGCTGAAGCGCTCGGACGACAACAGGATGCCGGCATCGCCGTTGACCCAAGACGCACCGCGCACCACACGGTCCGTTTTTGTCGCTGGGTCATACCAGTCCTCGCACCATTCCCACACGTTGCCGCCCATGTCGTGCAGGCCCAGTTTATTGGCCGCAAAGCTCCCCACCGGTGAAGTGTAGTCAAATTTGTCTACCTTCAGGGTATAGTCATAATTCCCCGCCTCCTTGGGCGGTGGCCACTCCTTGCCCCACGGGTACACGTCCTTGATGCCTTGGCTCTTTTCATTTGGTGTCTTCCCCTTCTCCTGCCCCAACCCCACCGCCACGCTCCACTCTGCATCCATCGGCAATCGGTACTTCTGCCCCGCCTTAATTTTACCTTCCGCCAACTCCTTTTTCGTCAGCCACTCACAAAACGCATTCGCATCATACCAGTTAACTTTCACCACCGGGTGCGTGTCCTCCTGCTTGAATTTACCATCGAAGGGCAAGGGCTTCTTCCAATTCCCATCCACCCCCGCATTCGCCGCCGCGTACACCGCGTAATCCTTCACCCGCGTTTCCCAAATGCAGAACTGAACGTCCGTACCCTTCACCGGCACGAAGGGCATCCCCAGCGTGTTGACAAAAGCGTTGGTGGGAATCTTTGCCTCCGGCTTGGGTTCGGTCTTGGGCGGCTCCGGCTTGTTCGCTGCCACCTTGGGGTCGGCATTGGTTTCAGGTTCCGCCGGAGTGGTCTTCTTCCCACACCCCACCAACGCCACCACCGCTATTAAAAGAAGAGCAAGTTGCTTCATTTGCAGAATTTACATTTATCCAGCCTTTTTAACAAGAAGCCCATGAAGGGAAGTCCCAAAACCCATGCCCCAATTTGGTTTTTGGGGGCTGGGGCTTCCTTGGGATCCGGTCATTGGACCTTGGGCATTTGCAAGCCCCTTGGTCATTGCTCTTAAAGCAACGCCATCGCGCGCTCCAGCTCGGCCGTGGTGTTGTAAAAATGCGGCGAGAAGCGAAGGTAATCGCGGCCGCTGCGTTCGGTGCGGACGGAGGCGACGATGTTTTCAGCGGCAAGTGTTTCGCCAAGCGCTTTCATTTCCGTGCCTTCGCGCGAGCAGGAGGTGATGCCGGCTTGGGCCTCGGGGAAAAGTATTTCAAAATCCTTCGCGCGCAGTGCGTCAACGAGCCACGCGCGCTTGGTGGTGAGGTCGGCGGCAATGGTGTCGATGCCCACTTCGAGCAGCAGCCCGAGCGCGGCATTGAGGCCGGCGATGCCAAGGATGTTGAAGCTACCAGCCTCGTAGCGGCGGGCATCGGTGCGGAGGGTCATTTCCTCCTGCGCGACGTAACCGGGGCAGCGCACATTGTTCCAGCCAAAGGCCTGCGGCGCGAGGCGGTCCTGCAAATCGCGTCGCACATAAAACACACCGGCCGCGCACGGGCCAAGCAGCCACTTGTGAGCGTCGGCAGCAAGGAAGTCCACGTGCTCCACGGTGGTGGGAAACGCGCCAAGCGTCTGGATGGCGTCGAGGCAAAACAAAATATCGCGCGCGCGCAGTTCGCGCCCAATGGCATCGTGGTCAATACGCCAGCCGGAAACGAAATGACACGAGGCCAGCGCGACGAGGCGGGTTTTGTCCGTGAGTTGTTCGAGCACCAACTCCGGCGTGATGTGCCCGAGCGCGGATGTTTGCAAACGCCGCACCGTCACGCCGCGCGTTTCCAGCGCGAGCCACGGATACACGTTCACCGGAAAGTCATCCTGATAAATGAGCACCTCATCGCCGGTTTGCCAATCAAGTCCGGCGGCCACCGCGCTGAGCCCGGCAGTGGTGGGGCCGATGAGTGCGACTTCGCCTACATCCGCGACGAGCATCTCCGCCGCGCGCGCGCGGGTGGTGCGCAGCAAATCGCCGAGGCCTTCCTCTTGGTCATCGAGAGCAGCGGCCGCGGCAGTTTCCTGCACGGCCCGCGTCACGCACGCGGGCACAGGCGACACGCCAGCATGTGCGAGATACACCTTGCCCGCGCACACGGGAAACTCGCGCCGTCGCAGCGGTTCGTCGTTTTGAAGCTCGGGGAGGTTCATCCCCTTTGAAGTTAGGCGAGTGCCTCGTCAATCATTCCGGACAACGCGGGCTTGGGTTGGCCGCCGATCAGTTCCCCGACCTTTTTGCCGCCCTTAAACATCATCAACGCCGGGATGCCATTTACCCCGTGATTCACGGCGAGCTGCTTAGTGGCGTCGTCCGTCTCAATATCAATCTTCGCCACCTTTGCCTTGCCGGCGTACTCATCGGCCAATTGATCAATCACCGGCCCGAGCATTTTGCAGGGCCCGCACCATGGTGCCCAGAAATCCACAAACACCGGAACATCACTCTGCAGCACTTCGGATTCGAAGTTTTCCGCACTCACAACAATTACGTTTTCAGAAGCCATAAGGGCGGAGGGTAAACAGGAAGCGGCGCGAGGGGAAGCGGATTTTTATTCCACCTTCATCATCGCCAAAACCACCACCGCGCCAACAGTGACGAGAAAGGCGACAACGGCGAGAATGATTTCCACTTTGTCCGGCCCGGCTGCAGCCGCAGGAATAGTGGCCACGCCAGGAGCCATCGCGGGGTCCACTGCAACTGGCGCCATTTCAGGCACCACGCTAGGCATCGGCGAGGGCGCTCCGGCTGGCACCACCCCCGGAGGAGTGGTATCCACACCGGGCCCAGCTGCTGGAACCGGAGCGCCCGGAATGGGCGCAACAGCAACAGGAGTAGGCCCAGCCACTGGCGCTGGCGCGGCACCAGGCATTGGTGCTACCCCGGAAGTGGGAACCCCCTGATCAATCGCAGGCGCAGGTACGGCGGCTGGTGCAGGTACGGCGGCTGGTGCAGGTACGGCGGCTGGTGCAGGTACGGCGGCTGGTGCAGGTGCGGCGGCGCCTCGTCCGGGCAGGCTGATACGAATGGTCTGTTTGGCGTCCGGCTTGGGCGGAAGGCCTATGCGCACGGTGGCCTTTTTCTGCGTAGGCGCAGGGGCGGCTCCGGGTTGTGGCGGTGCAGGCATTGTAAATTATTTCTCAACTTTACCGAACTATTCCAAGCTGATTTGGAAACCAGCAAAAACAAGAATTGTCTCCAACTCCTCCCGTTCATCTTATCACGGACATTTTTTTTCGGCAAGATTTTACTGGGCAAACCGCAATGATTCCCGATTGGCGGTCGGCAGCGGCGGTTGTTAATCTCCACGCATCCCAAGCTCACCGACCAAGGCACATCGAATTCACCAGCATCGTCACCGACGTGTTATTTTTTAAATATACTGGCATACCATTAGAGGATTAATTTCAAAAAGCTCGTCGAATTTATCCCAATCGTTTACGGTCAAAACCGTGGATTTGATGAGGGCCGTTATTGCAATTGGATTTGTGGGAACCGCGCTGGCGCAGGCGGCTGCGCCGGTCTTGTTTGAAAAAGACGTCCGGCCGATTCTCAAGGCGCATTGTTTCCATTGCCACGGGGAAGACGGGCGGGAACGCGGCGACCTCGATGTGCGGCTGCGGCGGTTGTTACTGGAAGGCGGCGAGCACGGACCGGCCATCGTCGAAGGCAAGCCGGAGGAAAGCCGACTGTTCCAAATGGTTCAGTCCGGCAAGATGCCGAAGGAAAAGGCAAAGCTTGCAACCGAAGAGATCGCACTGATCCGTAAATGGATTGCGCAAGGAGCCAAGACGGCGCGACCGGAGCCGGGGGATCCCGATGCCGTGGGTATCACGGCGGAAGAACGCAGCTTCTGGGCGTTTCAGCCGATTCAAAACCCCAAGGTGCCAGAGGGCTCGAAACATCCGGTCGATGCGTTTCTACTGCGGCGCCTGCACGCGGAGGGCTTGAGCTTCTCCGCAGCCGCGGATAAGGCCACGTTGATCCGCCGCGCCACCGTGGATCTTACCGGCCTGCCGCCCACACCGGAGGAAACCAAAAAATTCATTACCGACCAATCGCCCGACGCCTACGAAAAGCTGATCGATCGCCTGCTCACCTCGCCGCAGTACGGTGTGCGGTGGGGCCGGCATTGGCTGGATGTAGCGGGCTATGCCGACTCGGAGGGTTACAACGAGAAAGACACCGAACGCGCGTGGGCCTGGCGTTATCGCGATTATGTCGTCAACGCCTTCAACAAGGATTTGCCGTGGGACCAGTTCATCCACGAACAACTCGCCGGTGACGAGATGGTGAAGCCGCCGCATACCGAGCTACAGCCCGACCAGATCGACAAGCTTACCGCCACCGGTTATCTCCGCATGGCACCGGACGGCACGGGCACGGCCAATAATAATGACGCCCGCAATCAGGTGATGGCCGAAACACTCAAGATTGTGTCCAGCTCGCTCATGGGCCTCACCGTCGGCTGCGCCCAGTGCCACGACCATCGTTACGATCCAATCCCGCAAAAAGATTACTACCAACTGCGCGCCATCTTCGAGCCGGGGTTCAACCCCAAGAGTTGGCGCGTGCCCAACAGCCGTCGCATCACGCTCTACACCGATGCCGACCGCAACAAGGCCGCCGAGATCGAGACTAAGGCCAAGAAGGCGGATGCCGAGCGCCAAAAGAAGGTCGAGTTTTTTATCGAGCGCACCCTCACATGGAAACTCGAGGCCGTGCCGGAGAATGATCGCGCCGAACTCCGCGAATCCTACCGCTCCAAGAAACGTACCGACGCGCAGAATGCCATTCTGAAAAAATACCCGAGCGTGCGGCAAATCAGCGCCGGTTCACTGTATCTCTACGACCGCGAATACAGCGCTGAAATCAGCAAGCTCAACACCGAACGGAAAAAGTTTGCCGACAAAAAAGATGACGAGAAGGCGGCCACCGAATTGAAGCGTATTGATGAACGCATCCAGTTTTTCAAGGAGGCCCTCAGCAAAAAGGTGCTCGATGCTATGGCCAAAAATGCAAGTGACATCCGCGCCACCAAACCGGAGGAGCCTTTCATCCGCGCGCTCACCGAGCCGACCGGCACGCCGCCAACCACGCACGTATTTTTCCGCGGCAACCACGATCAACCCAAGGACGCCGTAAACCCCGCCGGCCTCACCGTCGTGTCCGCGCCCGACATTGCCGAGAACGATCCCGCCCTGCCTTCCACCGGCCGCCGAACGGCCTTTGCCCGGCATCTTACCAGCGGCAACCATCCACTCACCGCGCGCGTGTTGGTGAACCGCTTTTGGCTGCATCACTTCGGCCGAGGAATCGTTGATACGCCCGGCGACTTTGGCCGATTGGGCGAACTGCCCAGCCACCCTGAGCTGCTTGACTGGCTCGCCGCCGATTTCATGCAACACGGCTGGCGCCTCAAGCGACTGCACAAACTCATCATGATCAGCCAAGCCTACCAACAGGTTTCCCGCCGCACCGCCAAGCAGGATGCCATCGATCCGGACAACCGGCTGCTCGGTCGAATGAACGTCCGCCGCATGGAAGCCGAGACCATTCGGGACGCGATGCTGACTCTCAGCGGCCAAATCAGCATGCGCCTAGGCGGCAAGCCCGTACCGGTGATGGAAGATGAGGTCGGACAGTTCATCATCGGCAAGGAAAACCTCGACGGCGAACGCAAGCCCGGTAAGGCGGTCGATCTTCAGGGCGCGCAGCATCGCCGCAGCCTCTATGTACAAGTGCGCCGCACACGCACACTCTCCTTCCTCGAAGCCTTCGACTCACCCGCCATGGAGCCCAACTGCGCCAAACGCCCCGTCTCCATCGTGGCGCCTCAAGCCTTGATCTTCATGAACAACGCCTTTGTCATTAGCCAAAGCCGCGCCATGGCCGAGCGTTTACAAGCCGCCGCCAAGGACGATCTTGATGCCCAACTCACCGTCGGCTGGCAACATGCCTTCGGCCGCGCCGCCACGCCCGAGCAACTCTACAAGTCGCGCGAATTTGTCCACCGCCAAACCGCCGTATTCAAAGAGCGCAAAGACAAGACCCCGGAACTCACCGCCTTAGCCAACTATTGTCAGGCGCTGATGAGTGCAAACAATTTTGTATATGTGGAATGATTCACCATAAAGACACTGAGAGCACAGAGATTATTTCCAATTCATCTCTCTGTGCCTCTGTAGTTAACAACCAATGACCGATTACACGACATCCAGCCGCCGGCATTTCCTCGCGCAGAATGCGATGGGGATCGGGGGCGTGGCGTTGACGTGGCTATTGCAGCGCGAGGGGTTACTGGCCAAGCCGGTGAAGTCGGATCTGGAATCCGCCGCGCATACGTTGTTGCCCAAGCAGCCTCATCACGCCCCGCGCGCCAAAGCGATGATTTCCTGCTTCATGCAGGGCGGCCCGAGCCAGATGGATATTTGCGATCCCAAGCCCCAGCTCGACGAGTGGGCCGGCCGCGATTTTCCGGAAAAAATAAAATACGACAACGCCGCCCAGGCGAGCAGCAAGGTGCTCGCCAGTAAATGGAAGTTCAAGAAACACGGCCAATGCGGCATAGACTTCAGCGAGCTCGTACCCGGATTTGGCGAGGTGGCCGATGAGCTCTGCCTCATTCGTAGCATGCACACCGGCGTGAACAATCACGGTCAGTCCATCCACGCGATGAACAGCGGCCGCACCACCGACGGCCGGCCGTCGCTCGGCAGCTGGCTCACCTACGGGCTCGGCACGGAAAACCAAAACCTGCCCGCCTACATGGTACTCCGCGATCCGGTGAATATCCCCGTGCTTGGCGTATTGAACTGGTCGCCCGGCTGGTTGCCCAGCCTGTACCAAGGCACAGTCGTCCGCGCCCGCGAACCGCGCATTCTCAATCTCGATCCCCCACCCGCCCTGCGCGGTAAGCCACAGGAAAATTTTCTAGAATTCCTTAGCGAACTGAATGGCGGCCCCTCCGGCGGCGAACTGGATCTCGAAGCACGCATTGCCAGCTTTGAGCTGGCGGCCCGCATGCAGACTGCCGCAGCGGAGGTCATGGATATCTCCGGCGAAAGCGAGGCCACCAAGCAGCTGTACGGTATCGACGATCCGACCACCAAAGATTTCGGAACGCGCTGCCTGATCGCCCGACGATTGGTGGAGGCCGGCGTACGGTTCGTGCAGGTGTTCACCAAGAACCAATACTGGGATCACCACGGTAACATCACCAACGCCCTGCCCGCGTCCTGCAAGAAAATCGACCGGCCTATCGCCGCGCTCATCAAGGATCTCAAGGGACGCGGTCTGCTCGACAGCACAGTCGTCCATTGGGGCGGCGAAATGGGGCGCCTACCCGTGGTGCAAAACGAAAAGAGTCCCGGCCGCGACCACAACACCTACGGCTTTTCCATGTGGCTCGCCGGTGGCGGCTTCAAACCCGGGCACATCCACGGCGCCACCGACGAATGGGGCCACCGCGCTGTGCAGGATACAGTCAACCATTTCGATTACCACGCCACCCTCCTGCACCTGTTCGGCCTCAACCACGAACAGCTCACCTACAAACGCGCCGGCCAAGAACAAACCCTGACCGATGGTCAACCGGGCAAAATCGTGAAGGAGATACTGGCGTAATGACCAATGCCCAAAACCCGATCCCCAAGTTTGTGTCATGGGTCATTGGATATTTCTTGGTCATGGGGCCTTGGTCCTTGAACATTCGACAATCATGAACGACCTCGCCCACACCCGCCGCCAATTCCTTGCCCGCAACGCCATGGGCATTGGTAGCCTGGCGCTGGCGTGGTTGTTGCAGCGTGAGAAACTGCTCGGCACGCCCAAGGACATCCCACGTGCACAGCGTCGGTTTGATCTGAAGCCCAAGCAACCGCACTTTGCGCCCCGGGCCAAGGCGATGATTTCCCTCTTCATGCACGGCGGCCCGAGCCACATGGACCTCACAGACCCCAAGCCCGAGCTGCAACGCTGCGACGGCATGGACTACACCGGCAACGTCCAGTACAGCTTTGCTAACGAAGCCAGCCGCAAGCTCTTCGGCAGCCCGTGGCAATTCAAGAAGCACGGCCAATGCGGCATGGATTTCAGCGAACTGCTGCCCCACACCGCGAAGATCGCCGACGATCTCTGCCTCATTCGCAGTATGCACACCGGCCACAATGGCCACGAGGTCTCTATCCGGTATATCAACGCCGGCATCCCGGGAATCACCGGCCGACCCAGCCTCGGCGCCTGGCTCACTTACGGGCTCGGCAGCGAAAACGACGAGCTTCCCGCCTACATGGTGCTAAAGGATCCCGGCGGCAAACCGGTCGATGGCAATCACAACTGGAGCAACGGTTGGCTGCCCAGTCTCTATCAGGGTACCGTCCTGCGCGCCAAGGAACCACGCATCTTCAACCTCGACGCCCCCGGGCATCTACTCGGTGCGCCGCAGGAAAATTTCCTACAATTTCTCAGCGACCTCAATGCCCACCAAACCGAGGTGTTGCCCGGCGAAGACGCCCTCGAGTCGCGCATCGCCAGCTTCGAACTGGCCGCCCGCATGCAGACCGCCGCCAAGGAAGCGCTCGATATCAGCGGGGAAAGCGAGACCACCCGAAAGCTGTACGGCATCGATCAAAACGAAACGAAGGAATACGGCACCCGCTGCCTCATCGCCCGGCGACTCGTCGAACGCGGTGTGCGTTTCGTACAGCTCTTCCTCAACGGCCAGCCGTGGGATAACCACGAAAACATCCACGCCAGTCTGCCGTCCATTTGCCGCCGCACCGATCAACCCGCCGCCGCGCTCGTCACCGATTTAAAACAACGCGGCCTTCTCGACAGCACCGTCGTCCATTGGGGTGGCGAGATCGGACGGCTGCCGGTTGTGCAATCCCGAAGCAAACCCGGCCGCGACCACAATGGCCAAGGCTTTAGCACCTGGATCGCCGGCGGCGGCTTCAAGCCCGGCACCATCTATGGTGAAACCGACGAAGTCGGCCACCGCGCCGCCGTCGATAAGGTCACCGCCAACGATTACCAAGCCACCCTCCTCCACCAATTCGGCCTCGACCACACCCAGCTCACCTACCACCACGGCGGCCAACCCCAAAAACTCACCAACGATCGCCCCGCCCGCGTGGTGAAAGAGATTTTGGAGTAATTAAAATCGCTTACCTGACAACACCACCACTTCCGAACCATCCGCCAGCACCACGCTGTCCGGTTTCTGCGTAAGCGTGCTGAGCCATTCGGAGCCGTACAATGTTTCCACATCTAAATCGAATCGCGCCAACTGAGCCGGACGCGTGCGCCACTTAGGATGGGTAACTTCATACTCCATCGTACCGCCGTCGGTTTGTCGATTGTAGCCCCAATAGTGTTCGATGAAAAATTCCTCCATCGGATTCGGCTCGCGCCAAGCGCCCATCGGCCGCGCGGCAATGCCTTGCCACTTATCAGCTTGTTGTAATTCGTATTGTGTTTGAGTTTCACTCACGGCACTGCGCATTGGCAGCGTTTGGTACGGCTCATTGTAAACCGCCCGCGCTACCCACTCGACAATGCGGCGCGGCGTCAATTCAAGCAAAAACACCACTCCCCTCCGCACTTTGCCATCTACTTTACGTCGCACATAAAAACGCAGATTGATCTCCGGAAAATCCCGGTGGCCCAACGCAGGCACTCCTTTCACCGTCAAATCCTGAAACTGAAATCCAACGAGGCTCACCCAATGCGCGCCGCCCCAAGGATCCAACTCCGTGCCCGCCGGCAGATGCGGCTCAAGCAATACGGGATTCACCCGCCAATTCAGAAAAAGCAAATCGCGCCACGCGGCGGTGAGGAAAGGGCTGGCCATGAGCTCATTATAAACATTCCGCGTGCAGATGCCAAAACGTTTACTCTCGGGGAAGACACGGATATACTCCGGTAATGAGCGATACCAAGCCCCCGGTCTCCCCACGTCTGGCCAGCTACCTATGCCCACCGCTGGCCATTTGGCTGTTGTGGCGGCATCACCTTCCGTGGCGCGGCGGCAAGACGGTGATGTTGATCCTCTTTCTGATCATCCAATTTATCCTAGGCATTTTCTTAATGACCAAAGCCGGCTGGACGCGTCTGGACTGGGACGGACGCGGCTTGCCTGGCGATCTTCGTTGGGTACTGGCCGCGCCCAACGCTGCGGACTGGAAATACTCCGACCGCAAACTCAACACCGATGACCCCGCGCATTGGCCGGGCTATCGCGGCGCACGACGCGATGGCGTTTACAACGGCCCCACCATTCGCACCGATTGGGACACGGCCCCGCCCAAACCCGCATGGACCACTCAAGTCGGCGGCGGCCACGCCTCAATTACCGTCGCCCGCGGCCGCCTCTTCACACTCGAGCAATGGGCCGAGGGCGAAGTGGTCACCTGCTATAATCTCGTCGATGGGCGAGGTTTGTGGCGGCATACATACGCTGGAAAATTCAACGACAAATCCGCGATGGGCGGCGTGGGGCCACGCTCCACGCCTACGTACGATGACGGCCGCTTGTACACGATCGGTGCCGAAGGCCAACTCCATTGCCTCAACGCCGACACTGGCAAAGTGATTTGGCAGAAAAATATTTACGGCGCCTTCGGCACACGCAACCTCCCCTTCGGCACTTGCGCCTCACCGTGGGTGGCTGGTGAAAAACTCATCATCACCGCCGGCGCCCGCGCGGGCTCGGCCAAACACACAGTGTTTGCGTTGGATAAAATGACCGGCGAAGTATTGTGGCGTTCTGCAGCCGAAAAGCAGGCGTACATGTCGCCCTTCACCACCACGCTCGCTGGTCGCGAACAAATCCTACTCTGCGCTGGTCGCGCGATTCAAGGACTCTCACTGAAGGACGGCAAAATTATGTGGTCTGTAAAATGGACTGTGAGCTATGACAACAACATCGCCCAACCCATCGTAGTCGATGACACGCACATTTTTATCAGTGCCGGCTATGGCACCGGTTGCGGCCTCATCAAAATAAAAAAGACCGCCGAACAATTTTCTGCCAACCTCGTTTGGGAAAATAAAAATCTGAAAAATAAATTCACCAGCTCCGTGCTGCATGAAGGCTACATTTACGGGCTCGATGATGGCAACTCAGACAACGCCGCATACCTCGTCTGCATTAATGCCCAAACCGGCGAAGAAAAATGGCGCGGCGAAAACTACGGCCACGGCCAAATTCTCCTAGCGCAAAGCCACCTCATCATCCAATGCGAAAACGGCGACCTCGCCCTAGCCAAGGCCACCCCCGAATCCCATCAACAAATCGCCCGTCTTCCTGCCCTCGCGGGGAAAACCTGGAACAACCCCGCCCTAGCCAACGGCCACCTCTACCTCCGCAACGACCAAAAAATGATTTGCTACGACATCCGCACCGGATCCGCCGCCGGCTCCGTCACACTAAACACTAGCACCGGCGAGGCCCTTTCAGTGTTGGCAGCAGCGTTTTTTTTATTAAACGGCTTGGGGTGCATTGGACTTGGGTGTTTTGTGCAGCCGATAAGCGAATGAATTACCACTATATTTAACGGCTCCGCCACAAGACACCTGTTGAATTCTCCAAGCGCCAATCACCGCGAGTGATGGTAAGGCGGATTCCTCTTTCGTGCCGTACCGAAAACACTTCTATCCCACTATCACGTAGGCGTTTTAGCAACTCGGCTGAAGAACGATCGGCTATTGGGTATTTACTATCGTGGATAACAATCACCCGTGGCTGGATAAAGCGCAGCAAGCCGACATTCAACGGTTCACCGTAGCTGGGAATAGCGGCGACCACGATGTCTGCCTTTAAATTATAGCCGCGGGCAATCATCGCTTGGCAGCCGTCCGGGCCAATATCGGAGAGGAGCAACACTCGGACGCCGTGGAATTCGCCGCGCAGTACTAGGGCGTCGTCGGTGCTCTTGGGAAAATCATCAGCGGGTGCCGGATGCAAAACTTTCCACGGCCCAAGTGTGTCCCCAGCGGATACGGTGTGTTGCAATTTCCCGCGTTGCGCTAATTCAGCCAGAACTATTTTCTGAAATGGTGAGGATGATTTTGCGTGGCTCAAATACACGCGTTCCAACGGCTGCGCGGCCAATAAATTGGTGAATCCACCTATGTGATGGCCGATGCCGTGGGTGAGTGCCACCGCGTGTAGGGCATCCACGCCGCGTGTTTGCAAATGACGCTGCACGGTATACTCGGCCGCCATCGCGTCGCCAGTGTCAATAAGTAAACCGGATGTCTGCGCGCTTGCCTCCACGTGAATCATCGGGCCTTCCGGCAACATTGTGAGCCGTACTTCTTGTCGATCAATTTTCCAATTGACCAATAACAAAACTACAAATACGCCGCCGCCGCCCAAGGCCCAGCGGCGCACGTTGGGTTTGAAAAACCAACCCGTGCCCACGCCGAAAAGTATCGCGTACCAGCCGGCCATCATCCACGGCGCGGGCGCGCGTACGTATTGCCACGCGCCGGGGAGGTCGGCCGTCCATTGGCTGATGACCATCATACAGGTCATAAAAAACCACGCCGAATGATTGAACAAAATCGTGAGCGGCTCCAGCCAGTCGCCACAAATGAAACTCGCCATACAGCTCGCCAACGCCAACGTGCCGCACGCCACCACCGGCACATTGGCCAGCAGTGCCACTGGGTTAAATAAATGAAAGTAATGCGCGATGAGCGGCAACGAAGCGAGCCACGCGCAAAAGGAAACGGCGATGGCACCCACCAGCCAATACGAGGGTTCCAGCATCCAGCGCCTCCAGCGCGACCACAGTTCGCGTGGCAAGAATGGATCCGGCCGCACGCCCGTTTGCAGACGATCCACAATAGGCGGCATTACTAACGCAAGGCTGAACACCACGGCGAAGGAAAGCTGAAAGCTCGCGCGGAAGAGCTGTTGCGGGTCCCACAGCAAAATCAGGAACGCCGCCATCCCGAGGGAGTTCAAAATATTGACCGGCCGCTTGAGCGACCACGCGGCGAGAATGAGCGTCATCATCACCGTGGCCCGCACGGCGGAGGGTTGCCAACCGGTGGCCGCGGTGTAAAACCACAGCAACGGAATCGCCACAACCCCCACCCACCCGCGCGGCACGCGCACCACGCGCAGCAGAATTACAAAAATTCCCGCCACCAATCCAATGTGCAAACCGCTGATCGCAAAAAAATGCATTGTGCCCGAGCGCATAAAGGGCGCAGCAACTTCGCCTGTGAGTGCTGTGCGCCAGCCGAGGCTCATCGCCCACAGCAATTCAAGTGCTTCATCTTGTTCCGGCAAACCTCGACTGAGGTTGTGCCGCGCCCACGCACGAAAGCGATCTGCTAATGGCCGACGCGGCGGGGAAGTTTGTGGAATAATTTTCCAGCGGGTGAGTTTGTCGGTATTCAATTCAAAATAAATGCCGCGCCGCCGCAGGCTTTCCCGATGGTCGTACAACCCCAGTGCCTTCGCGTGCTCGGGCTGGATGAGCAAGCCGTCCACCTCTACGATTTGCCCGGCATAAAAATCTTCGCCCAGTTGATTGGTGGTCATCACCGTCACCATCCCGTGGGTCGGTTCGCTTTTCCCACGGCGAGTAATGCTCTCGGCGCGAATACGCAGCGAGGTTCGCTCTACCACGCCCGCACGGCGATTTGTCGGCGTAGAAGCCAATTCGCCGCGCAGCGTGACAATTGCACCGCCCTCCGGAATGTGATGCCGCAGATCATTCGGTGAAATGGGCTCGGTCTGCCGCACGTAGTTCGCCCAGCCCGTCAGCACAATCGTTGCAACCAAAGCCACTTGCCGTACGGCATTCGCCACGCCGGAAGCCATCCCGAGGTGGTCATTAAGGAATCCCACTTGAACCGAAACCGCCCCGTCGCAGCGTTGGCCCAGCCACACGGCGGCCAGTGCCACACCTGCCAAGAGCAATGCCAGTACCAGTACCCATTCGGTCGAAAGCATAATCCATTCGCCCATCAGCACTCCCGCCGTAAACAACGCGGCGATGATGAGCATTGGGAATTTCACAACAGATTTTTAACACACACCGCAGAGTTGGCAAGGCGAGGGAATTTGCGTAGCGTGGCTCGGTGCTTAAGCTGGGAGTCAACATCGACCATGTCGCGACGCTGCGCGAGGCGCGTTATCGTGGCCAGCGTGGACAAAGCCGTCGCGAGCCTTCGCCTGTGGACGCCGCCATCGCCGCTGAGGCCGCAGGTGCGCACGGCATCACAGCGCATTTGCGCGAAGATCGCCGCCATATTTTGGATTCTGACATCGCCGCGCTACGCAAGGCGGTGAACGTTCAGTTCAATTTCGAATTGGCCAATACCGCTGAGATGGTGCGCATCGCTCTGTACACCAAACCGGAAACCGTGTGTCTCGTGCCGGAGAAACGGGAAGAAATCACCACCGAAGGCGGACTGGATGTGGCCGGACAATTACCCGCGCTCAAGCGCACTTGCAAAAAAATGGCAAAAGCCGGCATTGAAGTCAGTTTGTTTATCAATCCTGACGCCAAACAAGTGGACGCCTCCGCGCGCTCAGGCGCTCAATTTATCGAGCTGCACACCGGCCAATTTGGCGAGCACTTCGGCAATGCCCGCACCCGCCAGAGGGAACTAAACCGCCTCATCGCCGCCGCGGAGCACGCGCACAGCCTCGGCTTGCGCGTGAATGCGGGGCACGGGCTCAATTACGAAAACCTGACCACCCTCCACGGCGTACCGTATTTGGAGGAGTTAAACATCGGCCACTCCATCATCAGCCACGCCGTGAAAGTAGGGCTGCCACGAGCGGTGAAAGAAATGCTGCGGCTAATGAAAGACTATCGCGGATGATTTTTGGCACCGGTATCGACATTGTGGAAATAAAACGCATCCGTGAAATCTATAAGCGCTGGCACAAGCGGTTTTTGAATCGTGTGCTACGCGAGGAGGAAATTAAATACTGCCTTTCGCAAAGCGACCCAGCCCAATGTATCGCCGTGCGCTTCGCCGGCAAGGAAGCGATCAGCAAAGCCTTTGGCACCGGCATCGGCACACAACTCAGCTGGCACGATATCGAAATCTTTCACCAACCAAAAGGCCGCCCAACAGTAAAACTGCACAGCCGCGGAAAAATTCTGTTACTCGAACAAGGCGGTAAAAACGTCCATGTCAGCCTCAGCCACAACGGCAGCCAAGCGGTGGCAATGGCGGTATTGGAGGGATAATCGATTAAGCCTCGTGCAGTGCGGCGATGACATGGCGGAGCATTGCGGTGATGAATTGTTGACGGCTTTCGTCTTCTACTTTCCCCCCATCAATGTCGGTGAGGTAGAAACTGTCGTTGGCGCCGCCTTTTTCGGTATTGATTCGGGCGAGTTCGATGGTGAGACCAAGAGCGTTGAGGGTGTGGGTGACGGCGTAGAGGAGCCCCACGTGATCCTCGGCTTCGAGATCGAGTACGGTGAATTCGGCGCTGGAGCGGTTGTCGAAATGTATGGCGGTTGGGATGTGTTCGCCGGTGAGCGAGGTGTATTCGATGCCGGAATCAGGAATCTCCCCAAGGTCAAGATCGGGATCCTCGTGCGCGGCGAGGGCGGGCTTGAGGCGTTCGGTGAATTGCGCGCGCTGCTCACCGGTGGGCAGCTGACCGGTGCGGGCATCGGTGAGGTGAAAATGATCGAGCACCATCGAGTCGCCACGCGTGAAAATCTGCGCACTTAAAATATTTAACCCGCACTGGGCGAGCACGCCGGTGATGCGGCTGAAAAGTCCGGGACGATCCCACGTGCAAATGCTTGCCACAGCATAACCACGATCGCGGTCACGTTGCCATTCCACGGCGGGCTCAAGCATTCGATCATCAAAGGTGATTTGCAGCCGGATGAATTTATGAACCAACCCGATGTCCTCAGCGATCTCATCGGCAGGCAAAGCACGAAAATAACGCATCGGCAGGTGCTCAAAGTGCGCTGTGATTTCCTCGGCGGGTACTTGGACGCCAAGAAGCTTGGTGACTTCGGCCTCAATTTCCGCACGTTCCTCTTCCTCCGCACGCACGGCCACGGGACCTTCACGGAAGAGTGCGCGTGTTTTCCAAAACAAACTCCACTGTGAAGCATCCTTAAAGCCATTCCATAAATCATCGCTCGTGCCCAGCGAATCAGCAAGCGTGTGCAGCATTAACAGGTTCAGATTTTCTTCCGTTTCCATTTCCTCAGCAAACTGCTCGACTACCTGTGGGTCCTCCAAATCACGCCGCTGTGCCACCTGTACCATTGTGAGATGATGCCGAATGACAAGCTGCAAACTATCGGCTGCCACTTCATCGAGGCCGATGCGATCAGCCACGTGCTCGGCCACGCGTGCGCCTTCGCGTTCGTGACGGTCGCTCTCAATACCCTTGCCCGAGTCGTGCAACAACAATGCGAGATACAGGGTGGATGGGCGCTCAATTTCCTCAAACACTTCGTGGTAGCGCCGGTAATCCGGCCATGTTTCATCCCATAAGCCGTCGAGTTTTTCAAGGCACACCAGCGTGTGTTCGTCCACGGTATATTGATGATAAAACTCGTGCTGCACAAGACACGTCAGACGGCCAAACTCCGGCAGAAATTTGCCCAACAAATCCAGCTCGTGCATCCGACGCAAAATACGGCCGACCGCGCCGGGATGGTTGAGGATTTCCAGAAATGTCTCGTGCACGTGCGGGTCCTCCCGAAAGGTACGATCCACCAGCCACACTTGTTGGCGAATGATTTGTGCGAGATCCGGATGCAAACGTAGGCTGTGGCGTTGCATTAACAAAAAAACGCGCATCAATTTGCGCGGTTGATCGCGAAACACACGGCGGTTGGTGGTGTTGATCGCGCCGTCCTCGATCGTAAACCCATCAATCACCTGTTCCTTGCGACCACTCACCCAACGGCCAAGTGCCTGTTGCCAAGCCGGACGCGGCACAAGCGCGAGGCGTTGTTCGATAGCCCGCACGGTAAGATCGATGTGGCGCGCGTGCTTATAATAATCCCCCATAAACGCTTCCAACCGCTTGGCGGGCGATCGATTGGTGTAGCCCAGCTGCCATGCCACCTTCGGTTGCACGGCTTTGGTGAGCACCTCCACGGGGCGATCCATCTGATAATGTAGCTCATTGCGTGCACGCAGCAGGAAAGAATACGCCGCCTCCAGCCGTTCCGCCTCGGCTTTGGTCACCACCTGACGTGCCTCCAAATCCTCCATCATTCGAGACCCCTCGCGGAAGTGCATCATCCAATGCAGATTTTGATAATCGCGCAGGCCACCGCAGCCGTTTTTGATATTCGGCTCCTGCATCGTCACCGCGTTTCCGTACTTGGCTCGCCGCCCCGCTTGATCCTTTAACCGCGCCACAATGTAATCCGCCACGTACGGTTTCACACATTTGACGTGCACGGCGTGCTCCATTTTTTTAAACAATGATTCATCCCCAGCCACGCGGCGCGATTCGATCAGTGCCGTTTTACTTTGCATGTCCTTGTTTGCCTCCCCCACACAATCGCGCACACGCCGCACCGAGTGGCCAATCTTCAGTCCCACATCCCACAATGTATACAACACCGTATCTGTAACACTTTGCAAAAATTCTTCCGGCTTCGGTTTAGCCAGCAGGCGATCGTCACATAGAAAAAGAATATCGATGTCACTTTGCGGATTTAGTTCCTCGCGGCCATAACCGCCGATGGCCACCACGGCGATGGCCGGTGGCGATTTAAATTTCCCCAAAGGCGCTAGCCTGATGGCCGTATCAATCAAATGCCGGATGAGCGCGTCAATCACCGCTGCCCGCGCATGGCACACCTCGCGCCCGAGGCCGCCGCCGCGATGCAGCTTCTTGAGACGCGCCGCTTCGTCCTTGAGGAAACGCTTGTAACGTGCCAGCTCCGCGGCCGGTGTCTGGCCCTCCGCCAACACCAACCGCTCCGACGCGTGCGCCTCCACTTCCATAATCAACGTCGACACCGCGCATGGTTACCTCAAAACCGCCGGTACATACAGTCAAATAAGCCAAGCTTGCTCCGGGGTGCCGTGCGGATTAACGTTCCGCGTGCATCCGGTTGCATTTACGATTAGCGGGTTAACGGTTCATTGGTACGGTATTTTGCTGGCCTCGGGCTTTATGCTGGGATTGTGGACGGCTGGGCGGCGCGGGATGAAGATCGGCCTTAGCGCAGAAGATCTCTCCAACCTCGTGCTGTGGATTTTCATTTGCGGTATCGCCGGTGCCAAGTTGCTGTACGTTATCAACGAAGGCGACACCGGTAAACCACTCAAGGAATTGCTCTTCCAACGCTCCGGCTTGGTGTTCCACGGGGCGCTCATTGGCGCGAGCGCGGCCATCATCATTTTCACGCGCGTGAAAAAAATGCCCGTGTGGGCCACCTTCGATGCCCTCGCGCCGAGCATCGCGCTGGGACACGCCTTCGGGCGGCTGGGCTGTTTTATGACCGGCTGTTGTTATGGGAAAACCTGCGCGTTGCCCTGGGCGGTAACGTTTCCCGATGGGCACCCCACCCATCCCGGCAATGTCCATCCCACTCAAGTTTATGAATCGCTACTGAACTTTTCACTCTACGCTGGACTGGCACTTTTATTTCGAAAACGCAAATTCGACGGGCACGTCTTCGCCGCGTATTTGCTCGGATACGCGGTCATTCGCTTTGGCATTGAGTTTTTGCGTGACGACCCACGCGGCAACACGCTGGGCGGTTTGGCTCCGGGGCAACTCATCAGCATCGGCTTGGTCATCGCCGGTGGTATATTGTGGGCCAAGCTGCGAAGCCATCCCTTGAAAGAGGTATGAGCCGCCGCGAAACACTGCGCGTCGAGACCTCGCAACCCAAGGCGCGGCTGGACAAGTTTTTGCAGGAGCACTTTCCTGAAACCTCGCGCGGCACCTTCCAACGCCTTATCGAAAACGGTGACGTGCAAGTGGGTGGCGAACAAACCAAGGCCACCCACCACCCGCGCGCAGGTGAGGCGATTACCATTGAATGGCCCGAGCCCATCGCAACCAAGACACTGTCTGAGGACATCCCTCTGGACATCCTTTTTGAGGACGACCATTTGCTAGTGCTAAATAAACCTGCCGGGCTCGTGGTACACCCCGCCGTTGGTCACGACACCGGCACATTGGTGAATGCACTGCTGCATCATTGCAACGGCCAACTCAGCGGCATCGGCGGCGTGGCGCGTCCGGGCATCGTGCATCGTCTGGATAAAGATACGAGCGGCTGCATCGTGGTGGCCAAGAACGACGACGCCCACCTCGCGCTCTCCGTGCAGTTTGCCGAACGTACCACCACCAAAATCTATCACGCCCTCGTGTGCGGCCAACCCTCCAAGCCAAAGCACACGGTGAAAGAGCCGTTAGCGCGCCATCCGGTGCATCGTAAAAAAATTGCCATCACGCCCAATGGGCGCGAGGCGCACACAGATTTTAGTGTGTTGGAAAAACTCAATCACTCCGCGCTGATGGAAGCTACCTTGCACACCGGCCGCACACACCAAATCCGCGTGCACCTCCAGCACCTCGGCTGCCCTGTGGTGGGCGATGCCGTCTACGGTGGTCGCCCCGCCCGCGCTTTCACCCAAGCCACCGGCTACACCGCCCCGCGCCAAATGCTGCACGCTTTTTCATTAGGCTTCGATCACCCCTCCAGCAGTAAACGCATCACGCTGGAATCGCCCTTCCCGGAAGATTTTTCCAAGGCGATGGACTTTTTGATGATTCACTAGAACAAGGTAAAACCCCAGTTTTTCTGCTTTTATTGAGTCATATGGTGCGCTATTCTTCCTCCCCCGTTTATGCCGAAACTGACTGTTAACGACCTGAATTTGCAGGGAAAACGCGTATTTACGCGGGTGGACTACAATGTGCCGATGGAGGAATCCGGCAACACGATGGTCATCAATGATGACACACGCATACGCGCCACGTTGCCCACTCTGAAAACACTCATTGAAAAAGGGGCACGCATCGTCCTTGCCGCGCATCTTGGCCGGCCCAAAGGTCAGCGCGTGGCTTCGATGAGCTTACGACCGGTGGCCGATAAACTCGCCGAACTCCTCAAGCAACCAGTGGCTTTCACCGGTGATTGCGTGGGCGAGATCGCTCAGGTCGCGATTAACAATTTGGGGAACGGCGAAATCTTACTCCTGGAAAACGTCCGCTATCATTCCTGCGAAGAGGCCAACGAATCAAACTTCGCTGAACAACTTGCGACCAACGTGGATGTATTTGTAAACGACGCCTTTGGCGCGGCACATCGCGCGCACGCATCAACAGCGGGGATCGCGGAAATCATCAACGCGCGTGGCGGCCAATGTGCGGCGGGTTTGTTAATGGAACGTGAATTGCAATTTCTTGGGGAAGAACTGGATGCACCGAACAAACCTTTTGTGGTCATCCTCGGCGGCGCGAAAGTATCGGACAAAATCAAAGTCATCGATCGCTTAATCGAAAAGGCCGACACGATTTTAATTGGCGGCGCGATGGCTTACACCTTCAAGCTTGCGCTTGGCAAATCCGTAGGTAATTCGCTGGTGGAACCGGATAAAGTGGACATCGCCCAAGCCGCACTGGACAAAGCGGCTGAACGCGATGTGGAGTTTCTGTTGCCGAATGATAATTTGATTTCACAAATGAACGATGGTGCGTGGGCCAACCCTGTGGTGAACAGTATCGAGGACATCCCCGACGGTCGTGAAGGCGTAGATATTGGCCCCGCCACCGCCGGACGTTATGCCGAGGCCATCACCGGGGCGAAAACAATTTTGTGGAATGGCCCGATGGGAATTTTTGAGGACGCCCGTTTCGCCAAAGGCACAATGGCCATCGCAGTCGCAGTCGCAGCCGCCACGGGTGCGGGTGCAGTAAGCATCATCGGCGGCGGCGACAGCGTGAAGGCACTGAACCAAAATGGTTTGGCCGACCAGGTCACTTTTATGAGTACGGGCGGCGGTGCCAGTCTTGAGTTCCTCGAAGGCAACGAATTGCCAGGCGTAGCCGTGCTTTCTGAAAAATAATTTTAACGAATGAATAAAGAACGAAAATTAATTGTAGCAGGAAACTGGAAGATGAAAAAAACCGTGGCCGAAGCCATGGAACTGGTGGACAGTCTCAAGCTCGAGCTCGCCAATCAAACAGAAGTGGACGTGGTACTGTGCCCACCCTTCACTGCGTTGGAGAGAGTGTCGGTGGCCATTCGTGAAACTCGCATACGCCTTGGCGCACAGAATATGAGCGAGCAAGATTACGGCGCGTTCACCGGCGAGATTGCCGCTGGAATGTTGCGCGAGTTGCTGGTGCACTTTGTGATTCTCGGCCATTCCGAGCGGCGCGCGATCCAAAAGGAAAACGATGCACTAGTAAACGCCAAGGCTAAAGCTGCGCTGGCAGCGGGTCTCAAGCCGATTGTTTGCGTGGGCGAAACGCTCGCCCAACGCGAGACCAACCAAACCGAGGAAGTGGTGGGCGAACAAATCCGCGGCAGTCTTACAGGGTTGACTGACGACCAGTTGCGCGACACCATTATCGCTTACGAGCCCGTATGGGCAATCGGAACCGGCAAGACCGCCACAACCGAACAGGCACAAACCGCGCACGCGTTCATCCGCAGCCAGTTGCCCGCCAGTGTGTCCGCCGAAGTGCGGATCCAATATGGCGGCAGCGTAAAGCCCGACAACGCACGCGAGCTGATGGGCCAACCCGATGTAGACGGCGCGCTCGTGGGTGGCGCGTCACTAGAAGCAAAAAGTTTTATTGAAATTATTACCAATACACTCAATTAAGGAAACTCAATGGATATTTTAAATTTCGCTCTCACCATCATCCTATTTTTAATCAGTCTGTTTCTCATTCTGCTGGTCCTCGTACAACTGCCAAAAAAAGAAGCTGGCCTCGGCACCGCCTTTGGCGGCGGAACCACCGACGCCCTCTTCGGCGCCGGCGCCGGCAATGTGCTCACCCAGCTCACTAAATATTGTACCATCCTGTTCCTTGTCCTGTGCCTCGTGCTATCCATCATGAATAAACGCAGCAGTGAAACAAACACGGCCAGCACAAATAAAGGTAAAGCAAAGGCACAGAAATCCGTCGCTCCAATTGGCGAAGAAAGCGGCGGCGCGATTCCGACTAACTCGATCAATGGTGGCAGTACCAGCTTAATTCCTACCATTACAACCAACACACCCAACGCGCCCCTCACCAATAACCCTGCACAGCCCTCCACTAATCAACCCACACAACCTCTCACAAACACGCCAGCCACCACGAACCCTGCTCCTGCGACGAGCGATAGTGGAGAAGACAAAAAGTAACTCTGCAATCAAGCCAAGTAGACCAAGGTATAGGTGGTCTTGAAACCGGGGCCGGCGAGACGCCATAGCAAGTTTATTTTGCCACACGCTGTTTGATAGAATCGATGCTGTCGCTGGGGATGGCGTCGATGAGACTTTGGGTGTAATCCTCGACGGGGTTGGCGTAGATGGCTTCGGCCCTGCCTTGTTCCACAATTTTTCCGGCGCGCATGACGGCCATGGTGTCGGCCATAAATTTGACGACGCTAAGATCGTGGCTGATGAAAATGTAAGTAAGGTTGCGTCGCGCTTGGAGTTCCTTCAATAAATTCAAAACCTGCGCCTGTACGGAGACGTCCATCGCACTGACGGCTTCGTCACAAACAATGAACTCTGGCTCGAGCGACAGGGCCCGCGCCACGCAGATGCGCTGGCGTTGGCCGCCGGAAAATTCGTGCGGGTAGCGGCGCAGAAAGTGCGGGTCTAAATCCACTTCCTCCAGCAAGGCCGCCGCGCGGTCGCGGCGGTCAGCGTGGTTACTGCCGATGCCGTGGACGGCCATCGGCTCGGTGAGTGCCTGTTCGATGGTGAGACGCGGATTGAGCGAGGAATACGGATCTTGGAAAACGATCTGCATTCGCTTGCGCAGTGGCAGCATGGCGGCGGCATTGCGGCCAGCGATTTCCACGCCCATGAATTTTACGCTTCCACTCGTGGGCACCACTAGGTTCAGAATAGCGCGACCCGTGGTGGTTTTGCCGCAGCCGGATTCGCCTACGAGCCCGAGCGTGCTGCCGCGCGGCACAGTGAAGCTGATGCCGTCCACCGCCTTCACCCAACCTTTCGGGCCGGAGAAAAATCCCCTGCGTTCGGGGAAATGTACGTGAAGATCGTTCACTTCTAGCAATAAATCGGTTTCGTCAATTTCCAGCTCATCGATTTTTTGCATCGCCTCGATGCAGGCGACGGCATCGGGTTTTTCACTGAGCTCGATTTGGCCGGCCACTTCCGTTTCGTCTAGGTAATCGGAAACGGTGGGCAACACTTTGAACGTGGATTCCAAACGCGGCCGGCAGGCGAGCAGGCCTTTGGTATAGGGATGTTGCGGGTTCTCAAAAACAGGTAACACATCGCCCTGCTCCACGATGTGACCGCGATACATCACCACCACGCGATCGGCCAGCTCGGCGATCACGCCCAAATCGTGCGTGATGAAAATCACCGACACGCCGAGGTCACTCTGCAAATCCTTAAGCAGCCGCAGAATTTGCGCCTGCACGGTGACGTCCAACGCGGTGGTGGGCTCGTCGGCAATGAGCACTTCCGGATCGGTGATGAGTGCCATGGCGATCATGACGCGCTGGCGCATGCCCCCGGAAAACTCGTGCGGATACGAATGAACGCGCTCGGCGGCATCGCTCATGCCGACTTTCTCGAGCATGCTGACGGCGCGCTTCAAAGCCTCTTCGTGATTGGCTTGACCGTGAATCAGCAGGGGTTCTATGAGTTGTTCGGAAATCCGAAGGTACGGATTGAGTGAAGTCATCGGATCTTGAAAAATCATCGAGATGCGTTTGCCACGCAACGACCGCAGAACCGATTCATCAGCCGTGAGCAAATTACTATTATCAAACTTCGCCGTCCCGCCCTCGATTCGTCCGGGAGGTTGCGGCACGAGACCCATCAGCGTGTGCACCGTCACTGACTTGCCCGAGCCTGATTCGCCCACGATGCCAAGAATCTCGCCCTTTTCCAACGTGAACGAAATATCATCCACCGCCTTAACCACGCCGTTGCGCGTGTGAAAGTAGGTTTTCAAATTGTCTACTTCAATTAATGCCATATCAGTCCTTCGATGATTTGGGATCCAGCGCATCGCGCAATCCATCACCGATAAAGTTCAAGCTAAACAAGGTGGCCGAGAAAAAGATGGCTGGGAAAATGAGCAGCCACGGGTACACATCAATTTTCTCAGCACCGTCCTTTATGAGCAATCCCCACGAACTCATGGGCGGTTGCACTCCGAGCCCGAGGAAGCTGAGCACAGCTTCCAGTAACATCACCGCCGGCACTGTAAGACTGGAATAAATAATGACCGGTCCCAGCACATTGGGCAGCAGATGGCCAAAAATAATTCGGGCATTACTGTAACCTAAAGCGCGCGCGGCTTCGACGAATTCTGTGTCCTTGAGCGCCATAATCTGGGCGCGAACGATGCGCGCCATCGTCAGCCATTCCACAGCGCCGATGGCAATAAATAGCAAAATAAAATTTCGCCCAAACATAACCATCAATAAAATAACAAAAATGACGAAGGGCAGTGAGTAGAGAATATCAACGATACGCATGAGGAGCGCGTCCGTGCGACCCCCGACGTAGCCGGCGATGGAGCCGTAAACCACACCAATCATGAGCGAAACGGCCGTGGCAAGAAATCCTACTGCGAGCGAAATGCGCCCGCCTTCGAGGGTGCGCACAAAAAGATCGCGGCCTAGGTCATCAGTGCCAAACCAATGTTCACTGCTGGGTTTTTGGAAATTATTGGCGAGATTGTTTTCCGCACCATCGTGTTGGCCGAAGAGCATTGGACCGAACAGGCATATGACAATGATGAGCCCGAAAATTATAGTGCTGATTAGCGCCATCCGATTTTGCGACAAGCGACGCCACGCATCGCGCCAGAGCGAAGCGCTCACGGTTTGTTGGATGGCAGCTTCAGCGTTGGTCATGATTCCAGACGCGTGCGGGGGTTGAGCCAAGCCTGCAGGATGTCGACGAGTAAGTTCATCAAAATGATGAGCGCGGCATAAAAGAGGACAGTGCCGATGACCATCGTGTAGTCGCGGTTAAAAGCGGCGGTGACAAAGAATTTACCGAGTCCCGGAATGGAAAATATGGTTTCGATGACAAACGAGCCGCTGATGAGACCGGCAAAGGCAGGGCCAAGGAAGGACACTACGGGCAACAAGCCGCCACGAAGGGAGTGTTTGAGGATGACACGCGTTTCACTGGCACCCTTGGCGCGAGCAGTGCGGATGAAATCCTGATTGAGCACCTCAAGCATTCCGCCGCGCGTGAGGCGAGCAACATACGCCGCGTAGTAAAGGCCGAGCGTGAGCGAGGGCAACACCATATCGCCCCACGTGTACCAACCGATTGGGCTAAACCAACCAAGGCTGGAAGAGAAAATCAGAATTAGCAACGGCCCCATCACGAAGGTGGGCAGGCAAATACCAAGCATGGCAGTGGACATCGGCACGTAATCAAGCAGAGAATTTTTCTTGAGCGCAGCGATGATGCCGGCGGGCAGTCCGATGCACAATGCAATCGCCAGAGCGCACAGTCCGAGCTGCATTGAGACGGGAAAAGAACGCCGAATGAGATCTTCCACATCCCAACCAATATATTTGAAGGACGGACCCAATTCGCCAAAGAGCAGGCCGGACCGTTCACGGCGAAAGACAAGAACTTCATGGTTTTCCGAGACGCGCTCGGTCTCTGGCACTACGCGTGAATGCCATTGGCCAGGGGATTGGCCAGTGGTGGTGAGTACACTTCCACGCGTAGCAGTGACGGTAAAATTTTTGCCCTCAGGCGAAAACTCAGCAGCGTCTTTGTCGCCAGCGAACTCCAACCGATGTTTATCCACCTCTTTGGAAATGATGCCGAAATATAAAAGGTATTGCTCCCACAACGGACGATCAAGGCCGTAGTGTTCCTCCATTTTTTTGCGGATCTCCACCGGGATGGTTTTCTCCTCAGTGAACGGCCCTCCGGGCGCGAGACGAACCATAAAAAAAGTGATGGTGGCGATGATGAACAATACCGGGATGGCCTGCAGCAAACGGATAAGGATGAAGCGGATCATTTGGCGTCAGTCCTCAAGGTACACATGCTTGTAAGGATGATGATCGAGTACGTTAGACCACCACCCTTTCACACTCGGTTGGCGAAGACTGGAGCGCACGTAAAAGTAAATCGGCAACATGGGCATCTCGCTGGCGAGAATTTTCTCGGCCTCCTGAAAGTATTTCAGACGCTTGGATTTGTTGCCCTCAGCGGCAGAAAGTTCAATGAGTTCGTCGTAACGTTTACTGGACCAGCCCGTGTTGTTATGGCCGCCATCGGTCACCCACATATCCATAAATGTGTTGGGGTCATTGTAATCCCCAACCCAACCGGCGCGCGCGATGACGTAATCCTGCGTCTCCACGGTTTTGAGGAAGACTTTCCATTCCTGATTATCGAGCACCACGTTAATGCCCAGTTCCTTGCGCCACATGTTTTGGATTGCCTCGGCGACTTTCTGGTGGCTTTCGCTGGTATTATATTTCAGCTCAATCTCGGGCAACTCTTTCAGGCTCTTCTCCTTGAGGTAATCAGCAATGAGTTGCTTCGCTTTGGCCAAGTCGTATCCGAATTGCGGCCCGGCAGTGAACCCGCCAGTGCCGGGCGGAGTGTAATTATAGGCCGGTTGTTGACCTGCTTTGAGCACATGCTTCACCAGGGCCTCCCGATCTATTGACAGCGCCAGCGCACGGCGTACACGAACATCATCCAACGGCACTTTCTTCGTATTGAAACGATAAAAGTAAACGCTCAAATATGTGTCAAGATGTAGGAGATCCGGATTTTTTTTGCGATGATATTCAATGCGATGCGGTGGCACCGTTTGGGTGTGATGCAAGAAACTCGAACGAAAGGCGCGTTCTTCTGTGTCAACGCTTTCGATTGGGTAGAAGCAGATTCCACTGAGTTTCACCGTTTTGGCATCCCAATAGGTAGGACTCTTCTTCACCACCATGCGAGCGTTGATCCGCCATTCCTCGAGAGTGAAGGGGCCGTTGCCTACGTGATTTTCCGGCAATGCCCAACCCGTGCCACGTTTTGTGCGCGCGCCAAATTCTTCAATGGTGCCTGGATGCACTGGCCAGAATGAATAATGATTGAGTAATTCAAGAAAATACGGCGTGGGGTTTTCAAGTTTTAATTCCAATGTATGATTGTCAATCGCACGCACGCCCACTTCACAGCGATCCCAGTCTTTCCAATCCAACGACTGTAGTTGAGTGTCGCAGAACCTACATGCGCCCTTGACCTCCTCATCCGCAGGCTGCAATTCAGCAATCACTTTCTTGCGGGCCGCATCATTTAATGCCGCCCACTCATCCAGATGCGCCACCTGCTTGGGCGGGGCATCCTTGGCAAGTAACCACAAACCGCCGGCGCATTTACGGCCAGTATTGAAGAGTCTCCCATTTTTAAATATATGCAACATGTAAGCGTATTGCGCAGCCAATTCCTGATTAAGCATCCGGCGATAGCTGTAAACAAAATCATGCGCGGTGACCGTATCGCCATTCGACCATTTGGCGTTTTTCCGGAGAGTAAAAGTGTACGTTTTTCGATCCTTGGAAATCGCCCAACTCTCCGCTACGCCCGGCTGCGGTTCCAAAGTCTTCGGATGTTCCGACATCAATCCTTCTAGCAAAGAGGAGAGAATGTTATTCGCACCGACACTAGTGGCAATATGGGGATCGAGCGATTGTGGTTCGGCACCATTGCCGAGGTGGAGAACTTGATCGCGCGCGCCAGTTTCCACGTTTGAGGTTGGACGAGAACACGCCAAGACGAGGCAGGCAAGGAACAGGCTAAAAAGACGCTCAGGCCGCATGGAGGAAAGGTGATTCACAAGGCGCGGCGGGGCAAGCTAGGAATCACTGACCCGGACCAGGTGACGGACCCTGCACGGGCGGGGATTCGGGCATTTCTGGCAATTCTCCATCGGCCAACCCAACTGCGGTGCGCAGCATGGCTGCCCGCACGGGGCTTTCCTCCAGCAGGAAGGCGCGCATCCGCATAATCCTAAGTTCGTCAAACGACGCCATCGACACACGATCTTCCTTGGCGTTGGCGAATCGCGCTTTGTAGCGGTCAACCACTTCTTTGGTCATACCTAGGGCTTCATCTGCCTCTTCCGTCTTTCCTTCGCCAAGTAGGCTGAAGTGACGAATAAACAATCCAACGAAGAGAGCTGTGGTTTTCTCAAAGTTGCCACGCTTTATATCTTCCTCCAACTTGTAACGAATGAACTGGTCCAAATCTATCGTATCATTCTCAAAGTCATAGCCGGGATAGTAACGGACCTTATCGGGATATATCTTGGCACAAAGCGTCAGCCATTGTCTGGCCTCTTCTTCACGGTTATAGTAGTAGAACCAGTTTGCGGCGCGCCG
>JAOLZA010000026.1 GCA_028343615.1 Verrucomicrobiota bacterium
GCCGTTGTGGAGGACGCTGAGGTTTTCGTGGTCGAGGCCGAGGAGGTGGAGCAGGGTGGCGTGGAGGTCGTGGAAGGGGTGAACGTCTTCCACGGCCTTGAATCCGAGTTCGTCGGTGGCGCCATGGCTGACGCCGGATTTGATGCCGGCGCCGGTCAAAACGGCGGTGAAGCCGCCGGGATTGTGGTCGCGGCCTTTGGCACCTTTTTGGAACATCGGCATGCGGCCGAATTCGGTGCACCAGAGGACCAGAGTGTCCTGCAGCAGACCGCGTTGCTTGAGGTCTCGGATCAGGGCTGCTGTGGGTTGATCCATGATCGGACCGTGGACATCGTATTGCTCGCGTAGCTTCTGATGACCATCCCAATTCAAGCGGCCGGCGGTGGCATAGGCACCGTTGAAGACCTGCACGAAGCGAACGCCTTTCTCGATCAGGCGCCGAGCGAGAATGCAGTTCTTGGCGTAGTCGGCCTTGACTTCATTCTTAGTGTCATCCGCGCCATACATATTGAGGATGTGCTTCGGCTCGGTGGAAAGATCGCTGATCTCCGGGACAGATAACTGCATCCGGGCGGCAAGCTCGTAGCTGGCGATGCGGGCGGCGAGGTTCGCGTCGCTGGGGTTGCGTTCAAGGTGTTGGTCGTTAAGCAGTTTCAAAAGATCGCGGGCGGCAAGGTCGGTCTTCTTCGAGATAGATTTCGGGGGCTGAAGGTTTTGAATCGGTTGCTTGGAATTAAAGGGAGTGCCTTGGAAAACGGCGGGCAGGAATCCGGGTCCCCAATTGTTGACGCTTGCCTGCGGGACACCGCGTGGATCGGGGATGGCAACGAAGGCGGGCAGGTCTTCGTTTTCGGATCCGAGTGCGTAGGTGATCCACGCGCCCATGCTGGGGAAGCCATCGAGGGCGAAACCAGTGGAGATGTAATTCTCGGCAGGCCCGTGGGTGTTGGATTTACTCGTGAGCGAATGGATGAAGGCAAAGTCATCAGCCATGGAGGCAAGATGTGGGACCATGTCCGAGCACATCTTGCCGGTCTGGCCATAAGGCCGAAACTCATATTGCGGCCGGGCAAGGTTACCGGATGGGCCCTGAAAAGTTACCGGTGGGCCGTTTTTCAAAGGTTGGCCGTCGTGCTTGATCAGTTCGGGTTTGTAGTCCCAAGTTTCCAACTGACTACAGGCCCCGGCGCAGAAGATGACCAACACATTTTTGGCTTTGGCGGGATAATGTGGGAGTCGTACGGCGTGTGGCCGGGCTGGATCAATCTTGAGTGGGTCGGCCAGCAGACTTTGTTTGTTCAATAGACTCGTGAGAGCAATTGCGCCGAGGCCGGTCGCCGACTGGCCTAGAAAATCGCGGCGATTGAGAAGGCTCCGACCGTGGTTGGAAAGATCATGTTTCATGGCAAGAACAGGAATTCGTTGCTGTTGAATAAAACGCGGCAAAGCGTGGCAAGCCCATGAGTTTTGGCGGAGGCGATCGCGGCCTTGGCTTCGATGGGTGTGGGTTGGCGACCGAAGGCGAGTTGGAAGGCATGAGTGACCTGTTTAGCCGCGTCATTGCCGGTTTCTTTGATGACACGATTGGAAAAAGCGATGGCCTGGTTGTTCACGAAGGGGCTGTTAAAGAGGTTAAGTGCCTGGATTGCAGTGGTGGATTGTTTGCGGCGCGGTGTGGATTGGCCGGCATCGGGAGCGTCGAAGGCACCGAAGACGGGTACGGGTTCCATGCGGATCTTGTGTTGGTAGATCATGCGGCGGAATTCTTTTTGGGTAAAGTCAGTCATCGGAGGGAAACCGCTGAGGCCGCCGCGGGTTTTAAAGAAACTGAAGCCCGGTCCACCGGACTCGAGATTCAAGTTGCCGCTCACAAAGAGAATGCTGTCGCGAATGGCTTCGGCTTCGAGCCGGCGAGAGGGGAATCGCCAAAGTAGGCGGGTGTTCGCGTCGACCTTCCGTCCCTCTCCGTTCATACGGCTCGACTGCTGGTAGGTATCACTTAGCATGATCAACTTATGCATGTATTTGATCGACCATCCGCTGCGAATAAATTCGGTGGCGAGCCAATCGAGCAGTTCGGGGTGTGAAGGCTTGCCGCCGTTGCGGCCAAAGTCGTTGCTGGTCGAGACGATGCCCGTACCAAAATGGAACTGCCAGATGCGGTTGGCCATGACGCGAGCGGTGAGAGGATTCTCCGGGGACGTGATCCATTTTGCCAAGGCGACTCGGCGGTTTTGCTCGTTCTCCTCGAGCTTGAGACCGAGTTCGCCGAGGACGGCGGGGACGCGTGCGTTGATGCGGTCCATGCGTTGTTCGGCATTGCCTCGACGCAAGACGTACGTCGGCTCGGCATCCATGAACTTGCCGGAGTAGACCGGCCTCGGCTTGATCAAACGATCCAGCTCGGCTACTAGCCTTTTGCGTTCAGTCTCGAGCTTGTTGGCTTTGTCAGCATTATCTTTTGAGAGTAGTCGGTGAGCGAAACGGGTGGAGGAGACAGGCGTGCCGAAGGGCATCCGATCCTTCTCGGTCGCCACTGTCTGCCAGTTATTCGAGGTTAATCCAACCTGAATGGTATAGCGAATAGCGAGCCGATCTCTAAATCGAGAATTCCGATCGCGAGCCCATTTGATGTGGTTGATCAGATGGGCCTGCTTGAATTCAAGCTGTACCCAGCCGTTGGTTTTCTGGCTGCTTATGAAACTGCGATCGTTGCCGTATTGTCCGTCGTTGATGTGGTGCAGCTTGTGTTGGCTGTTGTTCCAGGCACCCGAGGAGGTGACCTTGGTGCCGTATTGGGTCCGGGCTAGATTGACCGAGTTGGTGAGGGCGGAGAAGACCTCGAGTTCGTCTATGCACGGCTCGTGTTTGAAGTTGTCCATTGTCTCGTGAAACGTCATGCGGACATATTTTGCTTTCACCGGTTTAAACTTCTCGATGTTCAGGATCGTACTGGGTGCGACGCGAAGGTGAGGTTGGTTGGGTTTGGCCGTTGAGTCCAAGGATTCCTGAAGAATGATCACGTCGGCTGTGATTGCCGTACCGGTTTTGCCACCACGAAGAATGATGCGACTTTTCTTGGTCAGTTCGTGCGTGCCGGCGTCGTAGATGCCGCTCCAGAGAGGGCGTTTTTCGGTTTCTCCTTTGGAGATACCGGAGAAGTAGTGCTGATCAATCTTCGCGATCTCCTGCTGGTCGTTCTTTGTCTTCAGATTGCCATCGCGATCCAGTATATAGCGGGCGTCTCGCTGGTAACCGCTGCCATGCGCCCCCCAGGAAAGCCAGATGCGAAATATCCCAGTTGCGGAGGGATTGTAGGTGAATACATCTTCATCCGGCTTGTGTGTCCACCACGTGTAACGTCCCCGACTTAGATTGGGCAGACGCTTTTCATCTCCCGGGTCTTTAACGTAACCGCGCTTCGTCCCGACGGGATTTGAGCCGTGACCCTCTTTGTCCTTGAGATGGGTGGTGAATTGGGAGTCCTCATCATCAATCAAGATGGTACGTCCGGAAAAGACGTCCGGTTCGAATGAGCGTAATTGCAGGTCTAATTTCTGAATTCTTTCAGTTAACAGTTTGGTCGTCGCCAGGTTTTCACTCGTTGCTTCGGTTTCAAACAGACTTTCACCATAGGTAACGCCCGCGAAGAAGGCCTGCATGGCGTAATAGTCTTTCTGAGTGATTGGATCAAACTTGTGGTCGTGGCACCGGGCGCAGCCAACGGTCAGCCCAAGAAATGTATCGCACGTTCCGACAATAATTTCATCGAGTGAATCCTGCCGTGCCGCTCGCTTGGATGCCTCATCCTTGCCGATCTGTCCGGGCAACAGGACTGCTGCAGCAACGAGAAATCCGGTGCCGGCCTGCTCTCCCACTGAATCGCCTGCAATCTGTTCGAATGTGAATTGGTTGTAAGGTTTATCTTCATTGAAAGCCCGGATTACGTAATCACGGTAAGGCCAGGCGTTTGCGCGCGGTGTATTGACCTCGAATCCGTGTGTGTCGGCATAGCGCACCACATCCAGCCAATGCTGGGCCCAACGCTCGCCATAACGGGGTGAGGCAAGAAGTGTCTGCAATGCGTCCTCGAAAGCGACTTTAGTGGGCTGTTTATTTTTCAAGAACATGTTCATTGCCTTGAATGTTGGTGGCAGGCCGGTTAGATCCAGTGTCGCTCGACGTAGTAGCGTGGAGCGGTCAGCGAGAGGAGAGAATGTAAGTTTATTTTCCTTTAGTTTACGCTCAATGAAGTAGTCGATCGGATGAACTTCATTGGGCACCTTTGCACGTTTTATTGGCTGCAAAGACCAATGTGTTTCCGCCGCCACAGATAGCGTGATGAGTAGAATAGCGATGGTTGTGAAATGAAATTGCATGACTGACTTAGTCGAGATGTTTGGCGAAAAAGGCTTTGGTCTTGCTCCACATTTTTTTGGAAAGTACGTGGCCGGTGTCAGGCTCGATGAAGGCGGAAAAATTCTCAGGGACACCGGCCTCGGCGTAGGCTTTGGCGATGGTCTTCACGCCGTCGCGGGCTTCTTTTATCGGGGTGCCACGGTCGGTTTCGCCAAGGTTTAGATGGAGCGCACGCGGGGCGGTGAGGGCAGCGATGTCGGAGGTGTCACCGTGTTCGTAAATGCCAGGAATGAAATTTGGGAAACAATGCAGCAGCTTGGTACGGTGGATGCCTGCGTAGGTAGGCAGGCAGCAGTTGCCAGCCAGCGCGCTCAGGCGCGATTCCCACGGGCCCACCAACCACGTGTGCGTGGAGCCCATGCTGTGACCGTAGCACCCGATGCGGTCGGCCTTCACTTCGGGGCGCGAGACGAGGTAATCGATAGCGCGGCGCATATCCAAAATGTTTTTCCACGCCATGCATTTGCCGGCGACCGTATAGCGCAGAAACTCAAACCGCTCGAACGCGCCGCCGCGCAGTTTTTTTTGAGGGTCCTGACGTTCCTCAAAGCAGAGCGCGTCTGGGCACAACACCACGTACCCAAGCTTGGCCAGCGCCGCACCGGTGTGGTGCATGGGGTTGCCCGCGAGACCCGCCGGCTCCGTCTTGCCCAAGTCCCACTGGCCGGCGTGCTGATGCCAAATGGCCACGGCCGGCGCGGGCGATTTGTCGCTCACGCCATCGGGCATAAGCAGGATGGCAGGGCATCGGTCGTTGGGCTCGAGCTCATAGGTTAGCCAAATCAATCGGTATCCGTCTTTTTGCTCGGTCTTTTGAATTTGCGGCTTCAAATCGTCGCCCTCGGGCCAGGGACCGCCGAGGCATTCGAGAAGTTTCTCGCGGAACATTTTCGTTTTCGCATTCACAGTAGGGTTTACTTGAGATTGAGTGGATGCAGCCAGCGCCGTGGCACCAGCAGCAAGGGTGGCTGATTTGATAAAATCTCGACGGTTGGACATGACAATCGGAGTGTTTTGGTTAGCGGTAGGTTAGCATGCCGGCACTGTGAGGCAAGGTTTGACAAGCCTGTCAAAAAACACAAGGTTGTAGACATTCGTTAACCTGAAAACTGCTATGAAACAGAACACCATTCCCGTGCTTGTGCTTGCGATTTTGACTGTTGTATGTGTGCCCTCCGTTTGGGCAGACGATTCACGTGTGGTTCAGAACTTTGAAATAGAAGCTGATTTAAATGAAGTCTGGAAAGCCTTTACTACAAATGAAGGCACGAAATTATGGTGGGCCCCATTGGTTGAAATCGACAACTTTGCTGTTGGTGGAATAATTAGATCCAACTACAACTCGAAAGGGAAGATTGGTGATGCAACTACAATTGAAAACACCATCCTATCTTTTGATCCACACCGCATGATTTCCATCCGGCCAACCAAGTTTCCCACTGGCTTTCCCTTTGTTGAGGCCGCAAAAAAACAATGGACAGTATTCTACTTTCAGAAAGTTTCCCAGAAACGTACGCAAATCACGCTTGTGGGGCTGGGCTACACGGATGACGAGCAATCCCGGAAGCTGCGGGAATTTTTTGTAGCCGGCAACAAATTTTCGATCGGCAAGCTGAAAGTGGCCTTGGAAAAAAATTAATTTCAGCGCGATTGGAGTATTCGCTTCGATTCCGGGCGGTCATTTCAGCTTCTCGATTTTTTTGCGAACGAGCTCGGATTGCTCGTCGTTAAGGACCTGCCAACAGGCTAGTCCGTTACCGACTAGATCCCACTCATCAAATTCCCATACTACTTTTTTGTCGTGGGTGATCTCAAAGATTTGCGGATTTTTATCGCCTGCGTGGCAGTTGCCAATGATCCGATTTCCGTTCTTAAGTTCTTGGAGACAGGTCATCCATCCGAGGTCAATTTCTGTGCCGGGCACTTTGCCTTTAATTTCCCATACTACTTTTTTGTCGGGTGAAACTTCCACCACACTTTTGCCACCACCAGAGGCAATGAGTGTATTGCCGTTCTTCAGGCGAATGGCTCCATAGACCCGGGTCTTGATGAGATAATCCCAAACCACCTTTCCGGTGCGGTCATACTCAGTAACCACCCCGGGTTGTTCAGAACAAACGAGTAGCGTGCCGGTGGGAGTATGGCGCGCCCAGCGGGAACTGGTTGTGCCGCCGGGCTTGAGTGGGAACTGATGAACGAGTTTTCCTTTCTTGTCGACCTCGATCACGCGACCAACACGGCTCTCTACAATCATGGTGTTGCCATTCTCCAAACGCGCAAAGGCGTGTACGTCCACGCGCTTGCCCTTGTTGCCGTTCATATTGGCAGAGTCGTAGCTCCAGACCACTTTTTTATCCAGGGTGATTTCCTTGAGAGTGGTCCAAGTATCATGAAAGAGAATATTGCCATTGGGAAGTAGGTGTACATCGTGATGCCCTGTGTGACCGCGCTGCGGCCCGGCGGTTTTGTGCGACCAAATGACTTCCCCCTTGGCATCGGTAATGGCGAGAATGTTTTTGCCGTACGATGCGCCGACGAGCACGAGGCGTTCGGATTGAGCGGTGAGGGCGAGTGACAAAAAAGCTATAGCAGTGAAAATAGATTTCATATTTGGGAATTGGTTTAGGAGGAAAAGTAGGTGTTGTGGACGGGTTTGTCGAGGGGTAAGGCACGTTGGGGCAGCGCACCCTACAATTAAACTGTTTCGATAGTTGGGATCTCCTTCGCCAATTCACCAAGCGCCATTTCGGGGTCGAAGAGCAGTGGGTAAAAATCGCCCGCCATTTTTTGGCCTTTGGGGAGCATTGGGAAATCTGAGGTGCCAGGGGTGTTCTCGCCCTCGAAATTTGAGGTTACTCCGTCGGCGAGTACGTTGATGACGGTGGCGCGGCGTGGGCGGTTGGATTTGTTTTCATACGAGCCGTGCATCATCAGTGGGTGATGAAAACTGCACTCGCCTTTTTTCAGTACGACGGGGCATTGGTTTTCGAAATCGGAAACCTGTTCTGGTGTAAGTACTTCACGGACGGAATCCATGTCGCCGGCGAGGCCGGTTTTTTCCAGTAAACCCCATCTATGGCTGCGTGGGATGTAATGCAGGCAACCGTTTTCCTCGGTGGCATCGTCGAGCCCAATCCAGCAGGTGAGGTGGGCCATCGGTTGGGTCCATGTCCAATACGAAAAATCCTGATGCCACGCGACCACGCCGCCGTGCTGGGCGGGTTTGCTGAAAAGTTGGTCGTGGAATAGGCGAAATTTTTTTCCCAGCAACTGATATGCTGGTAACAGAAAGGCGGGGTTCCAGAGGATGTCGTGGAATGCCGGCCGAACCCGCCACGCCCCCAAGGCGTGAAATAAAACCGAATCTTGGTCGCCTGATTCGTTGCTGTGATATTCGTAAAACAACTCGTGCCCCTCGTGATGGGGATCGGTCATCTCCGCCAACTCCACCCGCAACGCATCAATCTGTTCGTCGCTCAACAATCGAATGCCATTCACAAAACCTTTTTCTTGAAAATGCTCCAACTGCTCTTTAGTGAGTTGAAAGCGATCCCAATCTCCCGGAGCTTTTGGCTGGGGAAACAAGTCGGTGATGGGTTTGTGCCGCGAGGCGAGGTCGTTGCTCATTCGGCTTAAAACTAGCAGTGAAATTATGCAGCGTCGAGTCAGTCAATTAATTTCTTAATCACGTGCCCGTGTACGTCGGTCAGGCGCCGGTCGATGCTGTTGTGGCGGAGGGTGAGACGTTTGTGGTCGATGCCGAGGAGGTGGAGCATGGTGGCGTGTAGGTCATAGACTTGCGTGGGGTTCGCGCGGTCCTGCGGTTTGTAGCCCCACTCGTCACTTTCCCCGGCGGTGGTGCCACCGCGGATGCCGCCGCCGCAGAGCCAGTTGGTGAACACGTACGGGTTGTGGTCGCGGCCTTTGCTGCCTTGAGTACTGGGCATGCGGCCAAACTCGGTGGTCCAATGGATGATTGTGTCCTCAAGTAGTCCGCGTTGTTTCAAATCCCGAATGAGTCCGGCGGCACCGCGGGCCATGCCGAGGGCGAGGGGGGCGTGGTCGCGCTCAATATCCTCGTGGCTGTCCCAGTTGCGGCGAGGGAAGCTATTGTCGTTGCCGGACCAAATTTGCACGAAGCGCACACCGCGTTCGATGAGGCGGCGGGCCATCAGGCATTTTCGGCCGAAGTATTCGGTTTCTTCAGGGGCATTGATCTGCTTTGGATATTTTTTTTGCTCAGCTTCCAGCCCGTAAAGCTTGAGCACGTGCTTAGGTTCTCTGGTGATATCGAGGGCTTCAGTGGCTGAAAGTTGCAGGCGTGCGGCGAGTTCATAGGTTTGGATGCGTGCTTCAAGGCGTTCGTCCCCGGCGCGTGAGCCCGCATAGCCAGTGTTGAGGCGGTTGATGAGATCGATGCCGGCGCGATGGCTTGCCTTCGTCACAAACTCCGCCTTCGGATGCAAGTCGGGGATTGGGTTTTCGCGTTGGGGGAAAATGGTAGTGCCCTGAGTATTGGTCGGCAGAAAAGCACTGGCCCAGTTCTTGGGACCATTTGAGGCGTAGCCGCGATGATCGGGTAGCACAACAAAGGTGGGCAGATTTTCGTTCTCACTACCGAGCGCGTAGCTCACCCATGCACCCATTCCAGGAAAGCCAGGTCTCTGAAAACCTGTGGCTTGCAGGTAGGTCGCCTGGCTGTGTACACCGGTTTTGCCAGTTAGGTTATGGACGAAAGACAAGTCGTCGGCTACTTCACCCAGAGGCGCGACGATATCCGAAAAATGTTTGCCGCCCTGACCGTAACGTTTGAATTCAAACGGCGAACGCATCCATGGGCCGAGCCCATTCTGGAACGCCTCCACATGCTCGCCGAAATCACTTTTTTTCCCGTGATACTTGATGAGAGCAGGTTTGAAATCAAAGGTATCCAGATGGCTTGCGGCTCCTCCCATGAAAAGCTGGATGACTCGCTTGGCCTTGGGTGGATGATGCAACGTACCATGTAACACTCCGTTTGCTAGCAGCGGTTCACGCCCTAGCATCGAAGCCAACGCAAGCCCCCCCCAGTCCTCCTCCTGATTGCCAAAGGAAATCTCGGCGGCTTTTGGGAGCCTTGGTTAGCGCCTGATGGAATGGTGAATCATTCATCTTTTACCTTACCCCATTTTTGAACTTTAGACAGCTTCTGGAAAGCTTCGAATTTTATCGGGGTGGCGTTAAGTTGCTCCAGTGTTTGAGGAACCACTTGTGGCAGTGGAATGTCAGGATCAAGGTGGTTTCTTCTAGAAAAAAGATTTTCTTAACTAAATATTTAATGGTTTTCAATGAGTTGTCTTCAAAATATTACAAGGTGAGGTTAGCTTTCTTAGAAATATTCATGATCTCGCTTCGTAACTCCACATTAAATTAATGTTTATCCATCTTTGCAGAGAATAAAATCAATATTGCAGTCAAGCGGCTCAAATTGAAATTTTTCCAAGCTTAGTGACAGCTAAGTAAATGCCGATAGTTACAAAGCTGATGAATGACACCCAAAGCATCACATCCCATCCGCGTCCCGACTGCAATCGTGACTCTCCTTCGCGATAACGCAGCCATAACACCGCAAATCCCAGTGGCACCAGCAACAAGCTTTGGAATATTCCTGAAATCAGGACCAGTTTGCCGGGGTTCGGCCACACCACGTACACACACACGCAGATCATCGGCAACATTGCCCCCAAGCCCCGCACCCAACGTTCGCGCTGCGTCTCATCCAAATTTGCCAAACCGGACACCGAGGCGAAGTCCGTGTACAACCGACACTTGGTCGCGTTGGAAATAAAGAAGGTAGAAAATAACACCGCCACGGCCCCAAACAAGAACACCCCTACCGCGTATCCTCCAAAGACCGGCGAGAACATTACCGAAAGGGTGCGAATGAGATCCTGTTTCTCCGGCACCAACCCCAGCTGCGACAACACCGCGGCACCCAATAAATAAAACACCACTGTACAAAACGTGTAGATCACCATCGAGAGCCACGCATCCCATTGCATCACTCTGATCCATCCTCGCGCGCGCGCAAACCATCCCTCTGAATCATCGCGCGCCCCCGTCCATCGGCCATACCCTTTTTCTAAGCACCAATACGGATACGCTACAATTTCTGCAGCGCCCACGCCGATGATTCCGAATGTGGCGAGTGCCACCCCGATCTTTTCTGAGCCGGAAGACAAAAACCCAAAACCCAATCCCTCGCGAAAATCCGCCGCCCGCACAGCCCATTCTGGCTGTGTCTGTAACACAAATAAGTTGGCTATTGTTACCAATGTGAACGCCCCTACCAACACTGCCGCAAAGGTCTCGATAAAGCCGAACCCGCCCCTAACCAACATCACCGACGTCAGTCCAGCCAAGATCAACGCCCAAATGCGGTCATCCTTGGGCTTGATTTCGAAATCAAATCCTACAATGGCAGCGGACAATTTATCGTGCTCAAGTTTCAAGTTTGAAGCATTTGGAGCGGTTACCATCATTTTATTTAGCACCGTGAAGACAACCGTGTAATCTGTGTCGAGATAAGTGAGATTTCCTGGGAGACTTGGGACTCATCCTGATTGATGATTTACCTGAAATGATTGGGTGGATGAAGGAAGGAAGAGGTTGAAGACATGAGCTTCCCTGCCTGAATCCAGTTTGATGGTCTCGCTTGCCGAATGGATAGTACCTACGTTCGCTTTTCTTTCAGACTCACCCGCTTCCGAGCTCGGTGCTGTTTATGGTTGGAGTCTATGCATTGCAATTCTAAGTCAGCGAAGTTTTTCGTAAGTTTCATATCGAGGGATCCATGGGCATGTCCTTTTCCAAAATAGTAGCTAACCGCCGGTTGGCCAATGACGTGGAGATGTTCCATCCGGGCATGCTGCCACTCATGCGTGTGACCATAAAGATAGGCCCGAGCATGTTTTCGACCCTTAAGTAGTTTCAACAAAGACGATCCATCGCTCATGCCCTTGATGGGACGTACGCCCTTGTTGGGGAAAGGATTGAAGTGCCCGAATACAAGGGCTGGCTTGTCGGTCCGCTCGTCGAGTTCTCGGGCGAGCCAGCTCAATTGCTTATTCCCCAGAATTCCCCTTCTCCCGGAATCTAGGAGGACAAGGTTGGCATGGGGTAAATCAATCACGCCCGCCTGAACACCCATCTGTTCCTTTTTTAGGAAAGGAAGCAATTTCCACAACTTCTCCCGGTTGTCATGGTTGCCGATAGTCGCGTGAACGGTGATGCCGGCTAAACGGACCGGCTCGAGAAGCCGGAGAAGCTCTTTGTACTCGGCTTCCGTTCCTCTGCTCATGGCGCAGTCGCCGTTGATGATCAAGTGAGTGGGCCGGGGATTGAGGGCGATTATATTCTTAGCCACATTGGCAAGGCATCGCGCCATATTTACGCTCTCATGCTCGTGTTCCGGTACGGGAGATCCAGGCCACTTCGTCCCGGGGTAAGAAAGCTGGGGGTTGGCGCTGATGTGAGTGTCCGCAAGCAAAGCCACACGGTTTTGATCCAACTTTGATCCATCTCTAGCTGCGGCAGAAGCTCCCCGAGCCAACATGGTGGCCGTAGAGCCAAGAGCAAGGGAGTCCCTGATGAACTCACGACGATTAATCGGAGGGAGAGTGATTGGCATCTTGAAACTAGATTACTTGGATTGCCTCAGCCTATTGAGGTGTTTGGGAAAAGCGATTTCCGCCCAGACGGGCTTATGGTCAGAAAGGGGCTTCTTCAATTCGATGATTTCCCCCTCCTTGGCACTGGCTCGAGACCCAGTATTGTAAAAAATATGATCAATCACACCAAGGTTAGGCTCTTTGGGCTTCAATGCATTATAAGTGAACTCCTTGGAGGCATCGATCTTAAGATCTTTCCAGGCCGCTCTAAACCCTGACGCTTCTAACTTGTTCATGGCCACGTCGCCCATATTGTTATTGAAATCCCCTACCACGATAACCCGCTTCGTCTTTTCATTTGGCAAGATCTCGTTGGCCAACCGGTAGGCATGGCCCGAACTATGACTGTCTGTCGAACGGCAAATATGAAGGGAGTAAATTGCGACTGCAACACCATCAATCTTTGTAATGGCTTTCACAACCGACGCAGGATTCCATGAACGCCTTCGCTCAACGCTTAGTTCATACTCGGCCGTAGCCTCGAATGGCGTCCGGCTCAGAATTGATTTGTATTTATCCTTGTGGTTCGCGGATGAGATTTTACCCACGTAACTGTGTTTCATGTCCAACACCTTGCCTGCACGAGCCGTCCAGTCGCCATCCGGCACTTCATTAAACCCGATGATGTCCAAGTTGTATGATTTAAACATCCTGCCAATTTCTTCCGGTGTGGCATTTTCCCCAAACTCCACATTGTAGGTAGCGACGCGAATGGTAATTGGCTTATCAGTTGCTGTTTCGGTGACGTTGCTACCAGGAGTAACACACCCCATAACTAACAAACCTATCAAAATTGGTGTTAGTATTTTCATTGTTAAGAGAAAGGGTCTTAAGGATAGGAATACCGCCGTTTTGGCTGCAACGTTTTGGTCGGCTTGGCCGCGTTGTATTGAATTGCTCCGATATCCCAGTTGCCGGTCTTAGGCAATGGGTGACCATTGAAGTCTATTTTGTAAAGCTCGCTTAGGTTGATTGCTTTACCACGTAACGGGCTATCTGCTTTTAGGTGAAAATCTTGTTTCTCAAGATCTACAAGGCCTGGGTCGCCGCTGCCCGCCTGTTTACTGTCACCGTTATATTTGGTGCCGAAGGATTTGTATTTTGAATACCAGTTGGCTGTTTTCAGGGCGCCACCAGATCGATTTCCGGTATACGGAGAGGAAGAATAGATAAACAGATTGTTCCTGAAATGGGCCCCCGAAGGTTTACCAACAGGCCTCCCTCCCCGAACATCAATGCGGGCGCCGGCATTTTGGGACCTCCCAAATCCATTGTATCGGGCTATCGTATTGTTATCAAAATAGATGCCAGTGCATGGTGCCAACATGAACAGCCATGATTGTCCATCGTAGCACACATTGAAGGACACTCTCCAGTTATAGATTTCCTGTCGATATCGAGGCCAATCGTAATCCCAACTGGATTCAATGAATCCAGCATTTCCTTCCGAATAGTTATGGTGAATGTAGATATTTTTCTTATGATATCTGCCGCAATCTATTTCGATAGCGCCGCCGTCTGAACCCCATGGGCTGTCTTTGGTCCCAAAATTCTTAATGGTGTTGTATGACACTTCTTGGTTTCCAATATTTAAGTGTATCCCCATCGGGCCCCAGCTGCTTTTTGTCGTTCGCCACAGTGCGTAACTCGGGCCATCCAGATAATTCTCTGTTATCAAAGTATGCTCGCCAGCTGACATGATGCCCTGGCCAGTCTTGATGAATTCATTGTTTCGGATAATGCAATGATCCGAACCGTGCTCGATACGGAGCGCGGCCAGTCTCGTCATGATGATCATCCCCGACACGTGCTCCCCCGGGGTATCGTGAAAATGCAGGTTTTCTACAATGATGTAGTTCCCCCCAAGGGTAATCGCGTTGCCGCTGGCATCGCGGGTAGTGGGATTGGTAAACTTGGGCAGCTCGCCCTTCCCGTAGGAAGTCAGACGTATCGGCTTGGCCGCTGTGCCAGATTCACTAATCCGAATATTACCGGAGAAGGCAGAACCCTTCTTGAAGTGGACTGCATCTCCCGCCACCAGTGATACTGACTCCGCTTTCTTATGCGACTTCCAAGGCTTGCGTATCGAGAGACCGTCATTGTTATCTGATCCGTTGACCGAATCGATGTAATAATCAGCACCGCTGCAATGTGTGACTAGGACGAAAAGAAATAAGGGAATGAGGGATATGAATTGCTTCATATTATTTCCCACCCCCAACCACCAACAAACCTATAACAATTGGGATCAGTACTTTCATCGTTGAGAGAATCCTACCTCACCATTCTGATTCAGAGAAGTTCAGAGAATTCTCATCCCAATCCCACTGTTCTCCCCAATTCTCCGGAGAAACACTAAGATTCATAAAAACCAAGAATCCCACACCCCAACATGACAGAGACATAGGGAGAACATTGGGAGAATTGGGTCTCACAGGGTTTTCACGAGAGACACTGTAAACGGCCGCCGTCACTTGTCAGCAGCGAACTTAATTTATATTACTCCTCAATGCGGTACAGATGTCCTCCGGCACGGACAATGAATGCATCACCGTCCACCGCCGGCGTCGCGAGTAGAGGTTGACTCGCAAGGATATTAGTGGCGATGACCTCAAACTTGCGGCCAGGGCGTAGGATGGTAGCGCTAGCGGATTCGTTAAAGAGATAAATACGACCCTTCGCATAAATGGGCGAGGCGGAGTAGGCTCCCTTAAGACGTTCTTTCCAGATTAATTTACCGGTCTTGGCCTCAAGACAGGTGGCAATGCCACCACGGTTAACAAGATACAACAAGTCATCCACCAACAATGGCGAACAACGTTGGGGCATGCCTCGCGCTTCACTCCAAACGATGTGTGTATCAGTCACATCACCATTGCCATCGGGGCGAATGGCCCACAGTTCGGGGCGATCACGATCAACCGTGGCGAAGATAAGCCCCTGGCCATAGATCGGCCGCGGCGCAACAGACCAGCCACGATGGCGCATGTGCCAGAGCTCTTTACCTGTCTTCGGATTGTACGAATATAGGCCACGTCCAGCGGGACTGACCAGTTGATGGCCGTTGCCGCGCGGAGCAAGGAAAGGCATGGAGTATGCCTTTCGGTGGTGCACAGGGATCTTGCTATAATCGAGTGAGCGCGGCGTTTTCCACACCGTTTTGCCTGTAGTGGTGTCCAGCGCAACAATGTACTGCACATCACGGCCGTCTACGTGAACGACCATCTTGTTCCCTGTCAGCATGGGTGAACTGGCCGGACCCGCACCCTTTTCGTGATCACATTTTAGATCGCGCCTAGTCCACAGCACTTTGCCACTAGCGGTATCCACACAAGCCGTACCGTACCTACCGAAGTGAAGGAACACACGCCCCTGTTCAATCACCGGTGTGGGTGAGGCATAGGAGTTCTCTGGCGTGATCGCCTGCGGCTTGGCGACATCAAAGAGATGCAGATTATGCAGCACTTTTCCCGTATCCTTATCTACGCAAACAGCAAAGAGTTTTCGACCATCCTTTGTGGCAGTCGTTAACCAAATCTGCTGGCCCCAAATCACCGGCGACGAAAATCCACGACTATGAATTTCCTTCTTCCAAACGACATTCTCCGTCTCTGTCCAGTTCACCGGCAGGTTTGTGGCTGCGGTGTGCCCATTACCGTGCGGCCCTCGAAATTGTGACCACGAGGATTCGGCGGCATTCAAAGCCACAGAAAAAAATAATAAAAGAAAGCGCATGACGATTAATCGGTTCAGAGATGAATCAGAGCAAATAGAACTCACTTGTTATTTTCTTTAATAAGCTTCCTGGCGGCTTCGACATAGCGTTCACCAAGCTTCCTGTAACCTTCAGGCCTGACGTAATGAAGGCTGTGTTTTTCACCGTTAAGATCATCGGTATCCACCCAGCAGGCACGAGGATTTTCATCTGCCAATTTCATTTGCACTTTGCGCATTTCTTCCCATTTTGGGTTCGAACGCTTCTTTAAACCAAAATCGCTCAGACGACCGATGATGATATTGATATCCTTACGGTTAAGGTCCTTTTCCAGCTGACGCAAAAGCCCTCTAAAGCTCTTGGCATATACATCAACATTGCCGGCTTTGGTATCGGATTCTCCCTGCATCCATATGAAGGTAATACTCTTGATCTGAACGCCGGCCGTTTTCTCTTTTACACTTTCAATCAGAGAATCATAGAGCTGGCCAGTTTCCTGCGGCTTCTCCCCTTTGCTGGAGGTCCACGCCTTATACCACTTTGAGATGGGCTGGCCCCCTTGGGCATTCTTGATGATAATAACCTTGTCGGCCCCATATGCAGCTTGCACTGCAGGAATGAAGAATTGCTTATGCTGGAAGCGACTCATATTTGACTGACCCGAAAGCAGAAAGAGATGCTTGCCTGCATCAGCAGCAGTCACACTGAAGCAGCTGAGGGATATAAGAGTAAGTAGAAATAGGGTTTTCATTGCTGGAGCGAATCCTACCCCACCATCCTGATTCAGAGAAGTTCAGAGGATTCTGACTTCAATCCCACTATTCTCCCTAATTCTTCTGAGAAACACTAAGATCCACAGAAACGAAGAATCCCACACCAAATAGCACTCTAGACATAGGGAGAATTGGGTCTCTCAGGGTTTTGAGTGATGATCTATTGCTAACCGTTACGCTAACACCCCAGTGTCTTCACCTGTCCATCCCTGTCCATAGGTAAATGGAAAAACTCCCCGAAAAGGGAGCTTTGTCCACTTGAGTCCACTACTATCAACGGATTCGATGTTCGTTGGGTTCGATTCCAAAGTTACACTTGGTTTAGTTGAGCCCAGGATGCTTGGCCTTGAACTCCGGGAAAGGGGCTGGTGCATTTTTCGGGAACCGATCCAGAATCATCTGCAAACGTTTACGGCGACCGGGGGCAATTTTATCCTGTGGATTCACTTTCTGTTCCTGCCGTGGATCCTTAAGTAGATTATGGAACGCACCCTTGTTATCGACAATATGATACCAGTCACGGATCATCCGAAAGTCGCCAATCTGGGAATATATCCAGCTACGCTTTTTAAATGGATTCTCATCACCACGCAAGCTGGGTACGAAAGATTTACCATCCAGCTTGAGTGTTTTGGGTGGAGTTACCCCAGCCAGATCAAGAAAGGTCGGATAGAGGTCAGTGAAATCGATCAGGTCACGTGACACAACTCCGCCTTTGTTTAAAAATGGTGCACGTACAATGAAAGGGACATGTACCCCCCAGTCTGCCTGTCGGCCCTTGCCTTTAGGATAAGGTTCTCCATTAAGTGTGCCTGATGAAGCCGATCCATTGTCCCCGGTAAATACAATCAAGGTTTTTTCCTTCAAACCCAATTCATCCACTGCAGCAACGAGTTTGCCCACCAGATGATCCATGTAGGTCACATTGCCTGCGTACAAAGCCGGTTTTCCATCCGGTGCATTGGCTTTATTCATTGGCGTAGTAGTATGCGGTCCGTGAGTCAGGAGCATCGGGTAGTAAATCAGGAAAGGGTCATCCTTGTGGCGCTTTATGTAATCTATCAGGAAATTATTGATCGTGTCCGGGCCGTAGGGAACCTTGCTGCGTTTACCGTTCATGACTAGTAAACCATTCCAGAAACGTTCCTGAGTCTCAGGCTTTCCTTCCTCGACTCCCGGCCAGACACAGTGCTCATCAAATCCATGCTTTTTCAGGGCATCAGGTTCCTTGCCTAGATGATTGATCTGCCATTTACCGCCGATTACCGTGGCATAGCCCCCTTCACGCAATAACCGGGCAAATGTTGTAAAGCGATCGGCACGCAATCCTGCCCCGCCCCAACGTGGCACATCGTAATGTTGCACCCAGCCGTGGTGACAGGGGTATTGCCCCGTCAGCAAGGTCACCCGAGTGGGCGTACAGATGGGGGTACACCAAGCCGTCTGATAACGCACCCCCTGCTTGGCCAACCGATCAATATTCGGAGTTGGATGCTTGGCCCCATAGCAACTCACCCAGTCGCGCCCCATGTCATCGACCATGATGAAGATGATATTTGGCTTTTGGGCTGCACCCGCTACTCCAGCAAACAAAAGAAGTAGAAGCAGCTTCTTCATTTCGATTGGAATGGCTCGCTGGCTACCACCTGCTGAATGAGTTCGCGCAAACCGTATTTGTGCCTGGGCATGGCGACAACGATCCGATCGATATCATCGCGATCAATAAAACTGATCCGGCGGCCCATCGCGTAGATAAAAAGTTTCTCGGTCAAGCAGCGGGTGAATTGATCCGGACGATTGGAGAGATACTGCTTTATGCCCGTGGGCCCGTTGATGGCGGTGCCATCAGGCATTTTTCCGGAACCATCAATGGGTAACTTTTTGTTATAACGGTCACGCCAAACTCCTATGTAGTCATAATGTTCCATGGATAAACCAAGCGGATCAATCTTGCGGTGACATTCGAAACAAGTCGGATTGTTGCGGTGTTTTTCCATTAGCGCACGAATCGCAGTAACACCCCGGGTGTCCGGCTCAATAGGATCGATATCCGGAGGGGGAGGATTGGGTGGTGTGCCCAGTAGATTTTCCAGAATCCAAACCCCACGCACTACCGGTTGGGTTTCCACCCCATTTGAAGTTGCTGTAAGAATGCTGCCGTGACCGAGTAGCCCTCCCCGATGATGCTCAGGCTTGAGTGAAACCTTTTGGAAACCCTCCACCGTCACGCCGGGAATCTTGTAATGGCGTGCCAAAGCCGGATTGAGAAAGGTGTAATCTGAATCAATAAAATCCAGGATGCTGCGATTATTGGAGAGGACATACTGAAAATACCGCCGGGTTTCCTCGCGCATAGCTTCCTCAAGGTTGTCCGCGTAATAGGCCCTGCTCTTCTCCGGGTCCGGAGGCATTTTACCCAATTTACGTAGGTGCAGCCATTGTCCGACAAAATTCTCGGTCAAGGCGCTCGCCCTGGGGTCTTTAAGCATGCGCTCCACCTGCGATCGTAATTCTTTCGGGGTATTGAGTTTACCTGAAGCAGCCGCCTCACGAAGAGAATCATCAGGCATTGAACTCCAAAGAAAATAGGACAGCCTTGAGGCCAACTCATAACTATCAAGTTTACCTACACCCTGCTTCGGGGCCGATTCAGTGAGATACAGGAAACGCGGGGAAGTCAGTATCGCCCGAACCCCATAACGGGCGGCCGCCCAGAAATCCCCGTTCTCTTCCAAGTAACGCTCGGCAAGATCCAGGTAAGGCTTGATTTCCTCCGCGGTAACAGGACGGCGAAAAGCGGCATTAGCAAGCCGGGTCAGGCAGCTACGCAGATACTGCGTGTTTGCAGCAGGCAGGGGATTAGGCACAACAGGAGTGTGGCGGAAGAATCGATCAAAACCCGGCAAGGGCCACTCTTCATAAAAAGGCCCCTCAATCTCGAGCGTTTTAATGTGAAGTTCAGGTCCCGAACCCACGTACATCTCAGGCGGGTTACGCATGGGGTAGAGCGCATCCTTATTATACTTGGGTAAAACCTTGCGCAAGATTCGCTTGAAGGATCCATTAGGCCCATTGGCCCAATGCACATGGAAAGTAAATCCCTTTTCCAGCCAAACCCGATGTTCAATCTCAACCACCTTATCATCAGGAATTTCGTATTCCCCAATTATTCGATGAGCCGTTGCCCCCAGTTCCCTTGAATCGATGGAAATCGAAAGGCGCATGGGTTCATTTGAATTATAACGCAAGTCCGAATCCTTATAGCGGGATTTTCTGCGAACCGCCTCGGCGGAAAAACGAATTGCGTACTCGCCATCGGCGGGCACTCCTCGTTTTTTATCCAGCGCTGGAAATCCCAGTGGTTGACGAAACTTAATGTATAATCGTCCGGCTTCTCTCCGTGCCACCTTGTCGATCCCCACTCCATTAAGGATTACTTTATCCACATCCGCGTTTGCCTTGGACCCCGACTGGTACTTGATCATCTGCGGACGGGGTCCGGGCCGAACGACCTTATCGGCCACTTTACGAGCCGCTTCCAAATAATTCTGAAGCAAATGATCCGAGGCAACCAAGCCTTCCCCAACGTTGTCAAAACCATCCAAAGGATCATCCGGCGGGAATGTGGTAGTGGGATCAAAGTCGACCATCTTCAGCATGAACAAATCCCGAACCGTATTTAGATACTCCACCCGATTTAACCTACGCAGCACTACCTTGCCCGTGTTTTGACGGGCCGCCACGCGGGCTTGGGATAAAGATTTTGTCAGGTGTTCCACCACCCGCCTCACTTCGGCCGGTGCTGGCTGCTTCTCTCCTTCCGGCGGCATCTCGGCAAGGTTGAGCTGATCCAGGATTTCCTGAAAGGTTTCTGCCTCTTTGAGCTGGGTGAAATCACCGGTAAGCTTGTCAAAGCGCCGGTCACCCTTTTGTTTTTCCGGACCGTGACACTGGGTGCAATAGGTCTTGAGAAAAGGCCTGAGCAAGTCGGGCTGATCGGCTGCCTGCACGCAGATCGCCAGCAGGCACAAGACATAGACAAACCGTAACGTCATCAGCTCAGCAAGTGATTGAGGTTTCCGGTGCTCGTGGAAAAGCGGTCAGTTTCCACTCCGAGCTGCTGAAGAATCGAAACATAAAGATCGCACAAAGGACGACCATCCCGGCCATGCCGTTCAAAACGGTGATGCTGACCACTCTTAAACCCGCCGCCAGCCAACATGATGGGCAGGTTGCGACTGGAGTGGGAACTGGCGTTACCCATCCCGCTGCCAAACATCACCACCGTAGATTCAAGGAGCGATCGACCTTCAGCATCCTTGGCATTCTTAAGACGATCTAAGAACCTCGAGAACTGCTGTGCATAATACAGTTCAATGATGGTTAGTTGCCTAAGCAGGTCCGGGCGCTTTCCATGATGACTCAGGGAGTGATACCCCAAGGTAATCCCATCGAAGGGGAATAAACGGTTTCCGCCCGGATGACCAAAGGTAATGATATTGGTCAGGTTGGCCTGCAAAGCCAAAATCATCAGATCATACATCACCGACGTGTTGTAGGGGTAAGCCAAATCCACCACCAGCTCATCATCCCCCTTGATGACTTTATCGCTGGCCTTGGGTTTGGGCACATCAATCCAATTCTCTCTCCGCTGCAATTTACGTTCTACTTCGCGAATGGCCGTAAGGTATTCATCCAGCTTGGACTGGTCGGTTTTTGAAAGGCGCGGGTTAAGGCGGCGGGTGTCTTCCCTCACTACATCCAGGATACTGGCATCCTCACGAAGATGCTCCCGGGTTTGGGCCTTGATCTTCGGATTATCATCCAGAAACAACCGGGCAAAAATTTGTGTGGGGTTACCCGAACTGGGCAGAGTCACTCCCGCTCGCGACCAGGAAATACCTCCAGAGCCCATCCTTAACGTGGGGAAGCGCGTTTGCTGCCCAATCTTCTCGGCAAGAAATTGGTCCAGAGACAATAGTCGTTGAGGATTGTCCTTGGTATCCTTGAGCTCCATCCCGTTGAGCAGGGTATTGGAACATCCGTGCCCACCGCCGACCTGAGGATGATCCAAGTTGGAGAATACGGTTAGATCACTGCGATGTTTTTCCAGGGGCTTAAGTAGCGTGGGCAGCGCATAGTTTGCCCCGGTCTGTTCAGGAAAAAATCCTCCGGGATTCATCCCGTAATTGGGCGAAACACAAACAAAGCGTTTTGCCGGCGATGATTTAGCCGGGGCGGCTCCCAGTGACTCAAATGCCGGAAGAGCAATAGAAACCCCAAGCCCGCGAAGAAAATTCCGTCTATTGAGTGATTGCATTATATTATTACTCTCGACAACCTAAGTATTGCCCAAAAAAACTTATCAGCCCAGCAAGATTTCTGACGTTGATAATGCTCTTTTAAATTCATTCGCATACATATAGGCAGTGAGCTGCCTATCGGTTGCCCACTACAACATGGGAGGATCCCAAAACCCGTCAACCTAGATCCCGTTACCTAAGCTCCAAGCGCGTGTAGGGACTGGAAATAAACGTCGGGTAGGTGTTTCCTCGGTAAGTTATGACCTTTCGATGGTTACTGAATAGATCAATACGTGAAGCCTTGGAATCGAGCTGGATTTCTACGGTCCACACGCCCTGGTCAGCATCACGGGTCATTTCTTTAGTATTTTGATCGGGAATGAGTTCCTTCAGGTACCGCGGGCTTCCGTCAGGAGCGCGATTATTGATCCACCAGATGCGTCCACTTTTTTCGCCGGCGTTGGGAGGGAAACGCACCGTTACCTTCATCACATCCTTAATGATTTTTGTTTCCATTGCGGGAGGAGTCAGAAGTGGATCAGTGACTTCATCCGGGAAAAAATGACGAAGGAGGAATGCAGGTTTGTTTTGCTGGTCGCGTTCGATTTTGGGATGCCCTTTTTTACCATGACCACTGTTTGCTCCGAGATACACTGGAATCGAAGGGTGATGAGCTCCGCCCCAGGCCATATCATAGGCAACCATGTCGTGAGTGCCGGGGTGAAACAGCATCTCAACGTCACGAGCCCGGAGCACCTTCAGATTTCGAGAAATAAAAACCTGATCAGAAATATTGCGAGCAAAGCCCTGCAAATCTTTCCAAGTATGACCGGCGTTGAGCGCGCGTTGATTGAAATTGGGACCGAAATGCCCACCGGAGAAACCTCGTTGCTGACCCCCTGCATCGAGATGCTGATCCCATGCCTTCCGATCGCAGAGCCTGAGCGGCGAATCCCAGATGGGTGACACGGTGGCATGGACCGCGGTCATCCGCTCGTCATGAATGATGGCCATGGATGGAGATGCTCCATTTTTCGATCCACCGGTCACCGCGATATTGCCTTTTCCGAAGTGCTCCGTCTCGGCATAGGCAGCCGTGATAGCTCGCATCAATGTTGCTGGCCAGGCCCAGTACTGGATTTTGTAACGGGGATTCAGCGACTTCGCGAAGCGAGCTTCAGCCTCTCCACCCAAATCAACTTTGCCGTAGGATCCAGGCTCCTGCACAACGGTCATGACCAATCCAACTCCCCCCTTGAGCAATTCGAGATTGACTCCTCTGGGTCTTGTTTCGCGCTCCAGGTTCCTCGGTGAATTCCCGCCGGTGAGATGAAAACCGCGTGCTTTGCGGTTCACAGGCACCACCATGCGAACTGGCAACCGGTAATCCTGCCCCGGCCATATTTCTCCAACATTGATGGTAATTAGTTTTTGCCGGGTAGCGATGTTGGGCCCTTTGATCGTTCGCCAATTCTGAAGGACTTTGATTTCGAGCGTGGCTGGATCGCGCATCGCATCCATGTCGAATACCTCTAAGGCTTGTGCGGGCGTCGACAGGACTTGAAAAAAAACGAGTAAGCAGAGGGAGATCAGTTGTTTCATCGTTTTATCAAAAGTTTAAAATTATTTCTTAGGAGGCAGCTTGATGAGACTGGCAGGGTGACGTCATTCATTCGGCTACTTTTTGCGATTCTTGTAGTTCATCATCGTATCCTTCGTACCCACCATTCCCTTATCGTCGGTGATGCCGGCAAAGACGATCGGCATAAAGGCTTCCGGCTTCTCTTCCAAGGCCCAGGCGATTCCCCGCACCAGTAACAAGCGGTACATGGGATCGTGGTAGATATAGGTGAAATGTCCGGTGGTCGTCCCGAAGACGCGACCCTTCCCTGAAGTGTAGGTCCAGAATGCCTGTCCTCGGGTTCCTTTTGCGCTGAGCACCTCGGCGTATGATTGAGCCTCCGTATTGAGCGAGGTGCCGACCACCCCAACCACCTCAACCGTATCACGCTGGATCATGTCCCAATACGATTCGTCATTGAACCGTATGCTCTTGGGCAAGCCGGCAAAAACTGGGTGCTTGGTGTTGAGGAAGAGCGGCTCGTCCCGGCTGAACTTACTCCAGCGGGAGTCTTTGTTACCCTTCCAGGAGCAACCAATGCAACCGGCCAACTTGTGCGCCCGGTCTATCGGCCGAATGATACAGGACTCATGAATGGATACCACCCGCCCACCGTCATTGACGAACTTCTGATAGCTGGCGAACTGCTTGTCCGTAATTGGCGGTTGATGAAGGTACTGAATCAACAGGTCCGCCTTGTCAAACTGGGCTTGGGAAGGAAACTGATAAGCTTCGGCCACGGAAACGCGCGGAATCTTCTTCAGCAAGGGCACGAACAGTTCTTTGACCCGGATGTAATCATGTTCTCCTCCCCTATGATCCTCCGGTCCATAGAGCCATAGAATGCGAACATCCTTGCTGAGAGAGGCCTTTTTAAAATTGCCGGTCAGTTTCAATAGCTCTGCCTTGGACACGGGTTTGTTCGGTTGAGCAATCAGAGGTGAAGCCAAAGCAATGGCACACGAGAGTATAATGGCAGAGTGTTTCATAAGGTATTAATCGAGTTTTTCCTTCTCATAATCACTGGGCAACACCCATCCGGTGCGAATCTTTTGGCCGCGTTGAAATTTCTCATAAAAGTTGTTCCACATCTCGCTGGCAAATCCGTATTTATCGAATATAGCGCCGCGACCGAACATGCGCGGGTCACCCTGCTCTTTTAATTCGCTGAAGAGCTGCGTCTTGAGTGCGGCCTTGAGCTTAGCCTGCGCCTTGGATTGGGCCAAATCTATCACGCAATCGCGGTTCGCCTTTACGTTGAACAATTCCTCAATCGGGCGTTTACCAAAGTTCATCTGCCAAAACTTGTAATCGCCCGCGCGGCGTTGATTGAGCAGCAACGTCTTGATGGGGCTGGCGTCACAGTTGAGGTAACCCGTCTCCGGATTACCGCCGGGCCAGCGAGTCGGCTCAAAATTGTGCAGGTACAAATGGTCCCCTTTGCGAATACCACGAATGGGGTAGCCGCCGTTATTGGGTCGCCCCACATCATGGCGTTCCTTACCGAGCAAAACATGATCGCGCGAGGCGATCACCTGGCCGGATTTGGATGATGCAAAAATATCAAACAAACTACGGCCACTCACTGGCTGCATGAGGGGCGCAATCTGCTTCACACCTGCCGCCTCAAGAAAGGTCGGCGCAAGATCAGTGAAATTTACGAAGGCATCAACCGTGCGATTGCTTCCCTTGATGCCTTGGGGCCACCGGATCGCAAGTGGAATATGGTTCGAATAATCATACGCTTGGCCCTTGCAGCGCGGGAAGGGCATACCGTGATCGCTGGTGGCGACGATCAATGTGTTCTTCAGCTGGCCGACCTTTTCCAGGTGCGCAAGAATGCGGCCGAGATGCGTGTCGTAATGCTCCACCTCTATCGAGTAATCGAGCATATCACCGCGCGTCTCGGCGTTGTCCGGCCAGAAAGCCGGCACGTGATCGATATCACTCAGTTTCTTGCCCATGCGCAGGCCCACGCCCTTCTCGTAGGCCCGATGAGGCTCAGAGGTGCCATACCAAAAACACCATGGCTCGTCCTTCGGAGCAGCATTAAGAAAGGCGGCGAAGTTACTAGAGTAATCGTTATTGGAAATAGCACCTGCCGGCGGTTTTGCTTTCTTAGCAGACCAAGCTTTGCCGGTGATGTTGCGTCTCTTGCCAGTGACATCATTGGCCACGCCAGGCCCCCAGCCTTTGCCGGTGTAGCCGGTGGTGTAGCCATTGGCCGTCAACACCTCTACATAACTGCCAAACTTGGCTGGGAACACGTTCTGATGATTGGCCGCCGACTCCAGTTGCCACGAGTAACGACCGGTGAGAATGATCGCCCGTGACGGTGCGCATTTGGCATTGGGCGTGTAAGCTCGAGTGAAGAGAATACCCTCGCGCGCTACGCGATCAAATGCCGGCGTTTTTATCCATTTACAGCCGTAGGCACTGGCGTGGCCAAAGCCCCAGTCATCGGCAATGGCAAAGAGGATATTGGGTCGTTGTGATGCCGCCTGTAGCGAGAACACAAAAACACAGAAGAGACCAATCAAGTTACGTTTCATATAGCGTAAGGAATATGCTTCTCAAGTTCCAAATGCAGGAAATACGTGACAGCAACCTCTAGAGTGAAGGTGCTTTCCATTGTGGGATACCGCCCTTTTTCATTTGCTCGGCGAACCACACGTGGAAGGGGCGCGTCTTGGACATGGGCGCGCTTTCATTGACCATCAAAGGGCGCGCTTCCTTCCAGAATTGCTCGTAGGCCGTGCGCATCTTCTTCACGACCTCGGGGTGTTGCTCGGCCACATTTTCCTTTTGGCCGGAATCCTTCACCATATCGTACAACGCGCCGGGCACAGTATTACCCTTGCGGGCCTGCTGGGCGCCAATGTACCGCCATTGCTGACTGCGTACGGCGAAATTCTTCCACTGATGCGTGTTCGGTTCAGTGCCGGTCGCCCAACGAGCTCTATGAGTAAATAGATACCGATCATCAGAAAGTGTTTTCCTCTCGCCATTGAGCAGAGGCAACAGGCTACGACCTTCCACTTGATTTTTTGGTAACTGCTTGATCCCGGCGATGGCGGCAAAAGTGGGCAGGATATCGATATGCGCACTTACGGTATCGAAGTCGCGACCAGCTTTCCAGTGACCGTCCCAACGCACGAGGAAAGGCACGCGAACCCCGCCTTCATCAGCACTACCCTTGAGGCCTTTCATTCCCGCATTGAAGAAAGGATAACCCTTGGCCACTGGTTGACCAGACCGACCCGAACCGCCACCGGTCATGCCGTTGTCGCTCATGAATATGAGAATCGTGTCCTTATACAAATCCCACTCCTTGAGTTTGCCCATCAGGCGCCCCATATTTTCATCGATGTTTTCAATCATGCCGTAAAAGCCTGCCTGCGTTTTACCGAAGCCCAAATCGGTAAAGTACTTGGTGTTCTTGGGTGGCGCAATAAAGGGACCGTGGGGTGCATTAGTCGTGATATAAGCAAAGAAGGGATCATCACCATCCTTCTTGGACTTGATCCAACCCAAGGCGGAGGTAAAGAAAAGGTCCGTACAAAAACCCTTTGTCTTCACAAAGGAACCATTGTGGCGAATGACCGGATTAAAGTACTTGTTACCGGGCGCATCGGCGCAGCTGCAATTGTAGGCTTGGCCAATTCCACCGGCACCATGGATGAATGCTTCATCAAAGCCGCGCGTGTGCGGTTGGTAGGGCTCCTCATCGCCTAGATGCCATTTGCCGAAGATACCGCTGGTGTAGCCGGCCTGCTTAAGTACCTGCGGAAGAATCATTGCCTTAAGAGTCATCCGCTCTCGTTCAAGAATGGTGTGCGTCACACCGTTTTTCATCGGGTGGCGACCGGTCATGATTGCGCTACGCGTGGGCGCACATGTCGGACTTACAAGAAACCGTGTGAAGCGCGTGCTGGCGTCATAAAGCTTATCGAGATTCGGCGTGCGAATCCATGGATGACCGTGCCGACCAACGGGGCCGTAGCCCTGATCATCGGTTATAACTAGAATAATATTTGGCTGCTTGGCCTCCGCTTGGTTTGAACCACAAAGGACACAGAGGAACACGGCAAAGAATCTCAGAAAGGATTGCATCGGTTGTTGATAAAGTAAAAAGGCCCGCTTGCCAACCCAAGGCTTGCCTCATCATCACAATTAGCAAATCTTGGCGGATGCACAGATTTTGTCTCCTTCTTTTGACTGTCATCCCACTGCTTACCTTGGCGAAGGAAGCCCGACCAAATTTTGTGATCATCATGGCCGATGACATGGGCCTGTCAGATCTCGGCTGTTACGGCGGCGAGATCGCTACTCCTAATCTGGATCGACTCGCACAAAACGGCCTGCGTTTCACGCGCCTTTATAACAACAATATGTGTACCGTCACGCGCGCGGCCCTTCTGACTGGCACCTACCACACCATTTCCTTCCGTAACAAAGCTATCAATCCACGCTGCGCCACATTGGCTGAAACCCTACATGCAGCTGGCTATGCCACGCGCATGTCCGGCAAATGGCATCTGGCCAACATCGGTGAACGCGACCAATGGCCATGCCAGCGCGGCTTTGAGGAATATTACGGCACTATATATGGTGCGAGCAGCTTCTTTGCCCCCGCCTCTCTGAAACGTAATAACGCCGATGCCTCCAAGGACTTTGAAAAGCCCGGCTACTATTACACTGATGCCATTAGCGACAACGCCGCATCAATGATCGTCAAATCGCCCAAGGATAAACCGCTTTTCATGTATGTCGCCTATACTTCTCCGCACTGGCCTTTGCATGCTTTGGAAGAGGATATCAAAAAATATAAAGGACGCTATGCCAAGGGTTGGGACGCCTTGCGGACTGAACGCTACGAACGTATGCGTAAACTCGGTATTGTAACCGAAGATATGCCGCTGAGTCCGCGCAACCCCAAGGTGCCGAAATGGAAAGATGCCGAGACACCCGAATGGCAGCAGCGCCGGATGGAAGTATACGCTGCGCAGATTGACCGCATGGATCAAGGCATCGGCCGCATCATTGAATCACTCAAAAAAAGCGGACGCTTTGAGAATACCGTGCTGATGTTCCTCATCGACAACGGCGGTTGTCACGTCGAGTACACCACCAACCGCAAAGGCCCATATCTGCCTGAGAAAACGCGGGGGGGTAAACCCGTAAAAGCGGGCAATGTTCCCGGGTTGATGCCCGGCCCCGAAAACACCTACCAGAGCTACGGTTACGGTTGGGCTAATGCCAGTAACACACCCTTTCGCCTCTACAAACAGTTCTGCCATGAAGGAGGCATCCGCACACCCCTCATCGTTCACTGGCCGGCCGGTTTAAAAACCAAATCCGGCAGCATCACGCGGGAGGTGGGTCACGTATTTGATGTCATGCCTACCTGCCTTGATCTCGCCGGTGCAAAACCACTCAACCAAATCAAGGGGAACAAAACTTATCCCATGAACGGCAAATCACTGACGCCACTTTTTAATGACAAAACGCGCACTCCCCATTCGGTTTTGTACTGGGACCACGCACAAGGCGCAGCCATTCGTAAGGATGGCTGGAAGCTCGTACGAACCGGACGGAAGAAGGGCACATGGGAACTCTACCAGATTGATGAAGACCGGGTGGAGTTGAAAAACTTGGCCGCCAAGTATCCGGACATGGTCGAAGCGTTATCTGCTCAATGGGCCAATTGGCAAAAGCGCACCCGCGCGATGGAGTAAGATGGCCAAAGATCATCCGGAACCAAAACTCCAACGCGTTATCGGCTTGCCCGGCGCGGTGATGCTGGGGCTAGGATCGATCATCGGTACGGGGGTGTTCGTGAGTCTCGGCATTGGCGTGGGTATCGCCGGACCCATGGTGCTACCCGCCATTGCCCTAGCTGGTTTGGTGGCCGTGTTCAACGGCCTTAGCAGCGCTCAACTCGCCGCTAACCACCCCGTGAGCGGTGGCACCTATGAGTACGGCCACCGATGGCTTAATCCCACACTTGGTTTCATCGCCGGCTGGATGTTTCTTTGCGCTAAGTCAGCTTCTGCCGCCACTGCGGCATTGGGCATTGCATTATATCTGATGCCCGATCATTCGCTACCTCCGGCATTAGCCACTGTGGGAGTCGTCACCGCCATTACCCTTTCGGGCATACAGCGGAGCAACACCGTGAATACTCTCATCATCTCCGTCGTACTTTTGACGCTTCTCACCTTTGTAGCTTTTGGTGCGCCAGCTATCAGCACACATCCGGAACGGTGGCAAACCGCGCTAAATACCGAACGCCTCACGGACCTGCTTCCGGCTACCGCAATGATGTTTGTAGCATTCACTGGATATGGGCGAATCGCCACGCTGGCCGAGGAGGTTTCCGAACCGCGACGAACTATCCCGCGCGCAGTCATTGCAACCCTAGTGATTTCCGTTTTGCTTTACACAATCGTAGTCTGGGTTGCTCTTGCTAATACAGGAAATCAATTTGAATCACTCGCCAAAGTAGCAGAAATGTTTAGCGGCTACACCTTAGGCAAAGTGATGACCGCTGGCGCGGCTATTGCGATGGTGAGCGTACTGCTCAACCTTGTGCTTGGACTCTCGCGCGTGGTGCTGGCAATGGGACGTCGTGGGGATTTGCCGAAGGCCACTGTGCACATCACCGAGTCCACCAAAGTACCCGCAGTGGCAACGATCGTCGTAGGTTGCCTGATTACGGGATTGGTTTGCGTGGGTGATATGAAACTCACCTGGAGCTTCAGCGCTTTCACGGTGCTGATATACTACTCACTCACCAACATGTGTGCGATTCGATTGAAACCTGAAGAGCGTCTGTATCCCTCGTGGGTCGCCTATGCAGGTTTCATTGCCTGTCTGTCGTTAGCATTTTTTGTCGAATGGCGGGTTATGATTGCTGGTTTAGGGCTTATCGCTCTCGGGCTAATCTGGAAAAGATTTTTTTGGCAAGCAGCTCCTGCCGTATAATTACACTAGGGTGACACCTTCTTCACTTCCTCTCGAATGGAAGCAAAGGTGCGTTCCTTCACAACCTCCCGGAAAGCCCTTGAGAGCTCGAGCCATCTTCACCGCTTGCCCTGATATGGAGAAAATGGTTAGGATTTTGCATGAAGGGGTTCCTTTTGATAATTACGTTGATGGTATTTGTGGGGTGTTTGTCGACGTCGGATAAGTTGCTAACGGTTACCGTTCCTGCGTCTTCGAATGCCGGAGAATGGGAACCAAAGAAAACTCACGCTATCATCGTCGGCGTGCTTGAGTGGAAAAATGGTTTGGCGCCGTTCCCTAAACGTAATCGTAAGGATCAGGAATTACGGGACCTGCTGATCAAGCGTGGCACACCGCCGGAGAACGTCACGATGCTGCTCGGCAAGGAAGCGACTCTGGCAAAGATCCGCAAAGCGATCACTCAGACACTCAGAAAGACTTCGAAGGATTCGACTCTGATCATTTACTACGACGGCCACGGATGGGCCGACAGAGACGACTTCTGCTTCGCTAACTATGACGTGCAATCTGGCAGCAAGGACACCGCCTGGAGCATGAATGAACTGGCTGCTACAGTGTCGAGGGAGTTTAAGGGGTCGCGTGCCTTCTTTTGGGCCGACTGCTGCTACTCCGGTGGACTGAAAGTGGTCGTCAACAAGCTGGCCAACAGAAAGATCGCAAGCTTCAGTCTGACCTCCGCCTCGACCGAGAACACGTCGACTCGAAACTGGACCTTCACGCAGTCCCTTCTAGATGGCTTGGCCGGATCTCCACTCATTGATACCAACGGGGATGGATTGATTACACTGGGCGAGTTACGCGATGAGGTTCGTGATTCGATGAATCACATGGAAGGCCAAAAGCACGGATTCAAAGTCAATGGACTGGATGACACCTTTATTCTGGCCAAGGCAAGCGGGCGTTTGCCGAAAGTTTCGGGAGCCAAATACCACCTTGGCAGCTATGTCAGGGCCAAAGGAAAATACGGTCGGGTTGTTGGCGTCACAGGCGACGAAGCTGACGAATATTTGGTGCAGTTCTATGACTACACCGAGAAGCTTGTTAAGCAATATGCAGAGAAAGATCTAAGCTCCTCGACTCGGAAACCGAGAGTACCTACCGGGCGCCGCCCGCAAGTGACTAGAATGGAGCCGGACTGCAAAGTTGAGTGGCGTGGAGCTTGGTACGACGCAAAAGTGCTAAAGAAGAAACCAGGCTACTGGTATATTCACTACGTTGATGACGACGATTCGTGGGACGAGTGGGTCGGCCCGGACCGCATTCGTTTTAAAGAAAGTGCTGCTACGGGACAACCATAACCCCAGCCATGCATCCACAGCGGTAAAACTAAGAATCGCCTCCGCGGTGGCACTAAGAAACGAGAGTTCTACGCCAGGGAAGGTTTAAAAACTTCAGCCTTGAAACGGTTAGCGGGTGCGTGAGATTGCCAATTATTATAGTGGGATGTTTTATTGATTGCCGATTACACAACGCCTAAAAGCAGAGCAACAGTTCGGGTTTGCCTGAGGTAAGCATTCAAGAATAGGCTTCGGACGTGAGCAAAAACTCAGAAGAACTGAAGAAGATCCGCACAGAACTGCAATGGCTCTCCTGGGGCCTTGTAAAGATTCCGTTAATTGCCATTGCCATTGCCTCAGTTATCTATCTGATCACCCTTTCTGTTGGCAAGGATGAGGAGCCGGATGAAACTGGTCCGGCTACTTCACTGGAGCGTGTGTGCAATGAAACTGAGGATGGCCGCCTTGCAATTGAAGTAGGGGAGCGCACTCTTTTTCTGGATAATGTACCTGCCTATCAGGAATTAAGCGCTAGTGAGAAATGGAAGTTCTGGGACGAAGACAGCGATGGGTTTGCCAGTGAGGAGGAAATAGAATCAGGCATTTCAAAGCTGGGTGATGCAGGTTCAGAATAAAGAACAGAAACAAAAAAGCCGCCCTTGGACCAAACCGAAGTTCAATCGCCGGACGGCTACCAATCCTTTTCGATCCGGCCCTTGCGGGCTTTCACTCGAAGGTCAATGCCCTTGGTAGGGCACCTGCCTGCTAACCCCTTCCTGACTGGCCCGAAGGCCTGACTTTCAGGTTTCCAGATTCCCACTGTCCCGAAGGACTGCTTTCTTCTGAAGTGGTCAGCTGGCTGACCGAGTGGCTCCGAAGAGCCGCTCAACGCAGAAGAATCTATCACAATTTCTCCCTCGGCCAAGCTGGAGTTATTATTTCGTATGAACAGGGTTTTCACAGGTTACACACAATGGTTCCGTGTGATTCCCGTAAAGTAACATGGGGGCTTTGAAGGGCTACACAGTGTGCCGCCGGTTATTTATTTGAAGGGACAGCAGGCGCTTTTGGGCGAAGCTCCTCTAATTCACGCACAGCTTGATCTTTGCTCTGCTGCAATTCTGAAATCCTCTTGCGCGCAATGGATACCTGTCGAATGGCTAATTGATAATCCACTATTGTCTTTCGATAGGTTTGCATTGACCGGTCGATCTCTTTTTTTGCTTTGTCGAGTGCTTCCTTAGCGACCTTTTCCTGTTCCGGGAGAGGCTTGGATTCTGCCTGGGTTTTTTTATCTTCGCGGCGGGCTGCTTCCAGTTGTTGTTGCGCTTTATTTAAGGATTTCTGTGCCCTTTTAATGGGGCGAAGATAAGCGTCTCTTTTCCTTTGTTCATCCCTTTTGTCCTTGGGCCTAATGTTTCCCTTGGCCAAATCTTCTTCAAATGATTCTAAACCTCTTGTGTACTTATCCCAGTTGCGCTGGGAGTTACCCAAATCCCTTTCGGCACGTGCCACGGCCATTTGCTTGGTTCGAGCTTTGCTTGCAATACTCGACTTATTTGATCGTGATTTCCAATATTCTCGGTTCTTATGTCTCCAATCATCCTGTAGTTGCTTCCGTTCCAGGAAAACTCGTTGGCGCTCCACACTGCTGGCAGTCTTTGCCGCATCAGCTTCGGTTAGGAGTTTTATCGCCTCCTGTAGACTGGCATCATTGATTTGCACCTGCTTACGTAGTTGAGTGATCCGTTGAACGTTCTCATTGGTGGCCAGCAGCATGGCCTTCTTCTCAGGTGGCGCATTATCAACCGTTGTCCAAGCTTGGACTAGGAGACCACTCACCGCACCATGCTTTACGGTTACAATTTCATTTTGGGCAAGGCGATGATTTCGAAATGGGGAGCCATCCAGCAAAACTGCACCTGCCTGAAGAGAAAGTTTATCAGTCAGGATAAAGGAACCGGAATTAGTCTCGATAGTAAACTGTGGCCGGGCCATTGGTCTAGGTGCTTGCAACCACAGGGCGACGGCCTCGGTTGTCTCAAAGGATTTACGGCCAAAGAGTACAGATTCCATTTTTATTCGACCATCTAGAATACCCAGTGATTCTCCCTCCATAAAATCACCTGACTGCAGCAATAGCCCGGGGCGGCGGCCCCGTAGTTGATAAGCTTGCTGCAGGGATATTGGCCGGAAGAACACAGCCGAAGTATTAGGGGTACTGAGAAATAATTCTTTAGGATTGCCGTCAAAAGACACCTTCGTGTCATCCATCGCCGTAACCGGACTCGCGATAAAAGTCCCATTCCAACTAAGGGCGCCAGCATGGCGAACAGCCCAAAGTTCATCGGTGTTTTTTCCAACCTCAGCGGGCGGTGATTCAGGTCGGTTTAGTTCCAAGCTCTGAATATTATCCAGCGGCATTCGGGCCTCGCCCACCTGCACCATATTCCCGTCCAACAGCTTTACGGCCCCATGAAGGGTTTTCCCGTCTCTGGTTTTCAACTCATCCGCCCACAATTCTAAGTGAGTTATTTGAAAAAATAACATCACTCCTATCATGCTAGCGTACAAATGTGCCCTCATCTGTGCTCACTATTATACCGAATGTATAATTTATTGGGAACTACAAAGTCGCCGATCGCTTGCGTGCATCCGATTATAATATTTCCGGTTGATTGTAGTAGGTAGGTGCGATCAGTTTCCTGTAGGGTGGCGGCGCATGAAACAGATTCTTTTGATTATTGCGGTGGGGGCGTTGGTGGGGTGTGGGGAGAAAGAACCCGTTCAATCCACCCCAACCAATACAGAAGTGCCAAATCCAGAAAAGAATAAGACAGCCACACAACCTACTACGCCCAAAGGCATCAACCAAACCTCCGAAGTCACAATCGGCACGCCTATCTGGGAGTTTAATATGGGTTTACCGGTGAATGCTCCTACCTCCATCAACTCTGATGGAACGGTTTACATCGGAATAGGTTTCAATCTGTATGCAATCAACGGCGAGACTGGAGCCAAGCTCTGGGAGTTTAAATCGGGGCCTTACCTAACTTCACCTGCCATCAATTCTGCCGGCACCGTTTACGCCGCTTGTTGGACCGGAAAGCTATACGCCATCAATGGTAAAACTGGTGTCAAGCTATGGGAATTTGACACATTTGAAACGGGGCCAGAAGCTGCTAACAGTTC
>JAOLZA010000027.1 GCA_028343615.1 Verrucomicrobiota bacterium
AGAAGAGCCAACATAACTTCCTGTTTCAAATTCCCATAGTTTGATCCCAGTCTTGCCATTAATGGCATAGAGCTTGGTATCAGATGACCCAACGTAAACTATACTATCAGATCCGATGACGAGGGAGGAGGTCACAAAACCTCCCGTTTCAAATTCCCATAGTTTGACCCCAGTCTTACCATTGATGGCATAGAGCTTGTTGTCATCTGATCCGATGTAAAGCGTGCCGTCTGGCCCAATGGCGGGGGAGGATTTTACCCAACCTGCCGTTTCAAATTCCCAAAGCTTGACCCCACTCTTGCCATTAATGGCATAGAGCTTTTTGTCCTTTGACCCGACGTAAACCGTGCCATCAGATCCAATGGCGGGCGAGGAGTTCACATACCATCCCGTTTCAAATTCCCATAGCTTGACCCCGGCGGTTGCTTTGGCTTTGGTCGGCTCAGGGTTGGGCTGTGGAGTTTTCTTCTGGGGCGTGGGTTTAGTTTGGCTCTTTTTCGAATCGGGAACAGTGGGTTTTGAAGGGGCTTTTGTCTGCCCTTGAGATTTCTGTGTTTCCTTTTTCCCACACCCCATCAACACCCCAATCACCATTACCAAAAACAAATGCTTCATATACGCCTATTTTAACGTAATTGACTGTGTATTTCCCATTACAATAACCAACTAAGTTTATAATCAATAAATACAGGTATTTGGGCCGACCAATTCCAAACCAGCTTTTTGGTCACAACCCGTATAGAAAACTGTTTTTCACAGTTTAAGAGTTATTAAGGTGATTTTGGATGAACCCTTTATTTCCCGATTCTAGCACTGTTGGTTTGAGGTTATTTCACAAGTTGTGCCTCGTTAACTAACTTATGTTTGTTAATTGGATAACATCTTTTATCAATTCCGTCACGCCAGTCTTTAATCCTGAAGCATTACTTCCGCACTGTGGGCGTGATCTTTAATTCCAATTTTTTCTTGTCGCGAAGCACGGTGATTTTCGTTTCCTTGCCCGCTTTAATGGCTCCGAGAACGGCAGTGTAGTCGTAGATGTTTTTAATGTCTTTACCATCGAATTTTATGACGATGTCCCCGGCTTTGATGCCGGCCTTAGCCGCAGGGCCACCAGCACTTGCGCTTGTAATCTGCAACCCGTCCACTTCCGAGGAGTAATCCGGAATAACGCCGGTATAAGCATTTAAATTCCCGCGAGCGGGTGCTGAACCCTGTTTCACCTTGATATAGTCAGGGCGTTTCATTTCGCCGGCAAGATCAAGAAGGATGCGGCCTGTGAATTGTGCGATGCGTTCCATTCCTTCGTAGTTAAGCGTAGCAGGGTCGTCGGTGGGTTTGTGGTAGTCTTTATGGAGCCCCGTGAAAATCGCGAGGGAGGGAACGCCCTTCGGATCAATTGACCCGTTGTCTGTATTGCGAGGGGGCGCATTCTCCAGCTTGAGGCTGAAGCCGGCGGCGACGTTGCGCTTCTCAATAATTTTCTTCCAAACACTCGAAGTGCCAAGGCCTTGGACGATGAGTTTGTTGTTTTTCAACCGGCCGACCATATCAAGATTAACGTACGCGCTGACTTGCTTGAATGGGATGAGCGGATTCTTTGCGTATTGCGCGGATCCAATGAGGCCAAGCTCCTCACCGGTCCACCAACAGAATATGATACCGCGCTTGAATTTTTCCGGATTCTTTTTGCGCTCCTCAGCCAGCCACGCGGCCAATTCAAGCAGTGTGACCGTGCCGGAGCCATTATCATCCGCACCATTATGAATGCGACCGGGGTTACCACCTTTGGGGTTAATGGAGCCGTCATTGTAGCCGAGGTGATCATAGTGCGCGCCGATCATCACGTACTCAGGGTTGTCGGTTTTCACACCGGGCGGAAGAATAGCGATGATATTTTTATCGTGACGCTGCACCTGCTTAAGCGCGCTGGTGACACGAATTTTCACGCCGGGCAACTCAAAACCAAATGGCGCGTGCGGGTTTTCCCTGTCGAGTCCGGTTTGGATTTTTTTAAGATCGCCTTTGCCTGCAGCGGCAAGAAGCTTATTAGCAAGTTTATGGTTGCCGGAGATGGCCACCACACCGCTGCTGGCGGAACGGCGAATATAATTTACCGGAATGAGTTTTCCGGCATTGTCAGAATTAGGGCCGGACACAATGATAACACCTTTTGCACCATGTTTTAGAGCCAAGGTAGCTTTGCGCTGGAGTGCTGCACTGGCCATCAGTTGACGGCGGCGTTCAGGCTTCACATCCTCAGGCACATAACGCAGCACCAACACCATTTTATTGGTGCAATTTAGGCCAGCGTAGGAATCGTATCCCACGCCCGGCTTACCCGCCACACCGAGCCCGTAGCCTGCGAAAACTACTTCTGATTCTACAGTGTTATTCACGGAAAAGGCCATGGGATTAAAATCTTTACCTATTTCAAACTTACTCTCTTTGCCGTCCTTGCCGGTGATGGCCAGATGGTTTTTTCCCTTAATAATATCGACCCCATACTTAAACGACATCGGGTGAGTATAAGTGCCTTCTTTATCAGCGGGCTTAAGGTCGAGATCTTTCAGCTGAGAAATAATGTAATCTCGCGCCTTACGAATGCCCTCTGAACTTGTGTCGCGCCCTTCAAATGCATCGGAAGCAATAATTTCAATTTGTTTTTTGATATCTGCCTCTGAAATACTTGCCTCCAACTCCACGGCTTTTTCACCTTCACAGGTTTGAACATAGTCACTAACACCCTCTTCAATAGCTACAGCGCGTTTGGGTGCCTTTCCCAGAGCAGCCAAGGCTGCAGGGTGGTTCCAGCGGGCTATAAAAAGTTGCGATTTTTTGTCTGCCGTGCGGGTTGAAGTCCACATAAGCTGCTCACCGTTGGGAGAGAAAACGGGTAGCCCATCAAAACCATCAGTGTGAGTAGCGCGGACCGGGACACGCTTTCCTTCAGTGTCGACCAAGTATACTTCGAAATTAGAAAAGCCAAGCTTGTTACTTGCAAAAACTACGTATTCACCGCTGGGATGGTAATAGGGTGCCCACGACATTGCCTTAAAATCTGTGAGGCGCCGAATATCCGTGCCATCAATTTTCATTGTGAAGATATCTGCCGTGTCGCCCTTTTCGGTAAAGTGCCGCCAAATGATACGCTTGCCATCCGGAGAAAAAAACGGCCCACCATCATAGCCCTTCATTTCGGTCAGGCGTTTCTGCCCGCTCCCATCCGCGTTCATAATATAAATTTCACCAAAATAGGACGCATCTATCTTGAGCCGTGCCTGCTCCTTTTCTGTAAGCTTGGATTCGCCGTAGGCGTCACGAATGGAGCAAAAGACAATTTTTTTTCCATCAGGAGAATAGGCACCTTCCGCGTCGTAGCCGTGAGCGGTGGTTAGACGCTTGGGCTCAGTGCCGTCACGCTTGAAAGAAAAAATATCCATTTGCTCATCGTAATCCCAGGAGTAACGGCGCGTCTTGCCGGAAGCACGAAAATCCAATTCCGCCTTTTGCTTAGTTTTCACCTTGGGGTCCACGTGCGAACTGGCGAAGAGCACTTCATCGTAATTCGGGCGAAAGAACGCACACGTGGTTTTCCCGTGACCGGGTGACACACGAACAACGTCACCGCTTTGCATATCCATTGTGTATATTTGGTAAAATGGATTATGCTTCTCACGTTCACTTTGGAAAATAATGTGTTTGCCGTCGGGCGAGAAATAACCCTCACCACTGCGTCGCCCTTCAAGGGTAAGTTGACGCACACGCGAAAGGAACTGCGCTTCGCCATTGGCTTCGTCCGCGGCAGGGAGGTTACCGCACACGAGAGTAAGAATTAGGAATATGTTTTTCATCGTATGAACACAGATGGACACAATCGGGAGGATTTTATTCAGCCTACCTCGAGGTTATTTTTTTTTGTTAATATTGATCCGACCAATGTTGCCAAACAAATGGCCGCCGACTTTGCCATGTTTCCATGTGCCGGCATATTTGTCGCCATCAATGACCACATGCGCGCTGAAGGTGCCGAGTCCGGGGATGGAAAGTTTATCCATCGAAATCACCGGCGTATCGCCAGCCCATTTGATAGGCAACGGCATCGGCAGTGTGATATCCGTCTTTCCATATTTTACCCGCGCCTGGAATAGGAATAAATCACCCTTTCCGATCTTTTTAACACTGAGGATCGTATATTCTTCTTTGGTGGGATCGCCAGTTTTGCCATCAATGGTAAATGCGCCGGTGAACTTTGTCCCACTGAGCTGTTTTTCCAACGCGGCAAACTTCGCCGCGTCATCGGCCCAACCCCATCCCGCGCTGATCACCAGCGCCAACATTACAGCAAATGCTTTCATCCGCCCATCATCCGCCCCTCACGCCAAGGAGCAAGCGCAATCATTGTCACTTGGCAGAAATGTCAGCAACCGCTAGAATTCGGCCATGCAAATCAGAACTCTAGTTTTCCTCAGTTGCATCATTGTTTTCAACAGTTTACACGCTGAAAACTGGCCCCGGTTTCGCGGCCCTAACGGAAACGGGATTTCTAATGACACTATCCCAGTGGAATGGAAGGATTCGAATTTTCAGTGGAAAACCGCCCTGCCCGCCACGGGGCATGGATCGCCAGTCGTTTGGGGAGATAAAATTTTTCTGCTTTGCGCAGACCAAAAGAATGCTGCCCGCACGGTCGCCTGTGTGAGTGCCAAGGATGGCGCAATCCTCTGGAAGCACACGCATGCTGCCGACAAACATAAACACCATAAACAGAACAGCTTTGCCTCCAGCACACCGGCGGTGGATGGTGATCGGGTCTATTTCAGCTGGGGAACCACCGAACAGCTCACGATTGCAGCCTACACACTGGAGGGCACGAAAGCATGGGAAGCCAAGCTCGGCCCAGTGAAAGGTGGCCATGGTTTTGGAGCGTCACCCATCGTTCACGAAGATCTCGTCATCATAAACAATGATCAGGATGGCGAAAGTTCGCTCATCGCGTTGGATGCCCACACCGGTAATGTGAAATGGAATACACCGCGCCAAAGTAAACGCCTCACATATTCCACACCGGTGCTCTATCGTGGCCAACTCATTTTCACCAACTGGACCCACGGCATCACCGGCATTGATCCCGCCAACGGGAGGGTGCTATGGGAAAAACAAGTGTTTCCTCAAGATTCAAAAGAACGCGCCATCGGCTCACCCATCGTAGCCGGTGATCTCGTCATTGGCTCCTGCGGTTTTGTTACCAAACTAAAACACATCGTCGCCCTACGACCCAAAGGAAATCAAATGGAAGAAGTATGGCGTATTGAAAAAAGCGTGCCACATATTCCCACGCCCCTCTTACTGGGAGAAAATATTTTTCTTTGGAACGACCTTGGCATTGTGACCTGTGCCAACGCCGCCACTGGCAAAGTCCACTGGAGCGAGCGTGCAGTTCGAAGTGGTAAATTTTTTGGAAGCCCTGTGGCTGCCGATGGAAAGATCTACTGCGCAGAGGCTCGCGGAAAAATTGTAGTGCTCCGTGGGGATGGTGAGTTTGAAAAACTGGCCGAGAATGACCTCGGTGAACAATGCCACTCCACGCCTGCTATCGCCAATGGGGCAATGTATGTACGAACTTACCAAACCCTCTACTCGATCAGTAAATAACTATGCAAACCCGACGCACATTCCTGCAAACCGTCCCGAGCCTCGCTGCGTTATCTACGCTGGCGGAGGATATTAAGAAGCCACCTGCTAAAGACGAAGGTCTCACTTTAGGCTTTAGTTTGTATGGCATGAAAACACTGAAAACCGGTGATGCACTGATGCGCCTCAATGCGATTGGGTATGATTCAGTGGAATTTTGCCTCAACCCAGGCTGGGATGCCGCACCGGACAAACTGACAGCGCAGCGTCGCCGTGCATTGCGGGCGTTGCTCGCGCATTTCGAGCTCACTCTCACAGCGTTGATGGTCAATTGCAGTCTCACGGGCAACCAAAAGCCGCATCATGAAAAACTCAAAGAAGCCGCTCAAGTGGCGCACGACCTAGCGCCCGATGCCCCCCCGCTCATCGAAACAGTGATGGGTAACGGGAAATGGGATGCGGTAAAAAATCAATTTCGCGACCATCTAGGCACTTGGGCGGAAATTGCCAAAAAATCCAATACGCTACTTTGCGTAAAACCCCATCGCTTCGGTGCGTGTAATTTACCCGAGCACGCTGTTTGGCTCGTCGAGCAAATCAAGAGCCCCTCACTAAAGCTCGCCTACGATTACAGCCACTTCGCGCATCGCGATTTGTCGCTGGAAAAAACTATTCAACTCATGATGCCACACACGCGCTTCATTCACGTGAAAGATACCGTGCTGCGCGACGGCAAGCCCCGCTTCGTCCTCCCCGGAGAAAGCGGCCAAATCGATTACCGCAAACTCCTTCGCCTTGCCCACAAGGCCGGCTATCGCGGCGATATCAATGTGGAGGTCAGCGGCCAGGTCTGGGGGCAACCAAACTACAACCCTATCGCCGCTGCCTTAAAGAGCTACCGCCACTTAGCCCCAACATTTGATCAGTAACTGAAAAAACCTCCGCCTAAGTGACAGAGGTTTAAATTCATGGTGGAGCCGAACAGAATCGAACTGATGACCCCCACAATGCCATTGTGGTGCTCTACCAACTGAGCTACGGCCCCACGAAGGCGCGAAGTATGCGTATGCTTCAGATAGGCGTCAAGCTCTACATCCCTAGCGTTTCACGGCCCTCATCGCTAATCATGCTTTGGTTCCACGGTGGATCCCAAACGATTTCGACATCGGCGGAAGCAACGCCTTCAAGTGAAAGAATTTTGCTTTGTGCATCAGCGGCGATGGTCGGCCCCATGCCACAACCCTGAGCGGTGAGAGTCATTTTCACTGCCACCTCTGTACCCTCGTCGCCCTCGTCCACAGCTGTATCGTACACGAGACCTAGGTCGACGATATTAACAGGGATTTCCGGATCGTAACATTGCTTAAGCATTGTATGCACACTCTCGACCGTGACGGGACCATCGGTGCTCGCTGTAATAGCCACGTCGAGCCCAAGTGCGTCAGCGTCCTGAGCGCCTATGCGAAATAGGCCCATGCCAGCGCGCACGGTGTACGTACCACCGAGGGTTTGGGTTATGTCCACTCCGGTGCCTTTGCCGAGCGTGATAGTGTCGCCACCGGGGATTTGTACCGCCTCGCAATCGCGAGTGAGTTCAACCGTTTCCATGGGTGGTGAATATCATAAACCTTGCCGCGGAGCAACTTCGCGGCGCAGACACCACCCAACTGCACAGGGTGAGTAATTTTTACGAAATGATTTTCCGCACCACATTGCCGTGTACATCAGTAAGACGAAAGTCCCGGCCTGCGTGCCGGAAGATTAGTCTTTCGTGATCCAACCCCATTAGATTCAAAATCGTCGCGTGTAAATCGTGCACCGTCATAATGTTGTCTACAGCTTTAAACCCAAACTCATCTGTGGCGCCATACGCCATCCCACCACGCACACCACCGCCAGCCAACCACATGCTAAAGCCATGGTGATTGTGATCGCGCCCATTGATCTTCCCTGCATTCGACCCCGCCTTTGGCAGCTCCACAGTGGGCGTGCGACCAAACTCGCCTCCCCACATCACCAGAGTATCCTCCAGTAATCCACGCTGTTTTAAGTCCGTCAGCAATGCCCCAATAGCTTGATCGCATTGCTTGGCAAGACTTCGGTGGTTGACCTCAAGGTCATCGTGGTTATCCCACGGTTGGCTGTTACCATGCCAAACCTGCACGTATCGCACGCCGCGTTCCACCAACCGTCGCGCAATAAGAATTTGCCGTGCCTGCGTGGAGTCGCCATACAATTGGCGGACGTGCTTGGGTTCACGATTGATGTCGAAAGCATCACTAGCTTCCATCTGCATTCGGTAAGCAAGTTCAAATGAATGAATGCGCGCCTCCAACTGCGCTTCATTTTGGCGTTGCTGCGCGTGACGTTCATTCATGCGACGCAACAAATCCAACTGCCGCCGCTGCTGCTCTAGCGTGAGGCGCGGGTTGCGAATATGTTGGATAAGATCCTCCACTTTTCGTTTCCGTGTATCGATATAAGTACCCTGATACGCGCCGGGCAAAAATGAACACTGCCAGTTTTGTGATTCCTGGATGGGGTACCCGGGACACATGGCAATAAAGCCTGGTAGATTTTGGTTTTCCGTACCCAATCCGTACGTAAGCCACGAACCCACGCTCGGCCGAGTGACGATGGATTCCCCGCAATTCATCAGCATCAGCGAAGGCTCGTGATTGGGCACTTCCGCCCGCAGACTGCGCAGCACACAAATATCATCCATGTGTTTGGCCGTGTGCGGGAAAATTTCACTCACGGGCAAACCGCTTTGCCCATGCCGATTAAATTTGTACGGCGAAGGCAACGCCGCTCCGGTGATTCGCTCGGTGGGCAGATTGGGCGTCGGCAACATTTTCCCCGCATACTTTACCAGCGCCGGCTTGGGATCAAAAGTATCCACGTGCGACGGCCCACCGTTCATAAACAAATGAATAATCCGCTTGGCACGCGGTCGGAAGTGAGGAGCCTTTTGGGACAAGGGGTTGTCTTGGGCCAGCACTCCACCCATCCCCAGTGCGGCGAACCCCATTCCCGCGCGCGTCAGGAAATCACGCCGAGTATAGGCGAGGTGCTCCAGATTGAAAGGATGATGCCCCACGGGCTGATATTCGCGCGGATACGGAAAAAAGTCGAATCTTACTGCTGAATAAAGTAACTCAAGTTTTCCAACTCAATAGCCATGTTGACGTTATTCACCGTCACCTCATCAGGCACCTGCAGCACCGTGGGCGCGAAATTCATAATCCCCGTCACGCCTGCGTCCACGAGTTCATTGACCACCTCTTGTGCTTCCTCAGGCGGCACGCAAAGGATTGCCATTCGCACGTGATTTTCAGCGACATAATGGCCCAGCTTTTCCATTGGGAAAATCGGCTGTGTCACCCGCTTATCTCGCTGGCGATCGTGTTGCACGTCAAACGCCGCAAGAACCCCAAAACCTTCCTTTTCAAAACCGCGATACGACAACAATGCCGTCCCTAAATTACCCACACCCACCAACACGACCGGTTGCAAATGATCCGTGCCCAGCAGGTCAGCAATCATTTGAATAAGCTGCTCCACATCATAACCTAGTCCGCGCGTTCCAAATTGCCCGAAGTATGCAAGATCCTTGCGCAACTGCGGCGATTTCACCCCAGCCGCTCCCGCCAGTGCCTCACTGCTAACAGTATGAATTCCATTTGCCAACAACCGCTGCAAACAACGCGTGTAAATCGACAATCGATACACCGTCTTGCGCGGAATCTCCGGCCGCGCATTGCGCCCATTTTTTTTGACAGCCATAAGTCGTAACCCTCAACCAATCGAAACAATATTATCTCTACCGAACACCAAAAGGACAAGGCTAATACCTAATCAACAAAGCCAAATTCGTTCGACAACAACAGCACCTGCGCCAGTTGGCCGAAAGCTTCGTTTTGTTCCTTCTCGGAGCCAGCACTGAGAAACTTTAGCGCCTCGGAAATCTCTGCATCGGTGGCATTACGTTGAAAAACTTTTTGGTACAACACCTTTACCCGTGCCTGCCCAGATGGAGCTCGCTTGACGAGAAGCTCACGGAGCCTTTCCGACTGCGCGATCAGAAAAGGACTGTTCATCAGGAACAACGCCTGTTGCGGCACGGTGTTCTCAAAGCGTTCCGGGCAATGAGCATCGGGATTGGCAAAATCAAAGGTGCGAAATAGCGGAGGTAAATTTTGTCGATCAATAAAACCATACAACGTCCGGCGTGGCGTAGTTGGATGCTTGGCGATGTTCACGGGCCTGCCTCCTAGCGTAAGATCAAGCTGGCCACTCGCCAGCAAAATGCCATCACGCAGTACTTCAAAGGCAAGCCGTTGCCGTTTCATTTTCCACAATAGCATATTGGCTGGATCGACGCGCAAATAGTCTGTGCGATCGCTGCCGACCTGTTGATAGGTGGCAGAAAGCAAAATGTGGCGATGCAGCTTTTTTATAGACCACCCCTCGGCGATAAATCGCGCGGCCAACCAATCAAGCAGCAACGGATGCGAGGGCGGCTGTGCACGTAGGCCAAAGTCACTGGGAGTAGACACTAATCCACGACCAAAATGATGCGCCCACACGCGATTCACCAATACCCGTGCGGTGAGCGGGTTTGTTGGATCCGCAATCGCCATCGCTAATTCCAACCGGCCACTGCCTTGGGCAAAGGGTTTGCGATTGGGCGAAAGATGCTCAAGAAATTGCCGAGGCACCTTCGCCCCACGATTGCCCCGATTGCCCCGCACAAAAATATTTGGCTCAACCACTCGCGGTTTGTTCAGCATCACGTGTGCGCGCGGCGGAGCACCCGGATGTGTGGCGGCGAGCTTGCCCAGATTGCTACGCATATTTTTCAACTTATCGCGTTGCCCAAACAATAAACTGTTCCGATCTCCCTCTCCTAACGACTCCGGAACATTGGCCGGGGTACCTTTCGCGTGAAGCACCAGCCGAATGGCCTCCCAGTTGGCATCGGCCAACGCAGCAGCATTTTGATTTTTTTTACGTAACGCATTCCACTGGCGCTCCACTTCCGTAAATAAGTCGCCATAAACCTTTATCTGACCCTTACGGTCTGTCGCGCGTTTGACTAGTGGATTTCCCTCGCCTTCCAAGCCATGCCACGCGAGAAACACAGGATGTTTTTCCACTTTCCATTTCACCAAAGCGCGCTGCCAATTGAGCGCGGAAACAATATTGAGTTTTCGTTGAATGTGTAATTGCACTGCGGCTTCCTTGTTGATATTTCCAAATTCAACATCGTGAACCGCCTCAAGATATTCACCTGCGCGGCGGCGCAATTTCGCGCGCCCCTTGGCGTACGTGTCCTGGACAAGCTTGTCGATCGCGGCTTGTTGGCGTTGTTTTTCTTTTAAATACGTGGCGTGTTTTGACGGCAATGAACCCTTCCCAAGCAGCGGCAACTCCTTCGGCTCATGGCTGCTAGCAAACACACCGTGCAGTGAATAATAATCCGCGGTGGGAATAGGGTCGTATTTATGATCGTGACAACGCGCACACGTGACGGTGAACGCCATGAATCCGCGCGTCACCACGTCGATTCGGTCATCAATGATGTCATCCTCACGGTTGAGAAAACGACGGCCCAAAGTGAGATATCCCATTGCCGCCAAAGGAAGTTTGTTTTCGCCAAGCTCAAGGCGATCGGCGGCGATTTGCTCGATGATGAAACGGTTGTACGGAAGGTCCTCATTAAAGGCGCGCACCACATAATCGCGATAAGTGTAGGAATAAGGATACAGCCGATCCACCCCCACTCCCACGTATCCCTTGTTGTCAGCATAACGCGCCACATCCAACCAATGACGCGCCCAACGCTCACCGTAATGCGGCGAGGCCAGAAGACGGTCGATGAGCTCTGCCCATGCGCCGGGGGAATCATCCGCGACAAAAGTTTGCACCTCCACAAAAGTAGGCGCCAAGCCGATGAGATTAAAATAAGCTCGCCGAATCAATGTACGCCGATCCGCTCGTGGGGAAGGCGTCCAGCCGCGCGCTTCCAATCGCGCCAAGACAAAATGATCCACCGGCGTGAGCGCCCATTTCAGGTTTTTTACTTTGGGCAGCACAGTTTGTTTCACCGGCTGAAAAGCCCAGTGGTTTGCCACCTGTTCTGATGTCGACAACGGCGGTGTGGTCGCACTCTGTACTATGCCCGTTACAAAAAATAAAACTGAAAGAGAACGAATCATTTCATTGGCTTTTGTTCGGCAATCCATTCGGCCAGCAATTGAATCCATTGGGGATCGGAGGCGGTGGTGCCAATTGGGGGCATACGACCCGGGCCGGAGCGAATGATGCGTTGAAGCATCACCGAGTGTGCGGGATCGCCCGGCGCAATGATGCGTGCTTTTTTCCCTAAACCAAAACGCGTGTGCATGGGCGCCGCATCCAACGTTTTAGTGGCATCGAGCTTTAGGTGGTGACTCAGAATCATTTGCGAATTACCGCCTCCGGCATTCACGTGGCACGTCGCACAGTTTACCTGCCAATATGTGCGCACACGCGCGGTACGATCGGCTCTGAGGTCATACGGATTGGCAAAACGGTTATTGGCCAATTTGTCGCTGTCGTCGTACTTTTCCGGGCGCGCGCCACTCACCAGCCCCAATTGACTGAGCATCTGAATCTGATTAGCCTCCACCTCACCGTATTTGTGAGCACGATTAAGCTGCAACTCCGTCAGGCTTAGCACATATCCAGCCGCGCGTCCGTGGCACATCATACATTCGGCTCGGCTCGGAATGCGCCAAGGCTTGCCATTGGCTAACACACGATCAGCACCTTCGCGATCGACCAGCGCGGCGTCAGTTTGCGCTTTGTTCCATTCGTAACTGTAGCCGAGCCATTCGTTGTGTTGCTTGAGCAGCACACGTGTCTCAATACGTTTTCCATCACGCGAAAGCGTCTGCATCAGCGCGGTGCCATCAGGCCCTTGCCATCCGCGATTCCCACTGAAACTCAGTTGCCCTTTTCTCGGAAGCGCAAAATGATGCGTGGCTGTTGCGCCATCAGTCCAGTGCGGCACGTTAATGGAATAGCTCATCACGCCTGGCGCAGTTTCATATTCGGCGGTATTTACAAACAAACCCGTACCGCTGAGCCGACGCGGGAATCTTTTTGGCGTGCCAATAGCGGGGTTAGGCTTTAACCGATGAAAACCGGAATGATCGTCAATAACGAGCAAATTGCCACGTGTATCCGTAGCGAAACCGGTGATACCGAAAACCGTGTCGGCGATTTCCGCATGCCACGTAACTTTTTCACCATCGTGTTTGCCGGCCCAAATTTTTCCGGTGGAATAATCACCGTATATATAAGCGCCTACAAGCTTTGGCAATTTGTCGCCATAATATACAATGCCACCAGTGAGCGAGCGAGACTCCCGATGATGATGCTCAAAAGTAGGCTTAGTAAGCTTACCAGGGCCGAGCTTGCGCTCGAGGTAAAAGGGATGACTACCCTCATACAAACTCCAGCCATAATTCGCGCCGCGCTCCACGCGCTTCACGCTCTCCCAAAGATCCTGTCCGTTTTCGCCCACCCAAATTGCACCCGTCAGCTCATCGCACGTAAGCCGCCACGGATTGCGAAAACCCAACGCCCAAGTTTCCGGCGCGGCATTGGGTGTTTTTAGAAATGGATTATCCGACGGTATGCCGTACGGGCGCGTACCGGTAGGTCTGTCAACATCAATGCGCAACACCTTGGCCTGCAACAAATCGATACGCTGGCCAGTCAGGTTATCATCCGAATCGCTGGTGCCATCGCCTGTGGTTAGGTAAAGCATCCCGTCTTTGCCAAAAATGACGCCCCCGCCATCATGTCCGTTGGAGTTCCATTGGATGATTACCTTGCGAGAAGCGGGATCAACGCGATGCGTTTTGCGATTCATGGTCCAGCGCGACACAAGGCAATTCTTAGACCTGCTCCCCTCACCGCGTCGCGGGCCGTTGGTGTGCAAAAACACGAACCCATTATCTAAGAATTTTGGATGGAAACAAAAACCGTAAATCAGCCGATTCGTGAGCGACAAACTCTCAAACTGTTTGGCCACCTTGGGCGTGTCGCGAAACACCCACAATTTTGATACGGCTCCCTCCTCCTCACGATGATCCGCGTACACAAGAAACTCCTTTGAGCCCGGAAGGCGCTTCATCTCCAAAGGTTTTTTCACCGGGAGATCCGGCCAAACCATTTCCGTAATATACGGCAAAGGCGGTTCTGGAGTGCCGACCAATTTACCCCCCTCCCATTCCAATTGCTGCATCAAGTTCGTCTGCTTCGCACCGGCGAACTGACAAGCAAGTAAGAAGAGCAACACGAAACGCATTAGGGGATTCAGACGCCGTGTCATAAATCTGTCAAACCCGAAAATGCTAAGCCCCCCCCAATAACCGCAACACCACCTTGGCCGCACGCGGGGCGGCGCCTTTTTGACCCAAAGTTTGGGCGATTTGGTTTAGGTCGGCGCGGAGGGTTTTACGGCGACTGTTGTCATCAAGAAAACGACTAGCTTCGCGAGCAAGGTTTTGCGGGGTGGCAGCGCGTTGAATGAATTCGGGAAACACCTCGCGTTCGGCCAATACGTTTGGCATAGCGATGTGTTTGATTTTCACAAACAAGCGGCCGAGCAGATAAGTTATCCAAGAAGTTTTATACAGCACCACGGTAGGCACACGAAACCATGCGCACTCTAGCGTGACGGTACCCGAGGAGGCAATCGCCACGTCAGCCTCCGCGAGAGCTTCATGCAGACCACCGATGCGCAGATCCCAATCTGCCACGGCAGGGGTAATGAGGCGCGCTTGCGCAGCGAGGGATTCATTGGGGAACACGATCATTGGCTCGACACTTAACTTGCGCGCGGTCGCGGCCATTGTGGGGAGGTGTCGGCTGATTTCCGTGGCGCGACTACCGGGGAGAAGCAAGAGACGCGGTGGATCGTGCAGTTCATGTGGCTCGCGAAATTCCAAATCCGGACAGCGATCGCACAACGGATGACCGACAAACTCGACCGGAAAACCGGGCGCGCGCTTGGCATACCATTCTTTTTCAAACGGAAAAATGCTGAGCATCAAATCGACGTCGCGGGCGATTTGATGCACACGCGAAGAGTGCCACGCCCATAGTTGTGGGCTAATGTAATAAATAATACACGGCCGCCAATCGGTGTCGGCGGCTCGCTGGCGCAGGGCGCGAACGAAGCGAAGGTTGAAGCCGGGGTTGTCGATGAAAATGATGGCTTCAGGTTTGCGCTCAAAGGCAAGGTCTAGGAGTTGATCGAAAAATCCTTTGAATTTTCCGTAATTTGAAATAGCCTCCCAAATGCCGACTACGGCGTGCTCGGTAAGATCTAGGTCAAGATCTACACCGGCGGCCTTCATCTTGGGACCGCCCGCCCCGAAAGCTTCCACTTCGCCTCCTTCTGCACGGAGCGCATCGAGCAACTCGGCAGCCAGCGTGTCGCCGCTAGTTTCGCCGGCCATAAACATAATGCGGCGGACGCTCATTTAGTTTCGGGTTCCTGGATTTGCCGCGTGATTTCCAACGCCACATCCAGCGCTTGTTTGGCAGATTCGCCGCTGACCTTGGGAGTCTGCTGCTCGCGCACGCATCGGGCAAAGTGCCGCAGTTCCTGTAACAACGGGTCATCTTTTTCGATGGGCACCGGCTCGCGCACGATGCGCTTGCCTCCAAACTCACTCACGATCGCGGTATCATTGGCGTGCAAAAGTTTTTTCCACAAACTGGACTCCTCTTCGCCATCGCGCGCGATGCGGTAAATGTAACCCTCTTGCTTTTGGTAATCGAGCGACACGTAACTTGTTGTTTCACCGCCGCTGAACACGCGGATTTTTCGCATGCTTTCCGGGCTCACGCGACTGGCGGTAAGATTGGCCACGCATCCATTTTCGAACTTCAGCCGGGCATTGGCAATGTCCTCTGATTCGCTCAACACGACCACTCCAACACCATCGATCGATTGCAACGGCGAATCGACAAAGGCCAACACGATGTCTAAATCGTGAATCATCAAATCTAAAACCACGCCAACATCAAGACTGCGTTTGGGGTACGGCGACAGACGATGGGTTTCGATAAAGCGCGGCGCGCGGGCAACATTCTGAAGATAATCAAAAATTGGATTGAAGCGCTCAATGTGACCGACCTGCAGCACGCATTTATTTTCGCGCGCGAGCCGAACCAGCTCGGCAGCTTGCACGGTGGTATCGGTCATTGGTTTTTCCACGAGTACGTGACGACCCGCACGCAGAAGTTGCCTGGCCAAATCAAAATGCGTGGTCGTAGGTGTAACGATGTTCACCGCATCGGCCACAGTGATGGCAGTTTCTAAGGAATCAAGCACTGGCACACTGTATTGAGCAGCAATGGTTTTGGCGCGTGCGGGGTCGGCATCAAACAGCCCCACGAATTCCACCACGCCCAAGCGGGCGAGAGCGGCATAATGTTTGGCGTGATGTTGCCCCAACGAGCCTACACCCAGCACCGCCACTTTTAATACATCCGACACACAGGGAGATTCCTAGTTCTCGGTTCCTGTTTCAAGGTTAACCTTGAAACAGGTTCTTTAAAACCGGACTCTCTGCACGTGGATTCAGCCAAAACTAGCAACCCAATGCGGATCACTGTGCTCGGCGCAGGCGCGTGGGGAACCACTCTGGCAAAAATTGCCCACGAGGCTGGGCATGAACTCACCCTCTGGGGCCATCCCGAACGCCTCGCGGGGATTGCTTACAAAAAGGAAAACACCGAATACCTACCCGACATCACCTTGCCTGATTCTTGGCGACTTGAAGCGGATTGGGAAGCGGCACTCGACGACGCCGAGGCGGTGATTGTTGCCGTGCCTTCGTCGTCCTTCCGCGTGGTGGCTTCCGGGCTCGATGGGTTTGATGGCATTGCAGTGACCGTCACGAAAGGCATCGAGAACAGCACCGGCCTCACGATGGGCGGCATTCTCAACGAAACCGCGCCCGAGGCTCATGTCGTCGCATTGTCCGGTCCATCATTGGCGGCGGAAGTCGCGCGCAATATTCCCACCGCATTGGTCGCCGCCAGCGAAGATGAAGCCGCAGCAGCAACTGTACAAGAATGGCTGCACCGCCCCACTTTACGAGTTTACACCAGTGCCGATGTGTTGGGAGTCGAGTTGGGTGGCGCATTAAAAAATGTAATGGCCATCGCCGCAGGCGCGTGCGACGGCCTCCAACTCGGCGATAACGCCAAGGCCGCGCTCATCACACGCGGCCTGCGCGAGATGCGGCGGCTCGGCATGGCAGCGGGCGCGCAGCCCAATACTTTCAATGGTCTGAGCGGCATGGGCGATCTCACGGTCACCTGTTTCTCCAAACAAAGCCGCAACCGCACACTCGGTGAACGCATCGCCAAAGGCGAACCCGTGGAAGAAGCACTCGCGTCTGCAACGGCGGAAGGACATCCCACAGCTAAATCCGCCCGCGCTCTCGCGCAAACACTTGAAGTAGAAACGCCGATCATCGAACAAGTCCACGCGATGCTATACGGAGACAAGGGCCCGAACGAAGCGTTGAAGGAGTTGATGATGCGCGAACGGCGCGGCGAAGACTAGTCGCTTTCAAAAATCAAAGCTAGCAGTTCATCGTAACCCGTCACCGCAGGAAACTGCGGGAATTCTTCAATCACATTTTCCGGTGCGCGAAACAACACTCCCTTGTCAGCCTCGGCAAGCATCGTCGTGTCATTATAGGAATCACCGGCGGCGATGACATGGTAGTTGAGCGATTTGAAAGCTGCAACGCTGCAGCGTTTTTGATCGGGCTGGCGAAGATGATAATTCACAATCACATCATCCTGAACTTCCAGGTGGTGGCAAAAGAGTGTTGGCCAATCGAGCTGACGCATCAGCGGCTTGGCGAATTGTAAGAATGTATCGGAAAGAATGATTACTTGCGTGCGGACTCGAAGTTCATCGATGAACGCCTTAGCGCCTTCGAGCGGCGCAAGCGTGTCGATGACGGATTGGATGTCGCTGAGCTTGAGGTTGTTTGCCGCCAACAGATCAAGGCGATAGCTCATCAGAACATTGTAATCCGGCTCGTCACGCGTGGTGCGGCGCAGAGCGTCGATACCGGTTTTCTCGGCAACGGCGACCCAAATTTCCGGCACCAAAACGCCTTCGAGATCCAACGTGACAATCGTTTGTTTCACCCACGAGTTGATAACGAGCACGGTCGCTGGCGGCGAGGAAAAATTGCGCGAGCCTGACGAGCTGCGCAGTATCCGCATCTAAATTAGCTTAATTTACTCCTTATCATTAGAGCTTGGGCTTACGGAAAAGAAAAAGGCCGGCGGTTGCCCGCCGGCCCGGGGATTTGATTTATAGTTTAGGCGAGTGCTTTTTTAGTCGTCTTGATAATCACCGCAGCGATTTTATAGGGATCGCCGTTGGAAGCCGGGCGACGATCTTCAAGCCGACCTTTCCAGCCGTCTTGCACAGTAGCAACCGGAACGCGGATGGATGCACCGCGATCGGAGACGCCGTAGCTGAATTTATCGATCGACTGCGTTTCGTGTAAGCCGGTGAGCCGATGGTCGTTATCCGCACCGTAGACGGCGATGTGTTCATCAATGTTTTTGGCGAACTCTTCGCAGATTTTGGTGTGAACTTCTTCGCCGCCCGGATCACGCATTGCCCCACACGAGAAGTTGGCATGCATACCGGATCCATTCCAATCGCCTTGTACAGGCTTAGGATGCCAATCGACGGCAACACCATATTTTTCACCGGTACGTTCGAGAAGATAGCGGGCCACCCAAATTTGGTCACCACAATCAGCCGCGCCTTTGGCGAAGATTTGAAACTCCCATTGTCCCATCATCACTTCGGCGTTGATGCCTTCGACGTTAAGGCCGGCTTCTAGGCAAAGGTGCAAGTGTTCATCCACAATGTCGCGACCGACAGTGTTCCGCGCGCCCACTGAGGTGTAGAACGGGCCTTGCGGACCGGGGAATCCATTTTTGGGAAAACCGATGGGGAGGTTGGTGTCGGTATCAATCAGGGTATATTCCTGTTCGAGGCCAAACCAAAAATCTTCGCTGTCGTTATCAATAGTGGCGCGCCCATTGGATTCGTGCGGAGTGGCGTCAGCATTGAGCACTTCGCACATCACCAGCCAGCCATTACCGCCAAAGCGGTCGGGGTCCGGATAAACGGCCACGGGTTTCAGCAGGCAATCCGAATCATTGCCTTCGGCCTGTTCGGTAGAAGAGCCATCAAAGGACCACTCTTTGGCGTCCCCTAACTCGCCACTGAAATTTTCGCGAACGAGAGTTTTGCTGCGCAGACTCTGAGTGGGCTTATAGCCATCGAGCCAAATGTATTCTAACTTATGTTTGCTCATGTTTGTTCTCTGTCTATGTTTTGTTAAAAAGGCTTCCGCCAATAATCTCCACGTTCCCGAGTCAACTGGCCTCGCCTATTCAAGGCGCGGCCAGTGACCGGGAATTCCCTGTGGGTTAGAGCGAGTAACCTTCCTCGCCGTGGTCCTTCACGTCAAGACCTTCCGTCTCGGCATCTTCATCTGACCGGATGCCGCCACATAGTGCACCTGCGATTTTGATGGCGATAAATGTCACTACCGCACTCCAAATAACGGTCACTAACACACTCATCAGCTGACCGGTGAACTGGTTTTTGATGATCTCCTTACCCTCAGGGGAGAATGCAAATACGCCGGTGAGCAGTGCCCCCACAATGCCGCCCACGCCATGAACGCCGAAGACATCGAAGCTGTCATCATACCCCAGCTTTTTCTTGAGCGATGTTGCTGCCCAATAGCAGACTACGGCAGCTGCGACGCCAATGGCGATTGCTGCCATTGGCCCAACGCTACCGGACGCTGGTGTAATGGCCACGAGACCAGCAACCGCACCGGTAGCCAAGCCGATTGCAGTGGGTTTACCCTTGGCGCTCCATTCAACCATCATCCACGTAAACGCGGCTGCGGCAGTGGCCACTTGCGTGACCAATTGCGCCATGCCGGCCGCGCCGTCGGCGGCAACTGCGCTGCCGGCGTTAAAGCCAAACCAACCAACCCACAATAGTGCCGCACCAATCAAGACGAACGGAACGTTGTGCGGCGGCATGGGGCTATTCGGATATCCCTTGCGCTTGCCAAGCATGATGCACGCGACGAGAGCGGCCACGCCGGCATTAATGTGAACGACCGTGCCACCGGCAAAATCAATGGCCTCCCAAGTACTAGCAAGGTATCCGTTCGGATTCCAAACCATGTGCCAAACCGGGCAGTAGGAAAAGGTGAACCAAATAACTAGGAAAATCATTACTGCGCTAAATTTCATGCGCTCAGCAAAAGCACCCACAATGAGTGCCGGAGTGATGATCGCAAATGTCATTTGAAAAGTAACAAAAACGGATTCCGGAAAAGTGCCACTCATGGAATCAGGCGTAATTCCCTTGAGGAACAAAACCGAGAAATCGCCGAATATTTTCCCGTCACCTGCCGTGGCAAACGAATAACCGTAAATGACCCAAAGCAAAGACATCAGCGCCGTGACGGCAAAACATTGCACCAGTACGGAAAGAACATTTTTCCTGCGAGCAAGCCCACCATAAAAGAGGGACAACCCCGGAATAGTCATCAGCAACACCAGCGCAGTGGCAACAATCATCCAGGCAGTATCGCCAGATTTGTGATAAGCATCTATCTTGTATTTATTTTTGGCTAACTTTCCATCATCATCTAGAGTGGTGTATTTTTCAGCCAAACCCTTACCTTCTACCCAAGCATCTGCCTTTGCCTTTTCAGCATCAGCAGTTATTTTTTCTTCGGCGGTCAATACGTCATTGGTATTGAGTTCTTCAGCGTGTGTTTTAAAGGAGAGGCTGCTGGCGAATATCACCAGGGCCATTGTTAAAATGGGAAATATTTTTTTCATGGTTCAGGGAATTTTAGGGTTAAAGTTAAACGGCTTCGTCGCCTTTTTCATTGGTGCGGATGCGAATGGCTTCGTCAATGGTGCTGACGAAGATTTTACCATCACCGATCTTACCGGTCTTGGCACTGTCAGCCACAGCTTTGATAGCGGCTTCAAGATTGCCATCGGTCACGGCGACTTCCAGCTTGACCTTGGGCAGGAAGTCGACGGTGTATTCGCTCCCGCGATAGATTTCGGTGTGGCCTTTTTGGCGGCCGAATCCTTTGACTTCCGTGACGGTCATCCCCTCAATGCCGACTTCGGCGAGGGCATCCTTCACTTCCTCTAGTTTGAATGGCTTGATAATTGCCTCTAATTTTTTCATTTGCTGTGGTTCTCCCGCCCGCATTTGGCTATTTACCGGTGAAACGCGGACAGCCGCACCGGCGAATTGCAAAGCAATCCAAAAACGCTAAAGCAACCTTTGTGCCAAGCCGAGCGACTGGGATCTTATCCCCGTTTTATGTGAGGTTTCCGGTTTGCCAACCTTTGAAATGGTGATTTAAGTTCAAATTAACTAGCGACTTTTAGCCAGTGTGTTGATTTTTGCGCATGAATAAGTTTCGTTGGACAAAGCTGAGTTTCGTGGGGAAAATTGACTTTTGGAGGCAAACTTCGTTAAACGACTATGAGCAAAGGTAAGCGCGGCAAAAAACGGTTCCCAAAACCTTTGCAAACACAGGAATCTCCACCGGAACTTCTAACTGATCCAAAAAAGACGGCGCCCGAATCGGATGCGCCCGCAAAACCCAATCCTTTTTTCCGCCGATGCGACTGGCTGGCCTTTGTGTTGGCCACGATGATTTCGTTTGGCGTTTATTTTTACACCCTCGCGCCGGATCTTACACTTGAGGATTCCGGCGAACTCGCGGTGGGTTCCATGTATGCCGGCGTGCCGCATCCGCCCGGATATCCTGTATGGACGCTTTACACTTGGGCATTCACTAAACTCCCCTTTGGAAATATTGCATGGCGCGTCGCACTTTCATCCGCCGTGGCGGCAGCGCTCGCTTGCGGCCTGCTCGCATTGATGGTCTCCCGCAGCGCGCAACTCATGCTTAAGGGCATTGAATCTTTCCGAGAATTGAAAGAACGCCAACGTAACACCATCGGACTGATCTCCGGCATCACCGCCGGCTTACTGCTCGCCTTCAACGGATTCATGTGGAGCCAGGCCGTAATCGTGGAAGTTTACACGCTTGGAATTTCCACATTTATGGCCGTGTTGGCCCTGATGATGCGATGGTACTTCCGCCCATCAGAACGGTGGCCAATATACCTCGCCTATTTCTGTTTTGGACTTTGCTTTGCAAACCACCAAACCCTACTGCTCGCCGCCATCGGAATCGAAGCCATTGTGTTGCTGGCTGACCGCAACCTCGGTAAGGATTTTTTATTATGCAACTGTGGTGTCTACATCCTGGGACTTTTCGCCACCCTGCCTGCCGAAGGTGCGCCGCCGGACAGCGATCCTGGAGTATTTGTTCTCTTCAATATTGTCGGCGTGACAATGATCGCCCTACTGCTTGGCATTACGCTTTACAGCAAAGGTAAACAATACGCACAAAAGAAATCGCTAGAACCTAAAAGTTTGCTTGCGATCACCATTGGCGCCATTGGGGTCTATTTAATTTCCTCCGGGTTGTTTGGCTGGGCGTGGAATTCTTTTTTCGAAAAACAGCATTTCTCCAGTGCCGCCAGCACGGTGAAAGCATGGGCGCTCTTGAACGTCTCATTACTGGGAGGAATGATTTTGTTTTCCTGGTTCAATCGTGACGACAAAAAATTCACACCACTTCTCCGCCACTGGATACCTATGCTCAATACCCGAGCGGCATGGTTGTTGGGTGCTGCTTTTTATTTGTATATGCCTATCGCTTCCATGACCAATCCTCCCATGAATTGGGCCTATCCGCGAACAGAACAGGGTTTCAAACACGCCATTTCTCGCGGCCAGTACGACCGTATCGCGCCCTCTAATTTGACAAGAATGTTTTACGATCGCAATTATGTTACACCGAGGCCGGGCGCGCCGGATCCTCGCACCCAATTTAACGGAGGCCAAGCCTACGTGTATCTCGAAGAAGCCGCCCAAGAATTCAGCACCAGTTATTTGGCGCTGGCTTTTTTGCCAATGATGTTTTTGCCCTGGATTGCCCTGCGCGAACGGAGATGGATTGCTGCGCTCACGGGTATTTTCATCTCATTCACCCTTATATTAATTTTCCTACTCAATCCAACGGCCGACGAGCAGAACCGGCATTTATATAAAGTTTTTTTTACAGCCACACACGTCTTCATCGCGCTCGCCGCCGGATTAGGCGCAGCAATCATTGCTGCAACGGTGGCCGCGCGCGACCGGCTGCTTGCAACCGGATTGGCCGGATTCCTCGCTCTACTGTGCCTTCTGGAAATCATCCAAACATTCGATATTTTTAAGACCACTGATTTCATCATCCCGCAATCCGCTGCAGTGATCGGGCTATCACTCATTTCCTTATTACTCCTCTGTGCGTTTGGCCGGCTAGCCGTGCCTGGATCGCTGCGCAACGGATTGCTGGTGCTGGCACTTGGGCTCATCGTTTTACTGCCAGTGCGCCCGGCACTTTCCAACTGGGCCACCAATGAACAGCGCGGTCACCTATTCGGATACTGGTACGGGCATGACATGTTTTCACCACCGTTCAAAATTTATCCGGAAATGGACAAACACGCCATTCTGTTCGGCGGCACGGACCCCGGACGATTTGCGCCTACATACATGATTTTTTGCGAAAGCTTCATGGCGGAAAAATATAAGCGCGACAAGGAATTTGACCGACGAGATGTTTATATCATCACTCAAAACGCCCTAGCCGACGGAACGTACCTGCAATATATCCGCGCCCATTACAACCGCAGCGCGCAGTTGGATGTCGATTTTTTCCGTAACATCGCCCACAAACTGGATCCGGATCAATCCGCAGCTAAAGAAGGCAAAGAAAAAACCCTCAAGCGACGCGGCACGCTTTACTCTCTCGCCCTATTTGGGTTGCTGCTGGGCGGGGTTATGCTCATTAACGCTTCAGTTTTGCGAAGGAACGAAAAGAACAGCCGCGAATCATTGGGGGCCGGACTTTGGGGAGGCACTGTTATCCTTGGATCACTGCTGCTTTTGCCGCCACTGGCGCAATCCATGGCACTCAAGGCGGATGAGGTATTCACCGGCATAGGCCAAACCGTTGAGGAATCCCGCCGCGCGCGAGGAGTGTACCCCAGAAATGAAATCCACACACCCTCAACTTTGGATAATCAAATCGCTTTCAACGATTACTTGCAGGATGCCATGCAGCGCATGGGGCGCGGACAACTCGCCCAAAACGAAAATGTAACGCTTAATTACCCGTTCCAGTGTCTGGATCAGACCTGTGGCACCCGGCAACTCATCCCGATCGGACGGAACGAAATGCAAACATTCAAACGGGTGCAAGCACAAGGCGGTTTACCCTGCCCCAAATGCAAAAAATTGATGCCCACCCCACTCACCCCGCAAATGCAAGTACGTGGAAATGGCTCGGTGATGGCGATCAACGCCCTCCTCACCGAAGTGATTTTCAACACCAATCCAGCACACGAATTTTATGTAGAGGAAAGTTTTCCCCTCCTATGGATGTATCCATACATCATACCACATGGCATTATCATGAAAATGGAGGCTGAACGGGAATTTGAAATCACCTCCATCAAACCCGTATCATCGAACCTCGCCAACGCCCCCGCGAACCTGAATCTGGGCGATGAAATTTCACTGCGATCCGGACCGGATGAAATCTCACTAAAGCCATTGTCACCTGGGAAATATTTTGTGTCCCAAACCGACACCAATGGAATGCCCTCTTCCATTCGAGTGGAGGCTGGCGGGCGATTTGAGCTGGCCCCCCCAGAAAATATATACGTGATCAGTGAAAACAATAACATTGCGAGACTTAAGGTGAAGATGGAACGTATCCCTGATCGTGCTGCCTATCAAATAACCCACGCCGAGGTGGATGTTGAAATGACTGGGATTAATTTTCAGGTAAACGAAGTGCTAACAGTTTCCGATTCCATCATATCCGGAAGTTTACAACCCCAGAATGACGCCCGCCTGCGCGTGACAAAAGTAAACGCTCAAAGCGGCATTGCAGCCGTGGAAATTCTGCAGGGCGGTAGATATGTTCTCATGCCTCCGCGCCATGCCAAACTTTACACCAACGACGGAACGCCGTTGCGGATGGAAATTAAAACAAGACGCATCCCAAAACACACCGAGCTTTCCGAAGCAATGCTGGAGCGTGACCGGAAATTTTGGGATGAATATTCCAAGCGGCTCATCGGCAACGTCATCAGCACGGACATGTCAGTGAAGGCTGTTTGCAAATGGGTCGAGAAAACTTACCTCCGCCGCGACCTCAAGGGGTTCAATGGCGACCCAAGGTTCCTACGCGACCAACAGGCCCAAAAAGGTTTTTCGAAGCTACGCGGCTCCATCGGCAATATTTATGCATGGCGCATGCGAATTTCACCCTTAGGCAGCGCGTTGCGGAAACGCTACGCTCGCGAGGCAGAGTATGCCTATCGCCAAGCCTTTGCCTTTGGCCCCATCAGTCCCGAGGCCGTCATTCGCTACACAACTCTCCTCGGCGAACTGGGGCGCCATCGAGATGCCGTACATGTCACTCTAACCTTCCGCAAATTGGACCCTTATTTTCCGCAAACCGGACAAATGATCGCGCAGGCACTCGAACGCGAGATTGCAGTTCATGCCGCCGCGCGAGAAATGGATAAAGCTTTGGAGGCTGCAGAATTCCTACAAAAATTGGCGCCCAATCCGCGTTACAAACAATTGGTGGAATCACTGAAAGACGCCATCAAGGCAAACCAAATTTATCTCAACCGTTTCCAACGCGATCCGGGAAATGTAGAGTATTTTAACATGGCCGTGGATGTCACCGTGCAATCATACAAACTGGATCTACTCCCAGATTTGATCAAGCGGTTTAAATCCAAAATGGAACAAAACGAACCCAACCTCGCCGCCTTGGCACGCGCCTATAACTATCTCGAAGATTATGAGAACAAAGAGAAAGTTTATCAGGAAATGACCACCCTCATTCCAAACGACCCCGTGCCGTGGTACGATCTGGCCAAAGTTCAAATGCGATTAAAAAAAACAAACAGCGCAGCCACTTCCCTCGCGCAATCGCTCACCCTTTATTCGCAATCCTCCACCACTAATCGATATGATATTCCGGCATTCGCCCGAACCAACATCACTTTAGCCCCCCTGCGAAAACGTCCGGAAATCCAGAAACTACTGGAACCCAAAAAGGACTAGCCCGCGCGCGGGGCTTGCATGTCGTAGTTCAGTACAGAGAGGCAATAGAGTGCTGCGGTTTCGCTACGCAGGATTGCGCGGCCCAACGTGATAGGATGCGCACCGGCGGATAATATCTCATTCCCCTCCTCCGGCGTAAAATCACCTTCCGGCCCAATCCAAATGCCAATGGATTCAGGTTTCGAGCCGTGTTCAGTTTGATATTCAGAAATGTATTCACGCGGATGCCGCGTGCGGTCCTGCAAACTGGCAATCAAAGGCAAATCGAACACTTCACCACGCGCAAGAAATTCACGCAGCGTCACCGGCGGCTCAATCACCGGCAACCACGGACTGCCGCATTGCTTGATGGAATCGACCGCAATCGAGCGCCATTTCCCAACCTTCCTAGCTCCATCCTCCACCTGCGCCACCGAACGTCCCGCCGCCAATGTCACCACCCGATGCACACACAGCTCGGTGGCTTTTTGGATGATGAAATCCATCGACTTCCCCTTCGTTATCGCCTGCAACAACGTGATGCGAAACGGCAACGGTTCAATGCGGTTTTGCTGCTGGACCGTCAGCCTTGTGGCCCGCTTGCCCACCGTGGCCACCGTGCACATAAACTCATTCCCCGCTCCATCGAGGACGGCTACCCGCTCACCTTCACGCACTCGCAGCACGATAGCAGCATGATGGCTTTCGCGCTCATCGAGTGTCAGGTCGCCTTCGGTCACGCGTTCGGGCGAAAGATAGAAGCGGTGCATCAACTGAAAAGATTCCGGGCTTTATCAAGAAACCCTTTAGTCTGTGGATTCACATCATCCCCGCAAAGGTTAGCGAATTCCTTCAACTTGGCTTTCTGCTCTTTATTGAGGCGTGCGGGCACTTCCACACTAACTCGCACATTGAGATCCCCCGTGCCGTAACCTTGTAGGTTTTTGACGCCTCGCCCTTTGAGGCGAAAGGTGGTCCCTGTTTGCGTGCTAGCAGGAATCTTAATGCCCGCGCTGCCAGTGAGTGTAGGAACTTTCAACTCCCCTCCCAACGCGGCCGTCACAAAACTAATCGGCACTTCACAGGTTAAATCATCCTCTTCCCGATCGAAAATCTCATGCGGTTGCACATGGAGAACCACGTATAAATCTCCACTCGGCCCGCCCCGCAAACCCGCCTCTCCATTACCGCCACTGCGCAAACGTGTCCCGCTGTTCACCCCTTCGGGCACTTTCAGAGTGATGCTACTTTTCTTTTCGTTGCGCCCACCGCCCCGACATTCGCGGCAAGGCTTCTCCAAAACTGTGCCCACCCCGTCACAGTGCGGGCAGGTCTGTTGCATCCGGAAAAATCCACGCTGCGCCACCACCTGACCTTGTCCGTTGCAGGTGCCGCACCGCTTGCGACCGCTACCCGAAGCCGCGCCGGTTCCTTCGCATTTTGCGCATCCATCAAGCTTGGTGATGGTGATTTTCTTCTCGCAGCCAAGCACAGCATCCTCAAAGCCAACTTCCATGTCGTAGCGCAAATCCGCGCCCCGCTGAGCACCACTGGGGTCACGCTGCTGTCCTCCGCCGCCGAAAAGTTGGTCAAAAATCCCACCCCCACCGCCGCCACCGAAAACTTGATTAAACAAATCAGATGCGTCCACGCCACCGTGAAATCCACCACCACCACTCGGGCCCTCAAACGCGGCGTGGCCCATTTGGTCGTAGGCAGCTTTTTTTTGATCGTCGCTTAGCACTTCGTAAGCTTCGCCAACTTCCTTGAATTTCCCCTCAGCACTTTTATCGTCCGGATTTTTATCCGGATGAAATTTCACCGCCTGCTTGCGGTAAGCCTTTTTAATCTCGCTCGCTTCAGCATCTTTGCCCACGCCAAGCACTTCGTAATAATCGCGCTTAGCCATTAGCTTTCCGTGGGCTCAACTTCCACAGCGGGTGCGGCAGCCACGATCACTCGGGCGGGACGCACGAGGCGATCATTAAGCTTATAACCACGTTGCACTTGTTGCAGCACGGTGCCTTCCTCCGCCTCGGCAGTGTGTTTTTGCGAAATGGCCTCATGCAGGTTAGGGTCAAACGTCTCGCCCAATGCATCCACCGGCTCCACGCCGGATTCCTTGAGCACGCCGACGAGCTGATCATGAATCATCTGTACACCATCACGAATAGCCGGGTCAGCATCGCCCGCAGCAACGAGTGCCATCTCAAAATTATCCAGCACCGGTAGAAGTTTTTCCAGCAATCCTTGGTTGGCGAATTGGCGGGCCTCGTCCTTTTCGCGTTGAGAACGTTTGCGGAAATTTTCAAGGTCGGCTGCTTGCCTCACGAGCCGATCGTTGAGATCATCGATCATCGCCTGCGCGTCCTTCATCGTTTTAGGGCCAACGGGTTCGCTTTCTTCATAAGCCTCCGCCGCAGCCTTTTCAGCAAGTCGCTTTTCCAGCGTAGTCATCTCCGGTTGCTCAGCGGATTGCTTGTCTTTTTTCTTTCCCATATTCCAGAATTTCATTCAGCTTGTTTGGCCACTTTTAAATCAATATGTAAATCGCGCAATTGCTTTACTTCTACGGCCGCCGGACTGTCGGTCATTAGACAGGAACCTTTGGCAGTCTTGGGAAACGCAATCACATCGCGAATGCTATCTGCACCACACAGGAGCGCGATCAAGCGGTCAAAACCCAGCGCAATGCCGCCGTGCGGGGGACATCCGTATTTGAAGGCTTCAAGCATATAACCAAAACGCGCCTGCGTGACTTCCGGCGACAACTTCAGTAAATCTTCAAAAACAGTCTTCTGCAATTCCGGTTGATGAATCCGAATCGAACCGCCGCCCAATTCCACACCATTGACCACAACATCATAATGTTGACCACGCACGCTCTTCGGATCGCTCTGAAGCTTACCCGCGTCTTCTTGTACCGGCGAGGTGAATGGGTGGTGACTGGAAAACCAACGATCCATTTCGCGATCAAACGCCAGTAGCGGAAACTCAATGACCCACAGGAAATTGAATTGATCCGCAGGAATCTCAAGCTTACCCATTTCCAATAGTTTACCCGCAGCGTATTGACGAATGCGCCCGAGGATTTCACAAGCATTAAGCCATTCATCAGCAGCGAACAAAATAAGGTCACCTTCCTCAACATTAAGCTTTTCGGTTAAATCCGCCTTCTCGGCGTCGCTAAAAAATTTTACAATTGGTGATTTCCACTCACCGTTTTCCACTTTGATGAATGCAAGTCCCTTCGCACCGAGGCCCTTGGCAATTTCGCTCATTGACTCCATTTCACCCTGCGTGACGCAGGCGAAACCCTTGGCGTTGATGGCTTTCACCACTCCACCCCGCTCTACAGCACCACTGAACACCTTAAAACCGCTCGTGGAGAAATTTTCTGTGAAATCCACAATCTCCATTGAGTAGCGTGTGTCCGGTTTGTCACTGCCATAGCGATCCATCACCTCACGATACGCAATTCGAGGGAACGGTGTGGGTACGTCATAGTCGAGCGCTGTTTTCCAAATCGTTTTCAATAAACCTTCGATGAGCGCGTAAATATCTTCGCGATCGATGAAAGACATTTCAATATCGATCTGTGTGAATTCCGGCTGGCGATCGGCGCGCAAGTCCTCATCGCGATAACACCGTGCGAGTTGAAAATATTTGTCCACCCCCGCGCACATCAGCACTTGCTTGAACTGCTGCGGCGACTGCGGCAGTGCATAAAATTCACCGTGAGAGATACGACTGGGCACGAGAAATTCACGGGCGCCCTCGGGCGTAGACTTAAACAGCGTGGGAGTTTCCACTTCCAAAAACCCCTCGCCATCCATAAACACACGTGTGGCGGTAGCCACTTTGCTTCGCAGTCGAAGGTTGTGCGCCATCTCAGGACGGCGCAAATCGAGATAACGATACTGCAAACGCAACTCCTCATTCACCTTGGCCGCCGCCTCTGGGTCATCGATTTGGAATGGCAAAACCGCCGCAGCGTTGTGCACCTCTATCACGGCCGCCACGATCTCGATTTGGCCGGTTGAAATTTTTGAATTCTCTGTATCATCGGGCCGTTGTCGAACTTTGCCAGAGACACTGATAACGCTTTCGCTGTGGAGTTTGCCGGCCGTTTCCACCAAGACCGGATCGCTTTCTTGCGGATCAAAGACCAGTTGCGTGCGGCCTTCGCGATCGCGCACGTCGATAAAAATCACCCCGCCCAAGTCTCGGCGTGAGTGCACCCAACCCGAAAGAGTGGCCTCTTGGCCGGCATTTTCCAGCCGTAATTCGTTGCAATGATGCGTTCGTTTCATGAATTCCACCCAACGCCCTTGGGCGAAATGGAGGCGGATAATGCCCGAAAATCGTAAAAAATCAAATAAATTCCCAGAATTCGGTTCAAAAATTGATTGAATCCACTAAACCCTATTCACTTCGACTCATTCCAAAGAATCCGCAGGTTATGCGTTTGACGACAGGCGATGATGATGTCTGGCTTTTTGTCGCCATTTAGATCCATAGCTTTGATATCTTCCACAGCGGTTTCTTTGCCGCTGAGCTGATATGTCTTCCATTTGCTATAAGTTGCATTTTGCGGGACGTACAACTTCACACCCGGCACACCGCGCGTTGTCATACCGCGCCAACCGGCCACCACTTGATCACCCCCTGTTCCAAGAAAATCCGCTGTGGCCAGTGCATGGCCGTCCTTCAGCGATTCATCCAGCACCAAACGTTGCCACGATAAGCTGCGGGTTTCGAGATACACCACCACGGTAGTCCCATGTTTTGGCTCAATAGTGGTAATAAAACGCTTGCCTGAAGGCAGCCGGCCATCACGCACTTCCCCGGCATAGTTTTGGGTGAAGCGCATGTATTTCCATTTATCATTACGATCGCGCCCGAACCAATACACGCCCTCTAGCCCAGCCTGTAAAAATTCTTCACGACCATCACGGTCCCAATTAATGGGATGAAAATTATGACTGTCGTGCATAAAATCGGAAACTAGGGTGCGCTTCCAATCAGCAGTAGGATCATCAGGCATACGATAAGCGTACACCTTCATGCCATCACCTTTGCCGCCTTTATTGCCACGGCCATGCAATGGCTTTACGATTAAATCAAATTTTCCTTTTCCAGATTTCACCCAATGCATGCGATGCGTTGTGGGTTCGTGCGGAAGGCGAACAGGAGCCCAATTCCCTTTGCGATTAGCAGTTGGGTTAAGATAAAAGATTGAGCCGGAAGTCTTCACATCAGTCGTTTCACCAATGTTCCATTGTGCGCCGACGGCTAGCTCAGCCATACCATCACCGTCGAGATCGCGGGCTGCGATACAGACGTGATCGCGCTGAGTGAGGTGACCGCTAATTTGGCGCTTCGTCCAAGCCGGATTTTCGTACCATACCACTTTGTCTTTGTCGCAAAGGATGATGTCGGGCTTTTTGTCGCCATTCATATCCTCTAACTGCAAGCCATAGCCAATACCGATCTTTGCATCAATTTCTTGGGTGCGAAATTTTGGCTCCACTGCCAGCCCCATCGAGACCAGCGCAAACAGAATGCAAGTGGATGTTTTCATAATTTAATGCACCGGCCTCAGTCCGTGTCTTTTACGGATTACATTATAGCCATACCGATCCAGTGCTCCGTCCTGATAGCGAAATTTTGCATTCTCTAATTCCCATTGAGCCCGCTTCACGCCCCAGCTCAATTCGGATTCCGAATCCAATTCATCTCGAAATGCATACTCAACAGCTTGGCAACCCCCGAACAGGCACAGAACAGCGCCCAGTAAAAAAATGTGTCTCACACACAAAGTGTCACGTCACAATACGAAGACGGCAAGTTTTTTGTGTCGTCAGCGCCTAGCTCACTTCACTGCGAGCCATTCCCGTTTCCTCTAGGGCGGCTTGCGCGAGGGCAAGACGGGCGATGGGGATACGGAATGGTGAACAGGACACGTAGTTGAGTCCGGTGCGGTGGAAGAACTTCACGGAATCAGGATCTCCGCCGTGCTCGCCGCAGATACCGATCTTGAGTTTCTTCACTGTCTTGCGACCACCTTTGACACCCATTTCAACAAGCTTGCCCACACCTTCCTGGTCAAGACCAGCGAATGGGTTGTTGTTGAGAACTTCCGCATCCCGGTAGGTTGGGAGGAAACTGGAGGAGTCATCACGGGAAAGACCAAGTCCGGTCTGCGTGAGATCGTTGGTTCCGAAGGAGAAGAACTCAGCGTGCTTAGCTATTTCGCCAGCGGTGACGGCAGCGCGAGGAATCTCAATCATGGTTCCAACGGTGTACTTCAGCTCGCTTTTCTTCAGACCAAGCTTCTTACGAACTTCAGCAGCAGTGGTGTCGATGACGTTCTTCTGAAGTTCAAGCTCACGTGCATAGGCAACGAGTGGGACCATGATCTCAGGGAGAACCTTGGTGCCCTTCTTCTGCACCTCGTGAGCAGCCTCGAGGATCGCCTCGACCTGCATTGCAGTGACAGCAGGGTAGCTGATGCCGAGACGGCAACCACGGTGACCAAGCATTGGATTCTCCTCGTGAAGAGCGTGGATACGCTTGGTGATCGCAGGAGCGCTCATACCGATCTTCTTAGAGAGATCCTTCTTCTGAGTGGCATCCATGGTGCCGATGAATTCGTGAAGAGGCGGATCCAGAAGACGAATGGTGGCCGGGCGACCTTCGAGTGACTTGAAGATGCCAATGAAGTCTTTCTTCATGAAGACCTTGATCTTCTTGAGTGCCTTGGCGCGACCCGCATCGTCATCCGCGAGGATCATCTCACGCACAGCATCAATGCGGTTGCCCTCAAAGAACATATGCTCGGCGCGGGTCAGGCCAATGCCTTCAGCGCCAAACTTGATGGCCTGCTGCACCTGCTCCGGAGTGTCCGAGTTGGTGCGGACACCAAGCTTACGCAGCTTGTCGGTCCAGCTCATGAGCTCCATGAACTTCTTGTAGGTCTCAGAACGCTTGGCAGCAGTCTTGTTCTCGATGAGGCCCTGAATGACTTGGGATGGAGAAGACTTGATGTTGCCCTTGTAAACGTTTCCAACGAATCCGTTTAGGGAAAGCTGATCACCTTCCTTCAGAGTAACGCCGTTTCCGGAGAGTGTCTTCTTAGAGTAGTCGATAGTCATGCCGTGGGCACCGCAAACACAGACCTTTCCCATCTGGCGGGCAACAAGAGCAGCATGTGAGGAAGCCCCACCCTCGGTGGTGAGGATTCCGTCGGCGGCGATCATTCCACGAAGATCTTCCGGAGAAGTGGCTTGGCGGACAAGAATCACTTTCTGACCTTTGACTGCTGCTTTCACTGAGTCTTCAGCGGAAAAATAGATCTTTCCGGAAGCCGCACCAGGACCAGCTGGAAGGCCATTGCCAATTTTCTTGGCAGCCTTCTCAGCCTTGGCGTCGAAGATTGGGGCAAGGAGGTGCCCGAGGTCATCAGCGGGAATGCGGAGGATAGCCTCTTCCTTCTTGATGAGGCGCTCCTTGACCATATCAAGAGCGATATTGACGGCAGCAAAACCAGTGCGCTTCCCGTTACGGGTCTGCAGCATCCATAGTTTCCCTTCCTCGATGGTAAACTCAACGTCCTGCACATCACGGAAGTGCTTCTCAAGCTTCTTACGAGTCACGAGAAGCTCTTTATGAGACTTGGGAAGGTCTTTGGCCATCTTGGCGATGGGCTTCGGTGTGCGGACACCGGCAACGACGTCCTCGCCCTGTGCATCAATGAGATACTCACCGTAAAAAACATTTTCGCCAGTGGCTGGGTCACGAGTGAAAGCAACGCCGGTTCCGGAACTCTTACCTGTGTTACCAAAGACCATAGCCTGAACATTGACAGCAGTTCCCCAAGCGGCGGAAATTCCATACTTCTGGCGATAAACGATCGCGCGGTCGTTTTGCCAAGAGTTGAATACGGCATTCACGGCTCCCTTGAGCTGCTCGCGCGGATCTTCGGGGAAGTTCTTGCCTGAGCGTTTCTTAATAAGCGCTTTGAAAGCAGCGACCACTTCGCGGAGATCCTTTTCCTTGAGACCAGAATCGTCTTTCACCTTTGCTTTAGCCTTAGCTTTATCAAGAATGACCTCGTAAGGATCATGATGCTCGCCGGCTTCGGCTTCCACTTCCATTACAACGCTTCCATACATCTGGAGGAACCGACGGTAGGAGTCCCAAGCGAACTTTGCATTGCCGGTCTTCTTGGCAAGGGCTTCGACGACTTCGTCGTTAATACCGAGATTGAGGATGGTGTCCATCATGCCGGGCATCGACTCACGAGCACCGGAGCGAACGGAAAGAAGAAGGGGATTCTCGAGGTCACCAAACTTCTTGCCCATGGCTTTTTCGACCTTGGTAATATTTGCCTCGATCTCGACATCGAGAGTCTTGGGATATTTCTTACCGTTGCCGTAATAATAGGTGCAAACTTCGGTCGTAATAGTGAAACCAGCGGGAACGGGAACTCCAATGCTGCTCATTTCGGCGAGATTGGCGCCTTTGCCGCCTAACAGCGCTTTCATGGTTCCGTTGCCGTCGGTTTTGCTTTTACCAAAGTGGTAAACGTACTTTTTTGCTTTAGCCATAAAATCGTTTTGTGAAATCCAGCCGGAAAACCGGAGCGCGGAAGTTAGGGGTGAGCGCGAGCTATGTCAACGCACAATTCATCAAAAAAACCGGTAAAAACAGCCATTAAGCCTTCATTGATTCCACTTGGATACCGTGTTGCCCGCACCATTCCCTGTATGCAAAAGGCGAGATTTCTGAAGGTTTGATTTCGCTACGGCCGCCCCAGAAGACGTTGGTGTAGCTAATCTCGATGCCGGCCTCGACGAGATGTTGGTCGATAGCGGCTTTGTGGGCTAGTACTTTGTCTTTGTCCGTGCCGTGGGCGACACCCATTACGTTGACGTTACGAAATTCCGGCCCGCCTTCGCGCCAATAGGCATGAGTCATTATGTAATGCCGACCCACCTCGCGACCGGCAT
>JAOLZA010000028.1 GCA_028343615.1 Verrucomicrobiota bacterium
GGATATACCTCCCGCTGCACTTGATCAATGGCTTAATTCGGAGAGGATTGGGCTACTTCTTCGTGCAGCAGGAAGGCTCTTGCTTCAGGCGCATCTTCATCCTTCCACCCGTAGAAGAGCAGCATGCCCTCCACGATACTTCCATTAGGCCGGAGGACCGGCTGGATATTGTTGTAGCGCCAGCCAACATAATCTTTTTGACCGGCCATCAGGTCACGGAATTTTTTCCAGCTATTACCCTTGTCCTGTGAAATCCATTCCTCAATGCGGCCTCCGCCGTGCCGGTTCATGTAGCCGCCTTTCAGGTAGCCTTTACCGACAATGACATAGGCGTGCAGAATGCCTTTCTTATCTCTGGCAAGGTAAGAGCTATTCCATTGATGATTGGAATGGCATATGGGCGTCTGCAGCCACTGCCCTTTTTCTCGCCGCACATAGTAGTAGCGGTGGGATTTCAAGTTGTCTTCGGAAAGAACGTGTAGAAATGTGGGTTCGCCGTGTTCGTCCAAGGAAATGACCGGTGGTATACCGGCCCCGCGCCATTTCGTATCCCAAATCTGGCAATTTGCCTTTGAGTAATCCAAATCAATGGGTGTCTTTAGGATATCTCCTGCAGCATTGCGGACAACATGCGTCTGTAGATCAATCTTCACATAGGAGAGATTATACTTCCATTCATTGGACACTAATTGGTCATAACGCGGATTGTAAAACCTCTGCTCATTCGGCGAGTTTTTGTTGTCATCATAATCGGTGTACACCACGTGCAAGTGTTTGCCGTTTTTACTCGGGAGTTTTGTTTGGTAGGAAGACCAGTCCAATTTTTCCTTGCTATCTAGGTCAGTGACATCCTTTTGGGGTCCGGTCCAGGTTTTGCCATTATCCTCAGTGATCCGGTAGGTCCAGGAACTGGTATGACCATCGGTGCGGTAATAGATCATCTCCTTGTCGCCATGAATCCGGTATACCGTTGGATAGGAAAGCTTCGGCGCAATCTGGGGCATCTTTTTCCAGGTTATCTTCGAAGTCTTCTTTTGCACTGGATGTTTTGAAATGAGATGGGTGCCCGGAGTTTTGTGGCACCCAAATAGAACGTGCAGAGAGTCATTTTCATCGGCCCAGATGATTGGGCTGTAATGATGGTCACTACTACTCTTTTGCCCAAGTCGAACCGGCTTGGAGAAACTTCGGTCCTGTGGATCATAGGTGATTAACATGGGGTATGCTCTGCCCTTGCCATTCCTAGTGGGCTTCGCGTCTCCGTTGTATACGATATAGAGCTTATCCTTTAGGAAAACCGACTGGGGTCGCTGCCGGCAATCATACAACATCTTGAATTTCCCACCGTGAGCAAACGCCATGGGAGCCGCATAAGTCGTTTGCGAAACAAACACGCAAAAGATCAGGCAGAGGAGTAACATGAACCGTTCCGCTTCCTTACGCCCCAGGTTTGATGAAAAGCGCACGCTATTTCTCCAACTGACTTCGCTTCAGGGTTAGCGAATAGACCTCACCTTTATCTACGGTAATACACTTGAAGGTTAACTGTGGATCGGTCTTTGCGAGGTCAAAGGTGAGGTGTCCAAAGTAGTTGCCTTTGTTGTAGCTAAAGAGCGCTTCCTTTTTCGTGCTATGCGTGTGGTCGTTGGTGAGCTTGGAGGTTTCAAATTCATAGAGCGTGTAGCCGTTGGGCCGCTTGATCTGGTAGACATCAGTGCGGTGGCGATCGGCGGATAATAAAATCACGCCGCCAATTTTTTCGCGGTCAATCAGTGAAAAAATTTCTTCGCGCTCCTTAGGCACGCCCCACCAAGAATCCTTGCCGCCCTTGTCGGCGTGTTCGGTCCATAGCGTGCCGCTGCAGATGACCTTGAAGGTGGCCTTGCTGGCCTTAAGTTTTTCCAGTAACCATTTCTTCTGCACCGGCCCCAGCATGGTGCCTTTTTTGTAATCACGATAGTAACGCCCATCGGTCATGAAGAAATCGACATCGCCAATGTTGAAGTCGAACCAGCAGCCGGGTTGTTTTTCGCCTCCGCCAAAGTAGGCGTTGGGCCAGTTCTCCTTGAACACGTTCCAGACGGGAACTTTCCACGCGGGCTTGAATGGATCGAGCCCACCCGCACAGTCATTGGCCCCGAAGTCGTGGTCATCCCAAATGGCATAGGCTGCCGTGCTGCTCATCAACCGCTGATACTCAGGTCGCAACTGGCGGCGGTAGTAGTAAAGGCGCTGTCGATTTCGCTCCAATGGTTTGTCGATGTAGAGGTTGTCACCCAGAAAGAGAAAGCCGAAGGGCTTGGTCTTGGCTACGTGATCCCAGATGATTTCCTTGGTGGGGTTCACCCGCGCACCACCACCAAAGGCGATGGAGAAGGCAACCTTCTGTTCGCGAGTGGGAGCGGTACGGAAGTTGGGCTGCAGTGATCCCAAGGCCGGTTCACCATTAACGGTGACGGTGTAACTGTATTCGGTCCACGGCTTTAGGCCTTTGAGTTCTACTTCAGTTGTAAAATCGCGCGCCTTACTCGTTCGCGCAGTACCGGTGATGTTGCCGGGTTGAGCAACAACCTTCACTTTAGCTGAATCCGGTGTTCGCAGCCACACCACGGCACTCGTTGGTGAGACTTTGCCGATGACCGGCCCACCAAAGAGTCTAATACCATGCTTCTTTATGAGTGCCTTGAAGTCTAGCTTTTGGTTGATGTCTGCTAGGCCTGCGTCGAGGTTCTTTTGATTGAACAAAAGATTTTGCGCGAGGTACTCCTCCAGTTCGCCCAGCATCGGCACATCGAGCGGCGTTCTGATCATGTCCTTCGCGGCAAGCGAGGGGAGCACACAGGCAACCAGTAGGCACAAGCAGAGGCGCATGGTCTTAAAGCGCGTTATTCGCCGAGTAGTTTGGCGAGTTCGGACTCAATGGATTCGGCCCAAATCAAATATCCTTTTTCGCTCAAGTGCAGGAGGTCAGGCATGATCTCGCGGGTGAGCGTGCCGTTTTTCTCAAGGAACTTAGGCCCGATGTCGAGGTAGTGGACGTGTTTGCCATCATCGAGTTTGCTGAAGATGGTGTTGGCACCTTCATTGACTTGCCGCCGTTTGTCGGCGTTGTTCGTGCCGCGGGGGAATACGCCAAGTAAAAGAATTTTAGTCTTAGGAGATTTGGTCCGAATTTGCTTCACGATGACTTCTACGCCATCGGCGATTTCCTTGGAGGTGTTGTTGCCGGAATTGTTGGTGCCAATCATGATTACGGCTGCCTTCGGAGTGATGTTCTTCAGGTTGCCATTATCCAGTCGCCAGATGACATGCTGCGTGCGGTCGCCGCCGATTCCGAGATTTACTGTGTTCCGTTTGCCGTAGAACTTCGCCCACACATCCTTGCCTTTGCCTCCCCAGCCCTGCGTAATGGAGTCACCAATGAAAACAAGATCCACGTTGCCTTTGGCCACGCGGGTATTGAAGGAATCGTGTCGTTTCATCCATCCACCACTGCGCGGCACGGGCTTGGTCGCGGAATGAAGGTTCGGTTTTTCCTCAGCAGAAAGTGAGAGAGAGAATACAAGAGTGCCAATCAGCAAAGCGGATTTCATGGGGGGCAAAGTAAAAGGCCACATCTAGAAAGTCAACGAAGGGTTGCCTTGTTTTTCGCTGGTCAACTTTTTTAGCCCTGGCTGAGGATGACCAGACGCGTGCCGGTCGGGGCCAAACCGAAGATGGCGGAAATCAATTCTGCCAGCAGTCAAAAGAATCTGCAGATGGAGCCTTCGAAAATAATTTCAATAGTGAATTCAAACAGTATTTCGCCTCCCCCCAACACCATCGATGCAGTTTAATAGAGGACGAAAAGTGCGACGAGCCTCACGCCGCCTTTGGCTCCGGTTTCCGACCTGTTTGCCAACTCCAATAATTACTGAACGCATTCTTTATATCTTCCAAAATGAGGTAGCAAATGGGCACAAGGATAAGCGTGATGAAGGTGGCGAAAAGCACACCCCACGCAAGGCTGATGCCCATGGGAACTACGAATTGAGCCTGGGTGCTTTTCTCGAACATGGTTGGTAGGATTCCACCAAAGGTTGTGAGGCTTGTAAGCAATATTGGCCGGAAGCGGGCCCCGCCGGCTTTGCGTACCGCCTCGAGTATGGGCAAGCCTTCAGCTCGTTTGCGGTTGATGTAGTGCACCATCACCAGACTGTCATTTACCACTACCCCGGCCATAGCCAGCAGGCCAAAGGCGCTCATGATACTAAAGGTGACACCCATAATCATGTGACCCAGCAGCGCGCCCATGATGCTAAAGGGAATAATAGCCATCACGATAAGTGGTTGTGAGTAGCTCTTAAAGGGAATGGCAAGCATAGCGTAAATACCGAGCAGGACAATGATGCCGCCGATGCGCAGAGCGGCAAACGACTCCGCGCGTTCGCGGCTTTCGCCATCAAAACTATAACTCATGCCGGGGTGTGTTTCCACCAGTGCCGCGACTTTGGGCTCGAGGTCTACCCGGATTTTCTCAAGATCAAGTGCGGGGTTATACTTGTCGGCATCGGCAACCACGTAGAGGGTGCGGGCCAGGTCGGTACGGCGAATGGATGGAAAGCTTTCGGCCATTTCCAAATCGGCTACGGCAGTGAGCGGCATCGACGCACCATCGGTCGTCAGGATATGCATGTTTTCCAGACTGGCAAACGCTTCGCGTTCGGCGAGCGGATACCGCACCATCACGCGCACTTCATTTTGCCCGCGCTGGATGCGTTGGGCCTCGTGGCCAAAAAAACCGCCTTGCACCTGTCGCCCCACCATCGCGCGCGTGAGGCCACGCTGGAGGGCGTCGGGACGGAGGGTGGGGCGTACTTCCTCCTTGGTGCGCTCGAAGGTGTCGTGGATGTCGAACAGGCCCGTATAGGTTTTCAGCTCGGCTTGGATTTGGCTGGAGACGTCACTAAGTACCGCGGTGGTTTTGAGTGAGGTGTCCAGCGCTGGCATGGCGAGCTTGATGGCAACGGGGTCACGCGTGCGGCCTATCACCGCGCGCGTGGTCACTTCCTGTGCGCCTTCGATGAGGCCGATGTTTTTGCGCCATTCACTGGCAAGATCGCGTGTTTTGAGATCCAAATAACTGGCATCATGAAAATGAATGCGATCTTCCGGCGCCATGATTTGTATCTGCACTTCGCCGAGATGAGCCACACCACTCTCTGCGCGCCCCCTTACGCCGGCTATATTCTGGCCGCCAATGGTACTAATGATGTTGCCGATGAGACTACGCTGCGTCACTTGGCCAGTTTCGGGATCGTCAAAAGCGCTGGTGTATTTGGCTTTTAACTGATTGGCCTCGGCAATCATTACCTTGAGTTTTTCAGCGGTGACCTCATGTGCGGTACCCTGCGGCATCACGAGCCGCGTGGTAGCAATCTCCGCGTCAATGGGCGGAAAGAAAACCATCTGCAAACGCCCGCTAAAACTGTAGAAGCATATCACCGTTGCAGCGCCTATAAAAGCACAGAGCGTTACATACCGATGCACAGAGGCACGCGAGAGGATGGGGCTGTAAATATGGTCGATGGCCCACTCAAGACCATCGGCACATCCTCGTTGCATACGGGCCAACAGGCCCAGCGTGCTGCGCTTAGGCTTGCCGGTGGAGAGGCGACTGAGGTGTGCGGGCAAAATTAATTTGGACTCTACCAGTGAAAATATTAGGCAGGGAATCACTACCAACGGAATTTGTGCGAAGATAAGCCCACGCCTTCCTTCCACCATCAACAGCGGCACAAAGGCGATGGCGGTGGTAAGCACACCAAAGATCACCGGCACTGCGATTTCCTGTGTGCCTTTAACAGCTCCGGTTAGTGCGTTTCCACCGCGTTGTTGGTGGGCATGGATGCAATCGCCGGTTACAATGGCGTCATCCACTAAGATACCCAGGACAAGAATGAATCCGTACAGCGTGAAGAGATTGATAGTGACGCCGAGGTACGGCATCAGCGCAAAGGCACCCATAAAGGCCACCGGCACCCCCACGCAGACCCACATTGCTACTGCCGGTCGCAAGAATAATCCCAGCAATACGATAATGAATCCGATACCCATCAATGCGGAGTCATTAAGAGTGACGAGGCGTTTTTTGATTATGTCCGCGCGGTTATTCCATACATCGATGGAAACGCCTTCTGGCAGTTGCGGAGTGAGGCGTGCGAGGTAGCCCTTTACGATGTCTTCAATCTTCAGTGCATTTTGGTCGCCCGTGCGCGCCACATGCACCACTGCGCAGCGGTTTCCGTTGAAGCGCATCAAAACGCGATCTTCCTCGAACGCATCGGTTACGTTGGCGAGTTCGCCCAGTGTTAGATGCGAGCCGTCTTCACGTGAATGTACAATAATCTTTTCAAAAGCTGCTTTATCAAAGGCGCGTCCCTCGGTACGCACTAGAACCTCGCCGTTGCGACTGCGGATGGCACCTCCGGGAATATCCACCGCCGAATTGCGCACCGCATCGGCCACGGTCTGCAAGGTGAGCTGGTGTTCGCGCAGCACTTGCTCGGGGATTTCGATACTGACTTCATAGTTGCGAAGGCCGCGCATCACCACGCGTGAAATACCGTCTAATCGACCGACTTCATCGCGCACACGTTCGCCGAGTTGGCGCAGGTCATGCTCGCTCATGTCCCCATGTATGATGAGCGTCACCACCTCATGCAGGCTTTCCTCGAGCTTGACCACCGGCGGTTCGATACCTTCGGGCAGATTATTCACCGCATCCACGCGGCTCTTTACTTCATCCCTCAACTCTCTTGGATCGTGCCCGCTTGCCACCTCCACCTCGATGCGCGCGCTACCCTCGCTGGCGGAGCTTTGTATTTCCTCGATGCCGGGAAGATCGGCGATGCTATTCTCGAGTGGGATGATGATGGATTCCTCCATCTGTTCTGGAGTAGCACCGCGATAGGTCACGCGAATTTCCACCTCATCTGGTGCGAAATCGGGAAACACCTCCACTGGTAAACGGTTCACGATGCCATTGATACCCATCAAAATGATGAACACCATTAACAAATTGGCGGCCACCCGGTTACGGGCGAACCATTCGATTAAACCATTCATGGCCGTTTTGATTTGTCTTTACCGTTCTTACCTTGTTTCCCCTTTTTGCTCTTCGGTTTTCCGTTGAAGGGCGGTGGTGCGGCTTCACCGTCAACACGTACTTGCAGGGATTGACCATTGGTAGCGTAGTCGATAGGCGTGGTAATGATTATATCGTTCGGCTTCAGTGATCGGGTGACTATCACCGTTTCATTGCGCCACAGAATTTTGATCTCGAAGCGCTTGAGGATGGATTGGCCATCTTTTTGGATCGCGAGGGCTACTTCGTTCCCGTTCCGCACGGCGTGGCGTGGGAGCACGAATACATTTTCCAAAGTATCGCCGGTAATGGTGGCTTGTACGAAGAGTCCCGATCGAAGATAAGGTGTATCATCGTAGGGCTCGGGGATGTGGGCGATCAACGCAAGTTGTTGGCTGGTGGCATCATGTCGGCCGCTGTCACGTGAAATGTGACCTTGCCAACGATGCATATCGCGGCCGATTTGCATGCGGATTTCCACCGCCGGCGGATCGATGGGTACTTCGATTTGCGTGGCCTGCGTCTCGTTGGTATTTGCGCGGTGCAGGGGCACACGGATGTGCTGCAGGCGGGCATTGGAAACAGGCAGGTGAACCTCCGCGTAATCCGTAGCAATTGCCATGGCTAGCACGGAGCCGGAAGTGACATACTGGCCAATGTCCGCGTTTTTGGAAATAATACGGCCAGGGTATTTAGGTGCGCGCACAACGGTGCGGGCGAGGTCAATGTTTGCCTGTGCGAGTGTGACATCCGCCGCGCGAATCTGTGCCTCGAGGTCGGCTTCTAATTGGTCCGGTCGTAACGCGAGGTCTTCCTTGGCCTTGGCCAATTCGGCTTCCTTGGCTTTGGCCTTTGCAGCGGCTTCGGCCACTTGCGGCTCGTTGCGTGCGAGGGGGCTGGATTTGTCCAACGTGTTCAGCCGCTTGAGATTGGCGATGGCTGCGGAGCGGCGGGCTTTCTCCAGTTCCAGTGTCGCATCGGCTTGTGCAAGATTGGCCTGCGCCACGACCACGGCGTTGGAATACGCGGAGCGCTCAAGTTTTTGCAACGCCAGCTTTGCGTCTAATTGCGCCAGCGTGGCTTCGGCACGAGCGATGTCATTGGAAGGATTCGTCTTATCCAGAGTTAGCAGTACTTGTTCCGGTTGAAAAAATCCACCCTCGCGAAACACCTGCTCAATTGAAATGATTCGGCCGCTTATTTCCGGGATGATGCTGCTCTGTGCACGCGCCCGTACGCGCCCTTGGCTGGGAATTTTGATGGCAAAACTCTGCGGCTGAAGGCGAAGAGCCTGTACCACTGTCACCTGCCGCTTGGGCTTTTTGCGTTCGGCTTCTTCCTGATGCGTCCAAAAATATTGCGCGGCGAAAAAACTGCCAGCGAGAATGCCTCCCCCCACCAGCGCACCTACAAGCTTTCGTGCCATGCCGTCCCGTGGTGGAGGAGTTTCTTCAGATTCAGTTTCGGATAATTTTTTGGCTTCGCTCATTCCTTGTTGGGTTCAGGTCGGGTAAATTCACCTCCGAGGGCGAGGTAAAGGTCAATGCGATTTTGCAGGCGTAAATTCTGTAACTCCAGTAAAGAGCGTTTAGCATCAAATATTCGCCGTTGCGATTCCAGTACTGTGACAATATCTGCAAGCCCAGCCTGATAATCCTCTAGAGCGAGTGCTTGTGCTCCACCGGCCTCGGTCACCGCGGCGCGCAGGGCGGTTTCTTGTCTCACCAAAAACTGCTCCGCAGCCAACGTTGTTTCCACCTCGGCAAAAGCCTGTAGCGTCGTTTGCACATACAGATAGCGGGCTTCTTCGCGTTGGGCTTCGGCGCGTTCGATTTGTGATTTGATTTTACCGCCATCCAAAATAGGCCGCGTGAGGTTGGCCGCGAGGCTCCAGATATTGTTATTGATATCCAGCACATCCTTCAGTTCATCGCTTGACGTGCCTGCACTGGAGGTCAACTTGATTTGCGGCAGACGATCTTTACGCGCGGCATTCACGCGTCGATGGTTGGCGAGATATTTGTCCTGCGCCGCCAATACATCCGGTCGGCGTTCCATTAATTGCGCGGGCAACCCCGCCGGCACTGCTGCTGTCAGGGTGGGTAGAACGCTTGTTAACGCTACTTCGCCTTTCGGATATCGTCCCAGCAAAATTTCCAGAGAACGCCGTGCCCCATCGCGAAGGCGCAGGCGCAGGTGAACCGCGTTCTCCGCATTACGCACGCTGGTCCGCATCAGTTGTACATCCAGCGCTTTTGTCAATCCGCGCTGCAAGCCTTCCTCCATTACCGCAAGGTTATTGGTGTAACTCTGCAATGTCTGACCCGCTAATTGTGATTGCAGTTCTGCCTCGGCAAGGTTGAACCAGCCTTTAGCCGTGTTGGCAGCGAGACTCAGGCGCGCAGCGTGCAAATTGGCTGCTGCCTCGCCGGCATCCAGGCGTGCCGCTGCCCGTGTGTCCGCAAGTCTTCCCCACACATCCCATTCCCACGCCAGATTCAGTTGTGGCGAATAGCGGTACGAGCGGCTGGAGGAAATACGAAAGCCGCTGGAGGAACTACGCTTGGTGCGCGAAGCCGCTGCCTCGGCGGTGAGGGAGGGCCGCAAATCTGCACCAGCAATGCGCAGATTGGCTTGGGCTGTTTGCAGGCGCGCGGCAGTCACTCGAAGGTCGGGGTTATTTGTCATCGCCTCCCGCACTAGCGCGTTCAGCGTGGCGTCGTTAAAATCCGAAAGCCAGCCAGCCCCCGCCGGGATGTTGGTGGAACTTTCGCCCCCACTAAAAGTCGAAGGGACCGCCAAGCCCGCCCAAGCCTCCGGCGCATCGGGGGTAGAGGAAACGCATGCAGTTCCTCCTCCGAATATCACTGCGCTCAGCGCCAGATAATTGACTAGAAATCGGTTCAAAAAATCCCCCCCCGTGCCCATGCACGTGAGCCCGGGATTGTACGTAAAAACCGCCTGAAAGCGAGAAAAAGTGAAAGCAAATAGTCTCCGGTTTTCTCCAAAAGGGTACTATAATTTTTTTTGTTTATTGTAGTAGACGGGGTTTTTATGAGCGCTTATTCTTCCTTCAACAAACGCATCATTTCTAACTCATATGAAAGGACACATGATCAAAAACAGTCTCATCGTCACCGCCGTTGTATTATCACTCCTCATCGCACCCGGTTGCGGGGAGAAAACCACCCCGCCCACAGAAGAATCTACGGGTGAACCTGTTGGCAGCGGCGCAGCTAGCGGTGGGGCCACACCTCAAGGGCCTCATGTGCGAGAGGACACTCCCGCGGCTAAACCTTCACCGCAGAAGACGAGCATGGCCGAGGTGGCCAAGCATCTGGATTTTGGTGGCAGCTCGTTTTCATATAAAAGCAACGACGGCATGGGCTCCGCTTTGGAAGGATTGTTTTCGATAATCGAAACCATGATCCAGGCAGAGGGTGATCCGCAAGCGATGGCGGCACTGAAGGTGGCTCGCAATGTTTATGAGCAATCTGGATTCAAAGCCATCAGCGGCACAGGATCGAGTAGTTTTGTGATGGAAAATGGCATCACACGCAACGCGCGGATGGCGCATTATTGGCCGGGCAAGGACAAGGGGTTCATGTGGGAATTGATCGGTGGCCCGGAACACGAGTTGGACGGGCTGAAATTGATGCCCACCAACACCACGCTGGCCATGCACGGCGACCTTGATCTCACTGCCGGTTGGAAGTGGATCAAGGCGTTTATGGCGGAACAGGATCCCGCGATGGCGCGTGAGTTCAACACCATGCTCACGCAGATGGCGAATGAAAATATTCCCGTGGATGAACTGCTGGAATCGTTGGCCGGCGAAGTGGGAATATCTGTGGTGCTGCATCCCACGAAGACGGTGAAGGTTCCTGTCGGCGGTGGCTGGAAGCTCGATGAACAGGGCAACGAGCGTTTTGTGCCGGAAACAATTACGTTACCAGAGCCCGGCTTCGTGCTGGCGGTGAAGGTGAAGGATACCCTTCTCCTAGAAATGCTTGGTGGCATGCTGCAATCGCAGGGTGCAGAAGCCACGGATGTGAACGGCGTGAAGATGCTGACTCTCATCCCTCCCCCGGGTGAGGAGATTCCTTTTCCATTGAGCCCCACGATGATGAAATCCGGAGATTACCTTATCCTAGCGAGCACACAGAACTTGGCGAAAGAGGTGTTGGATATTCAGGTGGGTAAATCGAAGGGATTGGCCGGCTCGGCGGATTTCTTAAAAATAACGGCTGGAATGGACCTGAAAGGCAACCATTTATTTTACCTCAGCCCGCTTCTAAAATCGATGGGCCTGAAACTAGTGGAGGAAGCTCTGGCGAAGGAACGGGAATTCAAGGATCCGAATAAGCGTGGCGCGATGATGAAGTTTATCAACCTCTTTGCCGGTTATTTATCGCATCAGCTGATTCTTGTTAAACGCATGCCCAACGGCTTATTGGTGGACAACCGTGCTGCCGGCGAAGGATTGATGGCCGGCGGCGGTGGCGGCACCGGAACCGTGGCCACCGTGGGTGTGCTGGCCAGTATGCTGCTCCCCGCGCTGGCTAAGGCCAAAGCCAAGGCCAATGCCATAAAAAGCGTGAACAATGCCAGTACACTGGGCAAAGGTCTGCATGGCTACGCGAGTGAAAACGGCGGACGTCTGCCACCCGCTAACCAGTGGTGCGATGTCGTCCTGCGTGAGGTTTTCACGGAGAAAGTGTTTGTGTCGCCACAAGATCAACCAACGGGTGATCCTCGGATGGAAGCAGGGCAGAAATTCAGTTCCTACGCACTGAACGCCGCAGTGGCGGGTAAGAACTTAAACGAATTGGCGCATGACACCGTGCTCGTTTTCGAATGCCCGCTGGGCTGGAATGGCTTAGGCGGCTTGGCGGACATCCAACGCGCCCGCACTGGACCGGGCCTCTATCGCCAACTGTCGACCATTGCCGTAACAATGGCCGACGGTTCAAGCCGCCAAGTGACCTTTTGGGAGTTGGATGGCCTCAACTGGACCGGCCAACGGCGTCGCTAAAGTAAAACTTCATTGCCAGCGGGAAACTTTTTCTCGCTGGCATTTTTTTTGTCGGCCTGTCAGGGTGATCGCCTCCACCCATGGACATTTACATCAAGCGTGATGACGGGCAGTTCGGGCCATTTTCTCCCGAACAAATCGAGGAATGCCTTGAGAGCGGGGCGTTGATCGAGACGGACATCGCATGGCACGCGGCCTTGCCGGATTGGGTGCCGGTGACGGAAGTGCTGGGCACGCTTGAATCTGCCCCCGCACAGGCACCGGCGGAGCCTGTGCCTGCCAAGGTCGCAAAAAACAGCGGCAGTAAAAAATTACTCATCGCGGGCGTCGCAGCCGTGGTGGTGCTGGGCGCTGCGGCGGCGCTGTTGGTTCCCAAGTTTATCAATGATGAAGGGAGCGAGGATAGCCCGTTGCCAAAGTCAAAAGTGGCGGTCAACTTAAAGACCAACACTCCTCCCAATGACATTCCAGACAAAATCGGCAATGCGGATATAAGCACTAACGCACTCTCCGTGCCGCTCGCGCCGAACGGGCCTTCAAGTACTTCATTCGATGCCGTAACGCAGCACCTCGATACGGGCGGCAGTTTTTATTTTTACCTCAGCACCGATGAAGCGCAGGGATGGGTGCGGTCGGGCTTTGATGAGGGCGGGAAATTGCTGGAGCAGTTCGGACCCATGCTTGGTGAGGAAGGCGAGGGACAGGCGGCGATGGGATTCGCAACCGCCAAGGCATTGTACGCGGGCATCGGCTTGGACGCGATCGATGGCATTGGCGCGAGCACTCGCAGTCTCGAAGGCGGTCTCAAGCGTAACGTGGCGATTCTCCATCGTGATTCAACGAAGGGCAATGGCATTTTATGGAAAGCCTTCGGCACCGCGTCGCATGATTTGCTCGGGCTGAATTTGATGCCCGCTGATACTGTGTATGCTTACCACGGAGACCTCGATGTGGCGGCCATCCTTGCTTGGGTCAAAACCATGGCCGCGGCCAATCTGCCGCCTGAGGCTTCGGAGCCGTTCACCGAAATGCTTACCCAACCAAAATCGCAACAAGCCCTCGCCGCATTCGGTGGCGAAGCGGGGATTTATGTGACGCTGGATTCCAAAAAACTGCATAAGCTCCCAATAGCTGGAGTGGAATCAGCATTCTCCGGCAATGGGAAAGCATTGCCAACTAGTCCGCAAGCCGTGCCTGGCGGAGGGAATGCAGTGCCCGGCGGTTTGCCCCCGATCCCCGGCACACTCGGCAGTTTGCCTCCCATCCCCGGTACGCAAGGTGAAGGCGCGGCCACACTCGTTGGGGCAGGGGGTGGATTGGAAATTCCCGAACCTGGTTTGGTCCTCACTATTAAAGTTAACAATGGCGATTTGCTCACGATGCTGCAGGAGGATGCGGAGTCGATGGATATGCCTTTGGCGGAGGTGGATCTCAGCGGGGTGAAGGCGTATCAATTTCCACAGGCCATACCGATTTCGCCTTTGCTGGAGATGGTCGTCCAACCGGTGGTGTTTCAGTCCGGTGGCTATTTAGTTTTGACCAGCAGCCTTGCGCTGGCGGCGAACGTACTCGCCACCCAGGCCGATCCGGATACTGGCCTGCGCGGCACGGCGGAGTTTAAAAAGCTTACCAAGGGCATGGAGTTGAAAGGCAATCAATTCACCTTCATGAGCGGTCGCGTGGCGGGCACGTCCGGCAACATTTTGAAACAGGGCATGGCAGCCGAGGCGGCGATGCTGCCCGAGCCAGTGCAGAATCTGGCGGTGCGCCTGATGACACTCAGCATGAAGGGACAAGTTTCAGTGCTTCAAGTAATGCCCGAAGGGTTTCTCGTGCATTCGCACACCGAAGGCATAGGGTATGATTCCGCAATGTTGGCGGTGGTTGGGGTGGTGCCCGTGGCAGTGATCGGCACGGCTGCGGTGGTGTTGCCGGCAGCCCAAGGAGCCCGGCAAAAGGCGAGGGAGGCTCAAAGCGCAAACAACCTTAAACAACTCGCCGTTGCCATTCATATGTTTCATGAAGAAAATGAGATCCTACCTGATGCCTCCAAGTGGGGTGACGCGCTGTTGCCGTATGTGGACAATGAAAGGCAGGTGTTCATTTCCTCCTCCGATCCCGATGCCGAAGGCAGTTCCTATGCCTACAATAAATCCCTCAGCGGCATGAAACTTGATGATTTGCAGGCTGTCGCGCGCACTGTGGTGTTTTTTGAAAGCGACCTCGGCTGGAACGGCGCGGGTGGTATTGATGACGCCATTGCTTTGGGTGATGGCTTTCTGATCGGCTTCGCCGATGGCCATGTGGAACGGGTTTCTGGAGAGGACCTTGATAAATTAAACTGGACCCCATGATTCGAAGGATACTGTTTATTTTCATCTGTGTCGCACCATTGCTGGTAGCGGCGGAAAAACCGAACATCATCCTCGTGATGTGTGATGACCTCGGCTGGGGCGATGTGGGATTCAACGGTAACAAAATTATCCGCACACCGCACCTCGATGCGATGGCGAAAAACAGCATACGCTTCGAGCGGTTCTACGCCGCCGCGCCGGTGTGCAGTCCCACGCGCGGCAGTTGCATCACCGGTCGGCACCCTTACCGGTATGGAGTGTATTTTGCGAACACTGGCCACATGAAAACGGAAGAATTGACGCTGGCGGAGTTACTTAAAAAGCATGGCTATGCCACTGGTCATTTCGGCAAATGGCATCTGGGCACACTCACAAAAACCGAAACGGAAGCCAATCGTGGTGGTCCGCGTGGGGTAAAGAATTTCTCCCCACCACAAGTCAATGGGTTTGACGTGTGTTTTTCCACGGAATCCAAAGTGCCCACGTGGGATCCGATGTTGCGCCCGAAAAACAACAAGAGCAAGACGTGGTGGGATCCCGCCAAGGATAACGTGCCGTACGGAACCGCGTACTGGAACGAAAAGGGCGCGCGCGTGACGGAGAATTTGCGCGGCGATGATTCGCGCGTGATTATGGACCGGGCCATTCCTTTCATTCGCGCGGCGGTCAAAAAAGAGCAACCGTTCTTTACCATCGTGTGGTTCCACGCACCGCATCTCCCTGTGGTGGCCGGGCCGGAGTACACGAAGCTCTACGCGAAACACGAAAAGTTTGCGCAGCATTATTACGGCTGCATCACCGCGCTGGACAAACAAGTGGGTCGGTTGCGAAAAGAACTCCGGACGCTCGGGGTTGCGGACAACACGCTCGTGACTTTTTGCAGCGACAATGGCCCCGAAGGGAACGCCAGTGCTCCCGGCAGCGCTGGGCATTTCAGCGGCCGCAAACGATCACTACTCGAAGGCGGCATCCGCGTGCCCGGCCTCGTCGAATGGCCCGCCAAAATCAACCCGGGCAAATCCGACATCCCAGCCGTCACCAGCGATTATCTGCCGACCATCCTTGAAATAATCGGTGCCGAACAAACTGACAAGCGTCCGCTCGACGGCATTAGTTTGGTGCCGCTCTTTAAAGGAAAAATGAAAGAGCGCGGACAGCCCATTGGCTTTCAATCTGCCGGCCAAGTGGCGTTAATCAGCGATCGCTACAAAATATACGGCAGTGGCGGTCGAAAAAAAGAACAGGAACTCACGCTCCCAAAACTGAAATTGTTCGACCTCAAAAAAGACCCTTCCGAGAAAAAAGATTTGGCTGCACAGCACCCCGACATAATCAAAAAAATGGCTGCCACCCTCAAGCAATGGCGCGAGTCCTGTCGTCACAGCGACACCGGTGGTGATTACAAAAATTGAATGGAGGGTTGTTGAAATTCAAACTGTTTCCCCCGCCGCATGGCCGCTGGCCCAGGCCCATTGGAAATTATAGCCGCCGAGCCAGCCGGTCACGTCCACTACTTCGCCAATGAAATACAACCCCGGCACCGCACGGCATTCCATCGTTTTCGATGACAACGCATCCGTGTCTACACCGCCCACGGTGACTTCCGCCTTAGCGTAGCCCTCCGTTTTTGAGGCCAACAATTTCCATGCGCACAGATGTTGTACCAAACGGTCGCGGTCAGCTTGCTTCATTTGAGCCATCGGTTTGTAAGGCGAAAACTTTTTGGCAAACGCGAATGCAAATCGTTTAGGAAACCACTGTTCCAGCCAGCGGTCGGGGGTTTCACGAAAATGCCGTGAGGCTTCCAGTAATTGTTCTGGTTTTGCATCCGGCAATAAATTTAGTGTGAAGAATTCTCCATTCGCGCAGTAATTCGATATTTGCAAAATCGCGGGCCCGCTAAGGCCACGATGGGTAAAGAGCAGGTTTTCCCGAAATGACTGCGCGCCCGCGCTGGCAATGCAATCGATTGAAATGCCGGCGAGTTTGATGAACGGCCACGGTGCGTCATCATCGAGTCGGGGAATGATGGGCACCAAACCGGGGCGCGGATCGATGATCGGCACTTCAAATTGTTCCGCGATGCGATAACCAAAATCTGTTGCGCCGAGCGCTGGAAACGAAAGTGCACCGGTGGCGATCACCAACGATTCGCATTCAAAATCGCCCCGCGAAGTTTGCAGGCGGAAACCATTTCCGGACTCGAGCGAATCCACATCGCAATCAGACAAAATGTCTACGTCTGCGTCGTGACATTCGTCTTCGAGCAACCCCACAATTTGACGTGAGGAAAGCCTGCAGAAAAGTTGACCTAAAGTTTTCTCGTAAAATTCAATGCCGTGGTTGCGCACTAGCTCAATAAATTCACCCGCCGGATAACGGGTCAGCGCAGAGCGACAGAAATGCGGGTTATTGGAAACATAATGTTCCGGTCCCGCATCACGGTTGGTGAAGTTGCAACGTCCCCCACCGGATATTAGAATTTTTTTACCAATCCGTTCGTTATGCTCCAACACCGCCACGGTGCGCCCGCGCTGGCCGGCGGTCATTGCGCATAGTAACCCCGCGCCACCCGCGCCAATGATAATGACATCGTATCGTTGACTCATTTCAAATCAGTGGGGAGTTCAGGAAAATGCAATCACGCGGCCGAGTACATTAAGGGGGAGAAAGCTCGTGCCGCCCATCCACAACGCGGGTACGCCTTCATAGCTGTCGATCCACTCTCCCTTAACGTGGTCGAGGTAGGCATTAAAGGAACCGGTATTGCTGCAGGAATCAGTCACGCGCCGCCACCTTTTCGGCGCACGAAGGAAGCGTCAAGCGCGGATGGTTAATTTTTTCTTTTGACCAGGGATCGAACAAACTAATCTTCGGGCCGTTCATGAAAACACTTTCCCGTACTCTCATCGCTTGGTTGGTATTGGCCATGTTTGCCTCCGCCGCAGACCGGCCGAACATCGTCTTTTATTTCATCGATGATCTCGGCTGGACGGATGTGTCGTTTATGGGGTCAAAATATTATGAGACGCCGCACGTGGATCGTTTGGCACGGGAGGGTATGAAGTTTATGGATGCTTATGCTTGCGCTCCGAATTGTGCGCCGAGTCGGGCGTGCCTGATGAGCGGTTTGTATGGCCCAAGGCACGGTGTCTTCACGGTGGGTAATTCTGATCGGGGTCAGGCCAAGTTCCGCAAATTGATCCCCACAAAGAACACAACTGAATTGGCGGACAAATTTGTTACCGTTGCCGAGTCACTGCAGTCGGCCGGTTATGTGACAGCCACGATGGGTAAGTGGCATTTGGGATCTGATCCCACCAAGCAGGGGTTCGATGTGAACATTGCCGGTAAGCATTGGGGCAGCCCGAGTGGCGGTGGTTATCATAGCCCGTACAATTATCCAAACCTCGTCAATAAGGAGAAGGGTGAGTACCTGACTGATCGGTTGGGGCAGGAGGCCTGTAAATTCATTGAGGTAAACAAGGATAAGCCATTTTTCCTCTACCTCACCCATTACGCCGTGCACACGCCCATTCAATCGAAACCCGAGTTAAAGGCGAAGTATCAGAAGAAGCCGACGGTTGGTGGACACACAAATGCGGCTTATGCAGGAATGATTGAAAGTATGGATGATAGTATTGGTGCGGTTCAGGCGACACTCAAACGCCTTAAACTAGATGACAACACGATCGTGATTTTCTTTTCTGATAATGGGGGTCATGGGGGTGTGACTTCCAATGCGCCTTTGCGTGGCTCCAAGGGAATGCTGTACGAGGGCGGCATTCGAGAACCATTAGTGGTCAAATGGCCGGGGGTGACTAAAGCTGGCAGTACCTGTAAAGAACCGGTAATTGGCGTGGATTTTTATCCCACCTTCTTGGAGTTGGCCGGTATTGATCGCCCCAAAAATCTTAAACTCGATGGCTTGAGTTTAGTACCCTGTCTCAAGGATGATTCTGCTTCTTTGAGTAGGAAGGCGCTTTATTGGCATTTCCCCTGTTATCTTCAGGGTTACACGCCAAGGCATGGGCCATTTCGTACGACCCCCGCTGCAGCCATTCGCATGGGTGACTGGAAATTAATCGAGTTCTTCGAGGACGGTGCCTTGGAGTTATATAATTTGAAGAAGGATCTGAGCGAAGAGAACAACCTCGTGCAAAAAATGCCGGAAAAAGCAAAAGAACTTCATGTGGCCATGCTCAAGTGGCGCAAAGCAACAAAGGCACCGGTGCCGACGGAAAAGGAGCCGAAGTACGACCCAAACGCAAAGTTTAGCCCTCCTAATCGGGGCAAAGGGAAATAGAAGAAGAAATGAGTTTGCCTGATAGGCTGTCTTGCGCGAACATCGCGAATCCATGAAACTTTCTGTAATTCACTCGTTGGGCCGGCTGTTGCTGGTGATTCTCTTGGCTGCGCCTGTTCTTTCCCGCGCGGCGGACAAACCGAATCTATTATTTATCTTCGCCGATGATATGTGCTACGAGACCATCGGGGCACTGGGATTGACGGATATTGATACGCCCAATCTGGACCGGCTCGTGAAGCGTGGCACCACCTTTACTCGTGCCTACAATATGGGTTCATGGAGTGGTGCGGTGTGTGTAGCCAGTCGGCACATGCTGATCACAGGTCGTTATATCTGGCGCGCGGAACAGGCTTCCAATCTTTGGGGTGGTCGGCGCAAGGGCAAAGGGAAACCTTCGCCAAATGAGGAAGCAAAACAGCAGGAGTTTGATGGGCTATGGCCGCAGGTGCTAAAGCGTCAAGGCTACCAGACTTTCTTTACCGGCAAATGGCATATCCGCGCTAAGGCTGATGAAGCCTTTGAGGTGGCCCGCAACATCCGGCCCGGTATGCCCAACCAAACTGCTGCCGGATACAACCGGCCGTTGCCCGGCAAACCCGATCCGTGGAGTCCCTACGACAAGAAGTTTGATGGTTTCTGGAAAGGTGGCAAACACTGGAGTGAAATTGTAGCCGATGACACCATTGATTTTCTGGGCATGGCCAAGAAGGATAAACGGCCCTTTTTCATGTATGTTGCTTTTAATGCACCGCACGATCCACGTCAGGCGCCCAAGGAATACGTCGATAAATATCCTCTGAGCCGCATCAAGGTGCCGAAGAATTATCTGGCTGAATATCCCTACAAGGAAGGAATGAAGTCCGGCAAAAATTTGCGGGATGAAAAACTGGGGCCTTTTCCCCGTACTGAACACGCGGTGAAAGTTCACCGTCAGGAATATTACGCCATCATCACGCATCTGGATACGCAGGTGGGCCGTATTCTGGATTCGCTGGAGAAGAGTGGTCAGTCAAATAATACTTACATCTTTTTCAGCGCCGACCATGGGTTGGGCGTTGGGCATCATGGCCTATTTGGAAAACAGAACCTGTATGAGCACAGCACGCGAGTGCCTTTCCTCGCGGTGGGTCCGGGTATCAAGTCGGGTGCTACGATTGATGCTCCTATTTACCTGCAGGACATCCACGCCACTACCTTGGAACTAGCCGGAGCCAAGCAGTCCGATAAGGTGGAGTTTCACAGTATTATGCCGCTTTTGCGCGGTAAGGCTAAAAAACATGCCTACGATGCCATTTACGGCGCCTATCTGGATGCCCAACGCAGCGTGACCATGGATGGTTATAAGCTCATTCTTTATCCCAGCTTACAGAAGAAGCGTCTCTATAATATCATTGAGGATCCTCTGGAAATGAAAGATCTAGCGCATGATCCAAAACACGAGAAACGCATAGCTATTCTTTACAGTCGGTTGATCGAGCTGCAAAAGGAAATGGATGACAAGGTTGACCTGAAAGTTGCCTTTCCAAATATATAACCACCCTTCATGTGCGAGCCTGCTATGAATTCGTTTCGAGTAATCAGGTGGTCATATAATTGCCCTTGACCGCCTCGCTAATTCTTGGAAGCATTCGGAATGAAGCCGATACTATTTGTTGCAACCTTCCTTTTGTCCTTGAGCCTGACAGCTGAAGATTCTCTCTATAATATTCCCATCAAGGATATAAACAACAAGGCCGCCAGCCTTAAGGCCCATAAAGGCAAAGTAATGCTGGTGGTCAATGTGGCTTCTCAGTGTGGTCTTACATCACAGTACAACCAGCTCCAGGCTGTTTATAAGAAATACGACGGTAAAGGTTTTACCGTGTGTGCTTTTCCCTGCAACCAGTTTGGCAGACAGGAGCCGGGTACCCTTGAGGAAATCAAAAAATTCTGCAGCTCAAAATACGATGTGAGCTTTCCTCTGTACGCCAAGATAGACGTCAATGGTGAGGGAGCACATCCGCTGTACAAATCGCTGAAAAAACAAATTGGGCCGGCCAAGATTAGTTGGAATTTTGAGAAGTTTCTGGTCGGTAAGAATGGCAAGGTGTTGAAACGGTTTTCTCCGAGAACCAAACCCGATGCACCTGAAGTTATTAAAGCCATTGAGGCGGCACTCAAATAGAGGAACCTCTTCCCCCCAGAATCCAATTGGGATAGTGTAGAAAAGAGTGTGATGTGTTTTGGGAATCGAACCCAACGAACATCGAATCCCCCGTTCTAGGGGAAATACAGCTATCACACTGATCACTCAGAAAACCCTGAGAGACCCAATTCTCCCAATGTTCTTCCTATGTCTCAGTACTGTTGGGGTGTGGGATTCTTCGTTTGAGTGAATCTCAGTGTTCTTCTGGGGAATTGGGGAGAACAGTCAGATTGAGTAGAGGATCCTCTGAACTTCTCTGAATCAGGATGGTGGGGTAGGATTATCTCAGGTAATGAGAACTCTGATTCCAATTTTGATAGGTTTGTTACCCCTACAGGGGATGGCCGAATCAAAAAAATCTACTAAGCCAAACATCATCGTTATTATGCCGGATGATTCCGGTTATGGTAATTATTCCTGTTTCGGTAATCCCATCATAAAGACCCCAAATATCGATGCCCTTAAGAAACAAAGCTTGCTCTTAACACAGTATCACAGCAGCGCAAGATGTTCTCCCAGCCGTGCTAAACTCATGAGTGGTCGCCATGAATTTATGGGCGGCGTCACGGATACCCGGCGTATGCGCGAGCGCTTGAGCCTGGATACGATCACGCTGCCGCAAGCTCTCAAAACAACCGGGTATGTCACTGGTTTTTTTGGCAAGTGGCACAATGGAAAAGAAGGGCCTTACCGTCCCGAGAATCGCGGGTTTGATGAGAGCTGGTTTCACGAAAGTGGCTCAAGAATGGTAGCCAACATTTCTCATAATGGAAAAAAGGAGAAAATGGCTGGTACCTATGCTACCGATTTCTTTTTCAAAAAAGCGACAGAATGGATGGATGTTCAACGTAAGGCAAAGACACCCTTCTTCGTTTATCTTCCACCAAAATCCCCCCACGGTCCTTTTAAAGAGGATTCGAGTGACATGCCGAATGAAGACTATAAAAAGTTTCTCGGCACCCATCCGAATATGACCGTAAAGACTGCGAAGATCTATTGGGAGGTTGAATACATTGACAGGCGTATCGGCGAGATGATCAAGCAACTCGAAGAGTGGGGGATCGCTGATGACACCTTATTCATCTTCATTGGAAGTGACAACGGCGCTTCGGGAGGCCAAGAGATACACAATGCAGGGATGAAAGGGCATAAGGGGCAACCGTATCAGGGCGGAACCAGGGTGCCTGCTTTCTTCAGATGGCCGGGCGGCGGTATTAAGGGTGGTTCGGAAAGCGCAGCGCTCATCAGCCAGATGGACATCATGCCGACCCTTCTGGAAATTACCGGCACCCCTATGACCGATCAGCTCAAGAAGCAGGTAGAGGGGCGCAGTCTTGTTCCCCTGCTTAAGAACCCGGCGACCGATTGGGAGGACGACCGGCATTTGGTTCACCATGTTGGTGGCTGGGAACCGGGTGAGGCCGCCCAGTCGAAACACGCCAGAGTTTCAATCCAGAACAAACGATTCACTCTGGTGAATAACAAGAATGGGGAGGAGCTTTTCGACCTCAAGAACGACCCTGGTGAAACTAAAAATGTTATCAATGAATATCCCGAAGTAGTGGCTCAACTGCGTGCAGTATACGATAAATGGTGGACCAGAATGCAACCGGGATTGGTGAACGAAGATGCCTACCAGCCACCCGATCATCTCAGGTAACTCAGAAAACACTGAGAGACCCAAGTCTCCCGGGAGATCTCACATATCTCGACACAGATTACACAGTTGTCTCCACGACTAATTTTCTGAACTTCTCTGAATCAGAGTGGGGCATTTTTTTTAATCACCGTCTAATGAGTAATGAAGAAACTGATTACTCTGAGTTCAATACTGTGCATCTGTGCGGTATTTTTTACGGTTGCAAAGGATAATTCGCCTTCCCCCTTCGCCGTAGGAAAAGAAGGAGCAAATCTTGCTAAGTTATCTCGTCTTATCAACAGCGCTGCCGTAGATAAATCCATCAAGCCCAGTGAATTTGGAAGTTTTGCAGTCGGTATGATCGGCGCCAAGAAGACCTGGCAGGCCTTTGCTGCGAAGGCTGGATTGGCCAAAGCTCGCGGCGTGTTTAACTGGGATACACACTTAGTCCTGTATGTTATTTTAAAGAAGAACACCAATCGTGTTGGCTTTCACAAATGGATCGAGCCTAAAAAAGGAACTGGAGAGCTTGTGTTCGAATTGAGCCTTATCGAGCCGGATTATCAAGATCGCTATCCCGCCCTTGTGCATGTGGTGAAAAGGGCTGATCTGAAGTCAGTGCAGTTCAGTTTTCGAACAGACAGTGGTGAACATCTTCAGAAGCTCGGGATGATCAATCTGAAACAGTCACCCGTTAAGGAGGCGAGTACGGTGCCGACCCCATTGTTTTCCCCCCACGATGTATCAGGAGATAAAATGGAATTGCGTGGAGGGCTTTGGTATGTCAAAGGTGGGGCAAAGCCTTTCTCAGGCAGGGTGACTTTGTGGGCTCCCGGGCATGGCAATGAGATTGGACGTCAGGTGGTAAAAACCTACGTGAAGGGCAAGGAGCAAGGTAGTAAGGTATTTCGTATTATTGGCAAACAAGCTCCGAGACCAAACCGCTAGTTCAGGTAGTTTTTCTCTTTCTTCACTTGTGAGAGGGGTATGGTGTTCTTCGTTCCAATGAATCTCAGTGTCTCTCGTAGGAATTGGAAAGGGTAGTGGGATTGAGTTGAGGATCCCCTGAACTTCTCTTGAGCAAAAAAGAGAAATTATCTCGAGTGATAAAGATGTTGATTACCATTACGGTAAATCTATCGGTTGTGGGGTGGCGGAGTATCAAATCTTGTGCAGGCGTGGTGGGAGGCTTAGGGTGAGGGGCATGAGGTATTTTCTTTTGATACTAGTGGTGGCGATGGGCCAATCCGTCTTGACGGCAGAAAAGATCCCTTCGGACGCTCAGAATCGTAAGAAAGTAAAGTCGTTCACCCTCGCGGTCTTGCCCGACACTCAATTTTACTGCGACACACGACTGAAGCTCTCTAAAAAGTGGGGCAATGGAGACTTGCGCCGTTTCTTTTTCGAGCAAACCCGCTGGGTACGTGACAACCAGAAGCGACTCAATATTGCTTTTCTCGTTCACGAAGGAGATATCGTGCAGGCGGATGCACACGAGGAATGGGCCATCGCAAAGAAAGCCATGTCCGTATTGGACGGGAAAGTGCCCTATTGCATGTGCCTAGGGAACCATGACATGGGTTTCAAAAAATCGGACAATAAGTATGGCGGCGATATCGCCGTTAACCGGACAACCCTTTTTAATAAATATTTTCCACGTGAGAAATTTGCCAAAAGAAAAGAGTTTGGTGGAACCTTTAATCCGGATCGCCATGACAATTCCTGGTACCACTTCGAAGCTACCGGGATGAAGTTTCTCATCGTCTCGCTCGAATGCAAACCGCGAAACGAAGTTTTAGTTTGGGCGAACAAAGTGGTCGCAAAGCACCCCGAGCATCGCGTCATCGTGCTCACGCATGCCTACATGAGTGCGAATGGTCGCAGGATCGATAAATTGGGATATAAAATCAAAGGAAACGCCGGTGAAGAGATGTGGCAAAAATTGGTTAGCAAACATAAGAATATTTTCATGGTGCTTTGCGGGCATTCCTCCGGGGAAGCAGTGCTTACTTCTAAAGGTGATCATGGTAATCAGGTTCATCAGGTCTTGAGCGATTATCAACATTTGAACAACGGTGGAGAATCTTGGCTTCGTTATATGGTCTTTGATCCAAATGAGAACAAGATAAAGGTCTACACATACAACCCTGCGCTAGACAAATTTCGCAATAACCCATCCAGCCGGTTCGATTTGGAATACCCAATGATAAAGGGAGAATAAATCCGCCAGATTCACAGATTCCAATTGGAATAATGTAGATAACAGTGGGATGTGTTTTGGGAATCGAACCCAACGAACATCAAATCCCCAGTTTTCAGGGAAAATATAGCTATCACACTCATCTCACAGAAAACACTGAGAGACACAATTCTCCCAATGTTCTCCCTATGTCTAGAGTGATGTTGGTGTGTAGGATTCTTTGATTTGATGAATCTCAGTGTTTCTCAGGAGATGTTTTGAGGAAAGATTAAGGGATGGCTCTTAGAGTAAAGAAGCTGGTCAGCTTATTCTTCACAGGTGCATCATCAAATATTTTCTTAGTCTCCGGAATGTGGATGTGATAGATCCGGTTCAGCCACTTATCGCCATCACCAAATCCTTTCACTTTCATAAGAACCGATTTGCGGTCTTTGTTCAACTGCACTCGCTCAATGACGTCGGCTCGCTTATCATGCTCTGGCGATCCATAACGGCCTGTGTTGGTATAAAACCAAGACTGCACTTTCAGGTAACCTGCTAATTCATCTTCACTCACCTTATTCGAAACCGGCTGAGTAAAATGCATTATGAATCCATCCTTGGCTGAATTCACTCTGTGAATGGCAGCTGCAATCGTCTTCCCATCATAAATGATACGCTGCAAACTGGCTTGCTGCCCGCCAAAAGCACCCCATCCACGACCTGTTTGACCGATCAGCAAGCTGCCGTCTGGAAGGAACACCGGCCGCATCACCCCAGACGCGAAAAAACGTGCAAATGAAACCACACAGCCCTGATCCATACCTTTCACTTTTTCGACTGTCACACGGAATAAATTTGACATGGTTTGATCACCCAAAAACATCTGTTTTTTGTAGGGGCCAAACTTGCCGCCAGTAAGATCCCAGGCCGGATGACCGGGAGAGTTGGCAACTTTACCATGAGGGAGCCATACGGCACCTTTACGAATTTTCTCTTTCCATTTATCAAACTTTAACTCAGGAGAATCCGGTTTCATTTTTCCTGGGAGGGACACAAGTCCTGATAAGTGCCCATAGAATTTTCCCTGTTCAAGCGGTACCACCTTCGATGAGCCCACATATTCTCCCTGATTTTCTGCGTACCAGAGGCGCCCATCCGGATCAACCCCGAGACCGGCCGGGCTACGCAACCCGGAGGCATACGGTTCAAATTTGCCTTCGGGCGTAACGCGGCAGGCCCAACCACGATAACCTCCCATTGATCCCATGTACGGACCACCCGCACGCCACGAGGTGCGCTCGTTACCACCGTGTGAAAGGTTCAAAGCAAAATAGTAATTGCCCTTCGCATCACGTACTGGTCCATGTGCATATTCATGATAGTTGGCGTGAAACCCATAGTCATCACACACTGTTTCAAAGAGATCTGCGCGTCCATCACCGGTGGTGTCACTCATCCGGGTCAACTCTGGCTTCTGCATAACGACAAATTTGTCACCCTTGCCGTCCTCGATCCAAACCCCAAGGGCTTCGTAGGTTCCTTCGGCAAACAATGACCATTTTCCATTCCGGATTCTCCACACGCCCGCTGAACGGGTCGCCACCACAATGGTCCCGTCTTTTGCCACCGCAATCCCTGTCGGCTCAAAGAGTTGTGACCGGCCATAAAGATCCTTGGGCGATTCCCAATTTTCAGACGAGTATCCAGCTGGAATTTCCATGGCCTTTCGTCCCGCCTGGTTTTTGTTGGTCACAAGTGGTTGTGCCGACCAGTCTTCATCACGACCAACAATCGGCCGGGCAACCAATCCTCCCACAAGTCTCGCTGAGAACTTGTAGGACGCGACTTTCGCAGGCTCCCGGGCATTTAATAACCACTCTTCCCTTTTCAATGTGCCTCCATCCACTTTGATATCAGTGAGACCATCCGTGGACACCCTAAATTTCTGGCTATTGTTGAGTTTGCCACGAATAACAATCTCCACCCTGCCGTCATCGGTGAGCCTCACTGCCTGAGCAATTTCGTTGCGACCTACGCGAAAATGAAAGACCGGGGCGCCAGTAGTAGAATCGATCCGGTGCCCCTTAAACTCGGCATCCGTTGAAGCCAACAACTCCGGGAAATCACGATCTTCCCAAAGCCATCTCTCAATGGCTTTGTGATCCATCACATCGGGCTCCTTGAATTCAAAATCAACAACGTCGCCAGAGCCTGTCATTGGTCGCAAAATACCGTCTCCCTGAATAAAGCCCCGGTTCCCCTTACCCCGCACGGAACCTGGTCTGCCACGGCCCGAGCGTTCCTGCGTCAGATTCAGAAACCCCCCACCCCACACATTGCGCACGGACAAAACGCGAGCATCAAATGTGTAATTCATCCCGTTTGGTAATCCTACATGCAGTGCTCTCCCACTTGAGCCGCGTAGTGGTGCCCGAAAAACGCGCGTCCGTTTGGTGACCAGTATTTCGTTCGGAATCTCAATTGGATTTTTCGGAACAACCTTTTTGTCCTGCTTCATCTTCACCATAGCAGGTCCTGCCTGTCCCTCTGCAGCGAAAGTTCGTAGGAAGTGCCAGATATGTTCGACAGCCTGATCAGGTATGACTTCCTTGGCATACATCGGCATAATTTGTGGGTATGGCTTGCCCTTGATTTGGCCGCTTTCGGAAATCGCGAGAGCATCCCACGACTTTCGAACCGAAGTCGTGTAGTATTTCTTGTCAGCTTTTATCTTGCTGCGAGCCCCCGAATCGGGATTTAGCACCTCGCGATTCCTCGGTTTGTTCTGGAACAATCCGTATAAGTTTGGTCCGGTACGAAAAGATTTGTCATCCTTGGCAACTGCGTGACAAACCACGCACCCGTACGTTGCGAAGGCCTTTTCACCCTCTGCCACAGCATCGATTTCCTGTTGGGCCAAAACCGGAAAACTACACAAAAAGAAGATAATTAGAATTGATCTCGTCATGGCGCGAAGGGTTAAGGTAACCATTGGTCAACGGCAAGAAAAAATGATTTTTTCCCGTTTTCATGGTAGCTACATCTCTCATAATAGTACCTCAGAATATCCAGGTAGACCTTATTCTTCGAATGTCTTACTAACGTTGGTGTGTGGAATTCTTTGTTTGAATGAATCTTTACTTTTCTCAGTATAATCAGGGAGAACAGTAGAATTGAGATGAGAATCTTCTGAACTTCACTGAATCAAGAAGCTAAGGTAGAATCTTGCTCCAGCAATGAACTCATTCCCAATCCTTAATAGCTTTTTTGTGTTGGTGTTATTGGGTTCCTGTCTCATCCACATGCCTTTATTAGGGGCTGACAACAATCCGCCTCCACCTAAAATCCCCAAACTTGATATCCGGCTGACTCACAAGGGATTCAAAACCGATCCCGAGAGCTTTTTGGCGGTATGCAATTCAGCCGCAATGGCTATTGCCCGCTATTATCCCAAGCGGCAGTTTAAGCCCATCCTCATTCCCAAGGTCAATAACGGTTTCCCGGTAAAGCTGGACCAGCGCGGGCCCGAGGGTGAACCGCAGATTATGCTCAGTATTGATGATGGTTGGGGTTGGGCCCAGATCGCCTATCAGTTTTCACACGAGTTCACCCATATTCTGATTAACCATGACCAACCCCGTGCTGGCCCCAACCACTGGATCAACGAAGCCTTTTGTGAGGCGGTCTCCTATCAGTCCCTCAAGCAGATGGCCAAAGACTGGGCAAGCCACCCGCCTTACCCTAACTGGAAAGGCTACGCCAAGCACCACAACTCCTATGCCGATAGGTATCTGGGGAAAGAAAGAAATCGGCCTGAAGGAATGGAGTTTACCGCTTGGTTCCAAAAAAACGAGAATGCCCTGCGACTGGGTAAACGGTATCCCAAGTACGACCTTTACAAATACCCAGCCTACCAGTTCTATCAGATCATCAAGGAGAACCCTGAGCAACTTGAGGCCCTTGCTTTCCTAAACTTTGGCCTGCGAAATTCGGGTATCAGCACCCGCCAATATTTGGCCCGTTGGAAAACCCTGTTACCAGCTCGGCACAAACCATTCGCTGACAAGGTTGGGGCGGTCTTTGGCTACTCCCTGCCAGACTAATCATTTACTTAGACTACGTGCGCGGCAAGAACTTGGCAGGCCACTTGGATATTGGCACCAGTGATTACACAGTTGTATCCACGAGTAATTCTTGAACTTTTTTGAGTCGAGATGTGTCTTTGGAATCGAACTCAACGAACATCACCCCCCCCCCCTTTCTTTTTTTCAAGGGGAATACGGCTATCACACTGACCATTCAGTAAAAGAAAGAGATAAGAAGATGTTCACCCTGAGAAATCATGATGATTTTTTGAATTGCACCTGCTGTAACGATCAATCCGTAATCATACGCAATTAAATCAGCATTGCTCCCGTTTCCTTTGGGAACTATCATCAGCCAACCTTTTACTATGATCGCATTCTGTAAACGAATCTCGGAAGCAAGCTGGTTTTCCTACTTTATTTTTGGCGTCATCATTGCCGCCGGCGTAGTGGTAGGGCTGCAAACCTATAAGGAATTTGAAGCGGAGCATCACGTGCTCCTTTCGTTCCTGGACACAATTATCCTTGGAGTTTTTGCGCTGGAAGTGTTGATCAAAATTATTGCTGAAGGCAAAACGCCTTGGAGATACTTTTTGGACCCTTGGAACGTCTTTGATTTTACGATAGTGGCAGTATGCTTGTTGCCAATTCAAAATAATGAGTTTGTCGCTGTGCTCCGACTGGCTCGCGTATTACGAGTCATGAAACTAGTGTCGGCCATCCCCCGCCTTCAGATACTGGTCGGGGCCGTTCTGAAAAGTATTCCATCGATAGGGTATGTTTCTCTTCTGGCAATGTTACTTTTTTATATTTATGGCTGTATGGGCACCTTTATTTTTAGCGAAAATGATCCAGCTCATTTTAGAAATCTGCAGATTTCAATGCTATCGCTTTTTCAAGCATTGACCCTCGAAGACTGGGCTGACCTCATGTACATCAACATGTATGGTAGCGCCAATTATGGCTACGATGATGCTACCTACGCTGCACTGGCCAATATTGGGATCGAAAAATCCAGTATCGTCTCCAAAGAATCTCCTATTGTTGCATGTCTGTTTTTTCTTAGTTTTATTGTAACAGGTGCCATGATTGTTCTTAATCTGTTCATTGGTGTGGTGCTAAGCGGCATGGAAGAAGCCAAAAAAGACCAGGCTCTTGATGATGCCTTAAAAAGGCGAAATTCTAGTGATATCGACATAAAGGAGGAAATATTGATAATGGAGGATCAACTCAAGGAAATGAGTGAGAAATTGAGTCAGAATCTGCTTATCCTAAGTAAAAGAGTGAAAGAAAATTCGGATAACATCAATAAAATCACAAATGATGGATAGTATTCTGATTTTGATTAAAACCGCACCCCCTGTTTTTTTGATACGGCTCTAATTCTATAAATCCCGTTGCATCTATTCCGCTGATGCTTAGAAGTTCCCCGAAGGCTTAGGAATTGAATGTATCGGGTGATGGGTACCGAGCTCAATACTCCCGTTGCCTTTTCTCTGTGCTCCCCGTGTCCTTATGGTTAAACTTTCCCTATGAAGTCTTCTGTATTTGTCGTAGCCTTTTTGTTGCCATTTTGCGTTATTTCCGCCGAACAAAATCGCAACATCATCGCGCGTGGTAGCTACGCCAATAGTCAGCTGCAGTTTGAGAAAAACAAAACGGGACGCGTGGCGTTCATGGGTGGCTCCATCACCCAGATGAATGGGTACCGGCCAATGGTTGCCAGCTGGCTTACGAAGCGGTTTTCCAAAACGAAGTTTGAATTCGTCAATGCCGGTATCTCCTCTACCTGTTCAACAACCGGTGCCTTTCGGTTGGAATCAGAAGTCTTGGCTAAGGGACGCGTCGATCTCTTCTTTATCGAGTTTGCCGTGAACGATGATCAGGATGCCAGTCATACTTCACGTGAATGTGTGCGAGGGCTGGAGGGCATCATCCGTCAGGCGCGTAAGACGCAGTCGAATATGGATATCGTCGTTACCCACTTTGTGAACCCGGGCATGCTCGAGCAGTTGCGGGCAGGGAAGATTCCTTTATCAATGGCGGCCCACGAAAAAGTACTCAAGGCCTACAATGTGTCGACCATCTTCCTTGCGCGCGAAGTGGCTGACCGGATTGAAGCGGGCAAACTCACCTGGCAAGTATTTGGTGGCACCCATCCCAAACCGGCCGGTAACGCGATTGCTGCAGAAATGATCGCGCAATTGCTGGCTTCGTCGTGGGGTAAACCGATGCTCAAGGAGCCTTCTCCGCACGCAATGCCAATTAAGCCAGTCGATGTCGGCAGTTATTTCAAGGGTCGCTTTTTGTTGCCCTCAGGCAGTGCCAATCAGAACTGGTCCTGGGAGACTCCTGATTGGAAAAAGATTCCGGGTGGATTCCGCAGTAACCCTTTTGGCGGCATGAAACTTTTAACTGCGACAAAAGCAGGCCACGAGACGACTCTTAAATTCGAGGGTCGGGCTCTGGGTGCCTATGTACTGGCAGGTCCCGATGCGGGTACTTTGGAAGTGAGTATTGATGGTGGACAATGGAAGCGGGTGGATTTATACCACCACCACAGTCGCGGCCTGCATTATCCACGTACGGTCATGTTCGCAGCCGACCTCAAGGCGGGTGAGCACACGGCGAAGATTCGGTTGAGTAAAAAATCCAATTCCAAGAGCAAAGGCACCGCCGCACGTATTCTGCAATTCACGGTGAACTAAATGGTCGATGCCGCTCCCAGACAGCCTCTGGATCATCCCTCATTGTGGCGGGGGCAGGATCTGCGCGCGCGTGCTGATTGGGAAATCAATTTCACCGAGCCCGAGATTGAGGAACTTCTCTTGGCTTCGGACTCCTGCGCTGACACGCCTGCGGAGGAGATTGAATTAACTGACATCGAGCTTCCACAGCTGGCTTCGCGACTGGCCCGTGTACAGCACGACCTAGAGCATGGATCAGGCGCGGTTTTTATGCGGGGATTACCGGCGGGCGATCTTGATCAGGCGGCACTGGCGCGTGTCTTTTGGATTATCGCGGCGCATCTGGGATCACCGCTCTCACAGAGTGCGGAAGGTGAGCTGATTTTCAGCGTGGCTGATGCGGGTTACGCCCCTGATGATCCGCGGACGCGTGGGCCTAATACGCGGCGCAAGCTCAGCTATCATACTGATCGCTGTGATGTGATTGGTTTCTGCTGTCATCGGCAGGCCAAGAGCGGCGGGGAAAACCGCATTGTTAGCTCCATGGCACTCTACAATGAGATCCTGAAGCAGCGACCCGATTTGCTGGCGGTGTTGTGTGAGCCCTTCTATTACCTGCGCCATACCGTTGATGGCGGTAATGACAAGCCGTGGTGTCAGCAGCGGGTTTTTTCATTTTGTGAAGGCCACTTTGCCGCAAACCTGCTGCGGGTACTGATTAACCGCGCCCATGCCCATCCGGATTTACCGGATTTAACCGCTCAACAGGTGGAGGCGTTGGATCTGGTCGAGACGTTGGCTGATGATCCGCACCTGCATTGTAGTTTTCGGCAGGAACCCGGTGACCTCTTTTTTGTAAACAATTGGGTGAACCTGCATCGCCGGACGGAGTTTGAGGATTGGCCCGAGCCGGATCGTCGCCGGCACATCCTGCGCATTTGGCTATCGATGCCCAACAGCCGGCCGCTTGACCCGTTGTTTGCCGACAACTACGGTTCGGTAGAGGCCGGTGCCCTGCGTGGGGGAATGAAGGCAAAGGTGGAGAATTGATTTTATGAGACTACTTGCAACCGGATTAATTCTGATCTTGGCCGGCGTGTTGGTCGCGCAGGATGCGCCAAAGAAAAAAGTGCGGCCGCCCTTCAAGTGGGTCAACAAGCTCCCTGCAAATGCGCCCAAGGAGGTGCGGCACGCCACCTTCAGGAGCCCTTCGATGGGAGTGGAGGTGGGTTACTGCATTTATCTACCAGCGCAATATGCGGCGAACAAAAAAAAGCGGTTTCCGGTGGTCTACTATTTGCACGGTGGGCGGCCCGGTAGCGAGATCAAGAGCATAAAACTAGTGCCTTGGATTCATGAGGCCATGAAAGCAGGCAAGGTGGCACCGGCACTTTATGTTTTTGTTAATGGGGGCCCGGTGAGTCACTACAATATGGGGAAGAAAGGCCAGATGGGTGAGGATGTCTTCATCAAGGAGCTGATCCCGCACGTGGATGCAACCTACCGCACCATCCCGGGGCGCAAAGGGCGGGGGCTGGAGGGTTTCTCACAGGGCGGGCGCGGCACTGCGCGCATTATGTTTCGCCATCCGCACCTTTTTGTTTCAGCAGCGCCCGGTGGGGGCGGTCATACGACGGAGAAAAGGATCTCTGAGGAAGGAGGCCGCGAGAGTGATAAGCTGATTTTTGCGGAGGGCTACAATACATGGGATCTGGCCCGGAAATATGGACGCAACCCCAAGCCCAAACTCAATATTTTGGTTCATGTGGGTAGCAAGGGATTTAATTACCAGAACAACATCGAGTGGATGGAGCACTTGAAGCAACTCAAGATTCCATTTGATCACCTTATTATTCCCGATGCTCCGCATAGTGCCACAAAGATATATGAGAAAAAGGGATTACAGATCATGCGTTTTCATGCCGCTAATTTTAAAAAGGCACTCTCCAGCAAGTAGCCTGCTCATCCCTTCTCCCCCAGCAGCATTTACACCCGTGCTGGTGAGGCGTAGGGTGGTGGGCATGAAGCAGATTCTCTTAATGATTGCGTTGATTGCGTTGGTGGCGTTGGTGGGGTGTGGGAAGAAGCACGACGGCAATACAGGCGTGGTAAATCCTAATGAGTCCTCGCCCAAAGTTGTCCCCGCCAACATTGCCGACCCCATTCTTAAGAAGGCAATTCGCAAGAGACTCAAGAAGCCCAAAGGCGAACTCACCAAGGCAGACATGGAGAAGGTGATTTATCTGAATCTCTCTGACAATAAACTGACCGATGTGAAGGGTCTGGAGAATATTTTGCAGTTTAAGGCGCTGTTTCTCAATGACAATAAACTGACTAAACTGACCGGAGTGAAGGGACTGGAGAACCTCACGCAGTTAGAGCATCTGGAACTCTCTGACAATCAACTGACCGACGTGACGGGGCTGGAGAAGCTTACGCAGTTAACGAGGCTGCATCTCAACAACAATCAACTGACTGATGTGAAGGGTCTGGAGAATATTACGCAGTTAGGGGCGCTGTGGATTAATGGCAATCAACTGACCGATGTGAAAGGTCTGGAGAAGCTTACGCAGTTACAGGTGCTGTATCTCCACAACAATCAACTGACCGATGTAAATGGACTGGAGAAGCTTACGCAGTTAACGACGCTGCATCTCAACAACAATCAACTGACCTCTTTGAAGGGCTTGGAGAACCTCACGCAGTTAAGGTTTCTGGGTCTGAATTCCAATCAACTGACCGATGTGAAGTGCTTGGAGAATCTCACGCAGTTAACGCAGCTGAATCTCCAAGACAACCCCGACCTCACCAAGGCACAGATTGATGAACTGCAAAAGGCGTTGCCGAATTGCTACATCCAAAGCAACCCCAAGAAGTAACCTCCCTCATTCCTCCCCATGAAAGTCCTG
>JAOLZA010000029.1 GCA_028343615.1 Verrucomicrobiota bacterium
GGGTTGATGACTCAATGGGAAAAGGCCTGTGATACTGCGCGCGCAGAACATGTGACCAAGGTTGCCAGGGCCAAGGCCGAGGGCAAAAAGGAGCCGCGTTTACGATTACCAAAAAAACCTAGCGATGCCCGTGCCGGATGGAGCCCGCCTGCCGGGTTGTTTAATGCGACCGTGATGCCTATTCGTCAACTGGGTCTGCGCGGTGTCCTTTACTATCAGGGCGAGAACAACAATTTCATGCGCTGGACGCGCTATGAGTCCACGTTCCCCAAGGTGCCGATTTCCTTTCGTAAAGCCTTCGGTGATGAATCGCTTCCCTTTGGCTGTATTAGTCAGCCCGGCTGGGGAACTTTCGGGATTGAACCTGAACTGGCTGTTGTTGCCGAAGGTTATGCCATTATTCGCGACATCCAGCGCCGTGCGCTTAAAGACGATCCGAATGCGGATATGATTGCCACTTATCCCACTGGCAATTCCTACATTCATCCTGCTGAAAAACTGCCCGTGGCTGAATACGCTTCACTCTGGGCCCTGGCCAAGGTGTATGGAAAAAAGGTTGTGCACCGCGGCAACCAGTTCACGGAAATGAAAAAGAAGGATGGTAAACTTTTCCTCTTCTTTGATCAGGACCCTGTTGTACATGATCGCTGGAAGCACATTGAGAACAATGCCGCGTGGCAGGTGTTGCCGATGCCGCGTGAAGGCAAGGCGCCAGTTCAGGGATTTATCATTGCTGGTGCGGATCGTCGTTGGTATCCGGCCAAGGCACGCGAAGCCAAGCTGGACAATCAATGGTGTATAGAATTGAGCAGTGATTTGGTGAAGGAGCCGGTGGCTGCTCGCTATGGCTGGGCAAACTGGCCCACCGGTAATCTTGTCGGTCGCGAACGAATCCCTGTGCCGACTTTTCGCACTGATAATTGGCCCATTCCCGAGGGCATGAATTATTCGCCGGAAGCCAAACAGGCTAGTGAGGAAAAGATTAAGGCCTTGCGGGAAACTGCCCAGCGACAGGCAATCGAGCGCAAGATTCGCCAAATGCAGATAGATCTTCCTGCCTTGGAGCGAGACCTGAATAAGGGGGATGCAAAAGCCCAGATCGAGAGCAAGATCAGCCGATTGGAGGCTCTTCTGAATGAATTTGAAACCGACACGTGGCTTTCCCGTCAGCTTAATGAGTATGATTCTGAGTTTGCAGGGAAACTGGAGAGACTTCGCAAAACTGTCAGCGACTTAAAGAAGCAGTAGCTCCTTCCCGCGCACCGATGAGCATGATTTATAAAACTTAATCCTCTTAACAATATACATAAACCATGAACCTGAAATTCTCATTTATACCTATTTTCCTCGTGTGTGCCTTTGGCGCGACTTGGATGAGGGCCGCGGAGCCCGCTCCTTTTCCAATTTGGAAGCCGGGCGCAATGTTGGCGAAGGCTGAAGACCTACCTGAGATCAGCAACGTCGAATTCCATGTAATAAAGAAGTGGGATAAGAAGTCTGACGGCTACACATTCCTCCACGGCGTCGGACTCGCACAACACAAAGGAAAGCTCTACGCATCCTTCGGGCACAACAAGGGCGCCGAGAACACGGTTAGTGAAGAGGCTCAATATCGGGTCAGCGAGGACGGGGGCCGGACATGGGGGCCGCTCAAAGTGATAGATGCTGGAGACGAACCGGATCTCGCCGTTAGCCACGGCGTATTTCATGTCCATGAAGGAGCTCTTTGGGCGTTCCACGGCGCCTATTTCGGTCATGGTTCACCTAAAGAAGTTCATGAAAAGATGAAGCGTATCCACACACGGGCGTATTGCCTCGATGAAAAGACAGGCAAGTGGGAGAAACACGGAGTCGTCGTCGAGAACGGGTTCTGGCCGATGAACCAACCCGTGAAGATGGCTGACGGGAACTGGATCATGCCTGGCTTTGTCGCGGGCTCGACCAGGGCTATCTTCCCCGCTGCCGTGGCGATCAGCCATGGCAACGACCTCACGAAGTGGGATCTTGTGAAGATCCCTGTGGCGAAGAATGTCAAGGCAATGTGGGGGGAGTCGGGGATATTTGTGGATGGCAAGACGATTTTCAATATCGCCCGCATCAAAGGCGGTACGGTGGCACTCGTCGCGAAGAGTGAGAATTTTGGTCGTAATTGGTCGCCGTCATCAGCAAGCAACCTGCCGATGACAACCTCGAAGCCCGCCGCCGGAATCCTCAGCACGGGCCAGCGTTACCTCGTCTGTACCACCGCGAAGGCAAACGGCTACAAACGCACACCGCTGACAATTGCGCTCTCGGAACCGAATGAAAACCAATTTAGCAAAGTCTTCGTAATTCGTCGTTCTCGGCACGATGGAAAGCTCGGCGAATCGGCCGATAGATTGAGCCTCTCATACCCATGCGCGATGGAGTATGATGGTAACCTTTATGTAGGCTATTCGAACGATGGTGGTCGGCGGGGTAACCTGAACAGTGCTGAACTTGCGGTAATTCCAATCAAGTCACTAATAGTCCTCGAATAGACTCAAAGCGAACAAAGTGCTTCAGGCAACGCCGCTCCGCTTCGTGCCTGACCACTGACGTTTGCAATTAACAGTTCCGCATGAAGCAACTTTCTTTGATTATCATTTTATTACTGACGTTAGCCTCTCTTGATGCCGAGCAGGTCAACAGCGCGGACGCGTCCGAGGGTAAAGTGCACGTCTACAAGCAGGTGGGTGATACCGCTCGCGAGATGGAGATCTTTTTCCCGAAGAATCATGACCCGGCAACGAAGGCTGTTCCGGGCATCATTATGTTTCATGGGGGCGGCTGGGGCGGAGGACATCGGAAACAGTTCCGTTATCTTTGCCATTACTTTTCCACAAGGGGACTCGTCGCCGCCACTGTAACCTACAAGCTCGCCCCAAAGGCCCGCACCGAAAAAGCTAAAAGCACAGAATCTCGAAAGCGCGTCTGTATAATCGACGCGAAGAGTGCCATTCGTTGGTACAAGCAGAATGCTGATGAGCTGGGCATTGATCCCAAGCGTATTATCGCGGGTGGAGGTTCGGCCGGCGGGCATATCAGTTTGCTGGCGACAACCACCCCGGGATTGAATGACCCCAACGACCCGAAAGGGTACGACACCTCCGTTGCGGCCTACCTTTTGTTCAATCCGGCGCTTAGCGCGGGTGATGCCAAGGATCCCGCCGTGGATTTTTTGCAGCAACTCAAAGCCGACTTCCCGCCGTCCATCGCATTCTTTGGAAGTGAGGACAATTGGATGAAAAAGGGATGGGACCCAGCGTATGATAAAATGAAGTCGCTCGGTGTCAAGTCGGCGGACTTCAGGATTGCCGAAGGGATGGGGCACGGGTTTTTCAACCGCCAGCCCTGGGCGGATGTCACCCTTATCGCGGCGGACAAGTTTCTGAAAGAGCTTGGTTTTATCGAGGGTGAACCCACGTTGGCCGCACCCAAGACTGGGGAGAAGCTGGCCAAAAGGCCTTAATCGGACGCGAACAAGACGTCGGCCTCAACGCGCTGATGCGTGTGAGTCACCTCAAACGTTATCAAATTCTTTTGGCAGCAGTATTGGAATGTTGACTGAGGTTTAAGGCCAATCATTTTCTGGTGTAAGCCTGAGGAGATGGTTATGTTCCCCTTCCCGATGAATAAATCCTCTGTGCTCCTCTTTGCTTTACTGATTCCCCTTGCCGCTTGGGCTGAGGCAAGAAAACCCAACATTGTGTTATTCTTGGTGGATGATATGGGCTGGCAAGATACCTCTGTAGATTTTCATTCCGAACGCACGCCTTTTAACGACCACTTCCGGACACCGAATATGGAGAGGTTGGCCAAGCAGGGTGTGAAATTTACCCAGGCCTATGCTGCAGCCGTATGCTCCCCGACGCGTACCTCGATCATGACCGGCCAGAACCCAATCCGTCACCACGTGACCAACTGGACGCTCAACAAGAACGGAGAAACTTCCGGTAAAACCGTCCGACTCCAGGCACCGACCAACTGGAAACGCAACGGTCTGCAACCTGGTGCCATCACATTACCCAAACTGCTCCAAGGAGCCGGCTACTACACGATCCACGCGGGCAAAGCGCATTGGGGCGCTCACGACACACTCGGTTCCAATCCCAAGAATCTGGGTTTTGACGCCAACATCGCAGGTCACGCCGCTGGTGGACCTGGTGGATGGTACGGCAAAACTAACTTTGGCAATAATTCCGACGGCACGCCAAAACGCCCTTGGGGTATTCCGGGGCTCGAGCATTACTACGGCAAGGAGATCCACCTCACCGACGCCACTACCATTGACGCGCTTAAGGCCGTCGATATCGCCGTGAAGAAGGACAAGCCCTTTTACCTTTACCTCGCCCACTACGCAGTGCATGCGCCCATTCGCCCGCACTCGCCATACGACGATCACTACAAGGGCAAGAAATACGCAGGCACCAACGTCCCGATCCCGGGCGTTGAGGTTAGCTATGCTTCCATGGTGGAAGGCATGGATGCCAGCCTCGGGCAGTTATTGGATAAACTCGACGAGCTCAAGGTGGCGGAAGACACCATCATTATATTTTCGTCGGACAACGGTGGACTCTCCTATGGAGCGCGCGGTAAAACGCCGAGAAATACCGGACGAAACACTCACTGCTGGCCATTGAAAGCGGGTAAAGGTTCCGCCTACGAAGGCGGGACGCGTGTTCCTATGATCGTCTCATGGGCGCGGCCGAATACCGAAAACCCGCATCAGAAAAAGATTCCTATTGCCGCTGCCTCCATCTGTGACACACCGAACATTTGCGAAGACTACTATCCGACTCTCTGTAATTGGGCAGGGATCAGTGACCAGCTTGCAGGACGTGAAGACATCGACGGCCGAGACCTCACTGCCGACGTCACCGGTAAACCGCCAAAGGTTACCCGACCGCTTCTCTTTCATTATCCGCATGTCTGGGGTCCGCGCGGCCCGGGATACGAACCGCACAGCAGCATTCGGTTCGGTGATTGGAAGGCCATCTACTTTTACCATCCCCAGCGTTGGGAACTCTACAACCTGAAGGATGACCTCGGTGAGGCGAAAAACATGGCCAACACCCATCCCGAACGGCTCAAGGAGTTATCCGCTCGCATGAAAATTGAACATGATCGTCGAGATGCCCAATACCCCGCCAACCGCGAAACCAAAGAGCCCGAACCACCTCTCTGGCAATGAGAACGAAAAGTAATGCGGTTTACGATCGAGAAGATAAGTAATCCCTGCGCAAATGCATTCTCAATTACGCGAATGAAGAAATAATGTTTTTGCGTGTTCTGATTTAATAACCGGTTTATATTTTTCGCATGCCGATGAATAAATTTTATCTGACCCTCTTTGCTTTACTGTTTCCATTGGCAGTTTGGGCCGTGGAAAAAAAACCGAACATCCTGTTCATGATGAGCGACGACCATGCGTCTGAGGCAATTGGCGCGTATGGCTCGTGGCTTAAGGATTTTGTACACACGCCCACGATTGACCGGCTGGCTGCCGAAGGGATGCGCTTCACGAATGTCTGCTGCAACAACTCCATCTGCTCCCCCAGCCGCGCGAGCATTATCTCCGGCCAATACAGTCACGTAACCGGTGCGCTGAACCTCAACTGCCGGCTCAAGGATGATGCGCCCAGCTACATTCGCGAGCTGACAAAAGCCGGATACCAAACCTGTGTTACCGGCAAATGGCACATGCAGCAGTTTCCGCGTGGCGCGGGCGATTATGCAGTGACCAAGGGGCAGGGAAAATATTTCAACCCCACACTGTATCGCCCTGATGGCACCACTGAGAAATACGAAGGCTATTACGCCGATCGTTACACCGATAGTGCGCTTAAGTGGCTGAAAGGGCGCGACAAGGACAAGCCATTTTACTTGAGTCTGCACTTCAAGGGTCCGCATGAATCATTCGAATATCCTGAGCGCTGGGCCAAACTGCACGCCGGCCGCAAGATACCCGAGCCAGACAGCCTGCACGAGAATGTCGATAAATCCAGTCCACGGCTCAAAGGCATGCATTACTCGTCGATGTACGACCCGCAATCACCAAAGCCTTACTATTTGAAATACGAAAACGTGCTGCCGAGTAAGAGCAACGATCCCAAGGAACGCCGTTCCATCGCATACCAGCACATGATCCATAAATTTCTCCGTTGCGTCGCCGCCATTGACGACAATGTGAAGCGCGTGCTCGAGTATCTTGATGCAGAAGGCATCAAGGATAATACCCTTATCATTTACACCAGTGACCAAGGCTATTGGCTTGGTCAACACAACATGCACGACAAACGCCTCATTCTTGAGGAGTCTCTCAAGATGCCGTTCATTGTACGCTATCCAAAAGAGATAAAGGCCGGCACTGTGAATGGTCGCCTTGGAATGAACATCGACTTCGGCCCCACCATGCTTGACTACGCCGGCGTGAAAATTCCAGCCGCCATGCAGGGTGTAAGCATGCGTCCTTTGTTGCGTGGGGAGAATCCTGCCGACTGGCGCACCGGCATCTTCTACGCGTACTATGCGCGCGCGCCGATGCATTGGGGAATTCGGACCCAGCGCTACAAGCTCATCCATTTTCCGGATACCGATGAGTTTGAATTTTATGACCTGAAATTTGACCCGCGCGAAATGCGCAACGCCGCCAGTGATCCCGTCCAACGAACCACCATCGCCGCCACCGAGGAACAACTCACCACGCTCATGAATCAAACCGGTATCAGCAAAAAATATCTTCTTGAGCATATGAAGAACAACAGAGAACGTCCGCCCTTATCGGGGGTGCGGCGCGGCCCCAAGAAAAAGAAGAAATAATTATGCATAGGCAATTTTGATCGAAAAGAAATAGGTAACGAGCCGGATTGTTAAACCATAACGAATTATGAATATACCAAAAGCACTTCTCTGCGTTCTGACCATTGCCGCTATCTTACCAACCAGTTCGGCAAAGGAACCGGTCGGGAAAATCAAAAACGTTCTTCTGATCATGTCTGATGACCTGAAGGCCAGTGCCTTGGCGGCTTATGGAAATACCGTCTGCCAGACGCCCAACATTGATCGGCTGGCAAAGTCGGGGATGGTTTTTGAACGCGCTTACTGCCAGGGCCTAGCTTGTTCGCCGTCGCGACCATCGATGTTGCGCAGCATTTATCCCAAGTCAAAGGTAACCGCACCGACGATTGGTGAGCATCTTCAAAAGCATGGAATGCACACGGCACGCGTGGGCAAGATTTTTCATATGCCCGTGCCTCATGCGCAGCTTGATGGCAGTGACGGCAGGGACGTCGCTGAATGTTGGACCGAGCGTTACAACACCATGAGCGCTGAAACGTTCTCGCCGGGGCTCTACCGGTTGTTGAATTCGGACATCGTGACCCGGAAGATTGAAGGGCGTGACGCCAAGGGCCGTAACCGCATGTGGGCAACGGTTGAAACCGACAAGGGAGATGGGTCGGATCAGGCCGACCACATGGTTGCGACAAAAGCAGTTGAATTGCTGCGCGAACGCAAGAAGGCAGGCAAACCATTCTTTCTGGGTGTGGGCTTTGTGAGACCGCACTTCCCGATGGTTCAGCCAAAAAAGTTCTTCAACCTGTATCCGCAGGAGAAGATGAAGATTCCACCGCAGATTGCGGGCGACTTGGATGATATCCCTCTTGCCGGTCGTGGGTTCGATGGTAAGGGGCTCAATGAAATGGAGGAGAGCCGCCGTCGTATGTGGCAGGCGTATTACGGTTCGGTGACCTTTATGGATGAGCAGCTTGGAAAAGTTCTCGACGAACTTGAGCGCCTTGGACTGCGCGATTCTACAGCAATCGTGTTCACCACCGACCATGGCTACCATCTGGGCGAACATGGATTCTGGCAGAAAGGCAATCTGCATGAGGAAGTTGTACGCGTGCCATTGATTATCAGTGCACCGGGGATCAGGCCGGGACGGACATCGTCATTGGTGGAGCTGGTGGATCTCTATCCCACCTGGACAGACCTGCTGCAACTGCCAGCCCCGAAGGGCTTGCATGGAAAAAGCCTGGCAGCAATTCTTCGGAATCCGAATGCGAAAGTGCGCGATACAGCTCTCTCAATCCATAACCGGGCAGGCGGTGGTCTGCGCTCGTCCCGGTGGCATTACATGAATTATGCCGGCAAAGGAGAAGAACTCTATGACATGATCAAGGATCCAGACCAGTACACCAATGTTGTTTCCGATTCGAAATATGCCGCCATACTCAAAAAAGCTAGGGCCCAGTACAAGGACCGGATGGCGGCCGCGAAATAAGCGACGTTCCGATGAAAATAACGTTTTTTAGTGTTCTTTTTTGAGAGTAGGTTTACTTTTCCTTGCAAGAGTAAGAACGGTGTATTGTCACCGCAAATTTATTAGATACGATCACTAATTCTCATGAAAAACACAACCCGTAGAGACTTTCTTAAAACCTCAACCGCAGCAGCTAGCTTTTTTATCCTACCTTCCGGGCTGCTTGCCAACTCGCCGAACGGCCGGCTCTGTACCGCACATATCGGCACCGGCGGTAAAGGGCGCGTGGACACCGGCGAATTGGTCAAGCATGAGCGTGTGCAGGCTGTTGGCTTTTGTGATGTGGATCGAAATCGCGGCCAGATCGACTCGTGGCTTTCTAAGCACAAGAGCGCTAAGTTTTTCCAGGACTACCGAGAGATGCTCGCAACTCTTGGGGATAAGGTTGATGTGGTCTCTATCTCCACACCGGACCACACACATTACCCAGCTACAATGGCCGCGATGAAGCTTGGCAAACATGTCTTCACGCAGAAACCACTAACTCACAAGCTAGCTGAGGCACGTGAGCTTGCTGAATTTGCCGCGGAGAAAAAACTCACCACCCAAATGGGGATTCAAAATCAATCCCGCGCTGCTTACCGCTTCACCCGACACCACATCAAGGCGGGTATCATTGGTAAAATCAAGAAGGTCTACGTATGGAGCTTCAAGAACTGGGGGTATGATGGTAAACCGTTCGCCGAAAAATCCGCCGTACCTAAGTCGCTCGACTGGAATCTATGGCTCGGCACCGCGCCTGTGCGGCACTTTACCGAAAAGGTTTATCATCCGGGCCAGTGGCGGAAGATTCTTGATTTCGGCTGCGGCACATTGGGTGACATGGGAATTCATATCTTTGATACCCCGTTTAAATCGCTCGATCTTATCGATCCGCTGTGGGTCGAGGCTGAATGCCGCGCACCCAATGGCTTTGGCCACGCCGAGACGAACAAGGTGCACTATGGTTTTGCTCCCACCAAATATACCACCGACAACTTCACCTTCACTTGGTGGGACGGTGAAGGGGCTCCGCGCCATAACGGCAACCCGGACCTTCAACTACCCAACGGCGACAAACTACCCAGACAGGGTGCGCTCTATGTGGGCGAAGCAGGCCGGATGGTGCTGCCTCATGGCAATGGATACCCTATACCCACTTTCTATCCCGACTCCGTTCTGGATGGTGTTAACAAAAAGGAATTCAATGACGTCAACCACTACACGCAATTCCTCGACGCTATCGAGGGCAAAGACAAGGCCCTCGCTGGCTTCGACTACGCCGGACCGCTAGCCGAGTCCTTATGCCTCGGTGTGGTCGCCTGCCAATTTCCCGGCAAGCGTCTGAAGTGGAATTCCAAGGAGATGCGAGTGACCAACCGCGCCGAAGCCAATCTGCTTCTTGAAGGTAAGTATCGGAAGTTTTGATCGCAGATGTTGATAAAACTTCAACAACCACCTGCCAGCAAAAAGAGATCGAATGGAATTATGAGGATTAGAATTATTTCAAGTATACTTTTTATTGTGGGTGTAACTTCACTAATTGCACAGATAGATAAACCCAATATTATATTTATATTAACTGACGATTTGGGTTATGGAGACGTAGGAATTCTTTTTCAAAATCAGCGTGAAGGAATTCAAATTAAAACCCCTGAGTTAGATCAAATGGCAACGGCCGGTACGATAATGAACCGGCATTACTGCCCCGCTCCCATTTGTGCTCCCTCCCGAGCTTCTTTGATGACGGGGATGCATCAAGGCCATTCAAATGTACGCAATATGCAATTTGACAAAGCCATAGAAGATAACTGGAATTTTGCTAATACTCTGCAGAAAGCAGGTTATCACACCATCCATTTGGGTAAGTACGGTTTACAGGGATGGGGGAACTCACCGGGAAAATGGGCCGCCTACCCGACCAAGCGGGGATTTGATTATTTTTATGGTTACGTAAGGCATGTTGATGGACACCAGCATTATCCGGCTAATATCTGGGAGCTTGGAGACAATAAATCTCATCAACAAAAAAAGGAGGTGTGGGAAAATAATAACGAGGTCTCTGCAGGACTGGACAAATGCTACACCACTGATTTATGGACTGCCAAAGCTAAACAAATGATTATGGATGAAACAAAAAATCATCCCAAGCGCCCATTCTTTATGTATTTGGCTTTCGATACCCCTCACGCCGCATTGCAATTGCCTACGGTTGCCTATCCCGATGGAAAAGGGGTAAGGGGGGGGCTCAAATGGTTGGGGCAAGCCGGCAAAATGATAAATACGGCAGAGGGAACCATCGATCATTATCGTGATCCCAATTATACGGGTAAGGGCATGACGGATGTCGCCGAAAGGTTTGCCACCTCCATCACTCGAATTGATCATTGTGTCGGGGATATTTTGCAAACCCTGAAAGACCTTAATATCGACAAAAACACCATCGTCGTCTTCTCCTCGGACAATGGTCCGCATAGGGAAGCTTATCTCAAAGGAAAGAGATGGAGTCCTTCGGTCTTTCAATCCTCCGGAAGATTTAAGGGGTCCAAGGGATCATCCCAAGAAGGTGGCCTGCGAGTACCTACCTTTGCGTGGGGGCCTTCAAGAATACAGGCTGGCAAAAAAACAAATACGCCCTCTCAATTTCATGATTGGATGGCAACTTTTTGCGATTACGCTGGGGTTGATGCGCCCGCAAGAATTGATGGAGTATCCTTAGTCCCAACGTTGAGTCAGGTCGGCAAGCAGAGAAAAGGCGTTGTCTATGTTGAGTTTAATAATCAACAGGTAATATACTTGGACGGATATAAAGGGTTGCGCATGAAAACCACGAATCACGCGGTCGACTTTAATATTTTCAATACAATTGATGATGAACCAGAATCAAAAAAACTCGATGGGACAACGGACGATTTCATTCGCTTACAAAAGAGGATGAAGGATGAAGTGCTCAGGATAAGAATGCCAAATAAGCATGCTAAAAAATCCTATGATGATGAATTTGTGCCCGGACTGGATATTAGCGAAGATGATTTGAAACATGGTGTAGTCGTAAAGTCCTACCTTGGAGAATGGAACTGGGTGCCTGAGTTTACTCAAATGACTGCCAAAGCAGAGTCCCTGAAAAAAAATATCAATTTAGAACCGCTGCCTGCTAAAAAGAATGCAGGGTTATTATTCTCCGGATACATTCAAATTCCGGAACCGGGAGACTGGACGTTTCACTGTAAGGCGACGGGGAGCGTGATATTTAAGATACACAACAAGTTGGCCATAGATGGGGATTATAAATATTCGGAAACTGAAATCAGTGCCACAGTGAAATTAGATAAAGGCATTCACCCCTATCGCTTTTATTATAAGACGTCTGCCAGCAAGCCTGCCCTCAGCCTTCAATGGGAAGGGCCGAATGTTGCCAAGAGCTTAATCCCTGCTGATGTGTACCTTCAACGGAAAGCGATCAGCCTTCAGGGCAGGACTCGAGGGAAAGAAAAACTCGATTAATACCTCATGAAAAAATACCTAATCCCAACCATCAGCATCCCCACCCTTCTACTGGTGCAACTTGTCCTTGGTGAAGAATCTTGGTCGATCACTACTGCGGCCGAATGGGTGGCCGGCGTCGAGTCCAGTGAGGGCATCACCATTGAGGAGGGGGTTGTTTCTCCTTCCGGCAAGGCAGGTTTCCTGCGAACCAAAATGAAGACCTTCAAGGAGAAACACTCGGCCAAATCGTTAACCATCGGGCAGTCCGCGCTTTGGCAAAACTGGGAAGCAAAGCCCCGGATCGGACCGAAGAACTTGCGGGACGCACCCGTGTTTCTGACCAAGGGCCCAAATGACTACTGGATGTTCGGGCGCTACGGCGGCATACCAAAAAAGAAAGAGAACCAACCCTTCGAAGCGAAGATCACCAAGCTGGATGGGTTTGACATCCCCTTGAAAACCACTCCTATCCCGACCCAGTTCAATGCTCCCGGCGGACTCGTTAAAGGACAAGGGGGTTACCATGCTTGGCAGAGCAAGGACATGGTCCACTGGGTGCACCATGGATGCGTAACCCCTGGATTTGCCCGCTGGGTGACGACGGCCGAGCAGGTCGATGGAAAAACCTTTATCTACTATGACTTCCCCAACGACCAAGACCCGCACCTGTTCATCGACGAGGACCTCACCGATGGCAAACCCGGGAAGAACATGGGCATCGCCTTGAATGATCCGTCCCATGGTTCGGACTGTGCCGTTATTCGAGATATTAAGGGGAGGTTTCACATCATCTTCGAAGACTGGAGCCCAATTAATGCCCGTAGGCATTCCTGGGACTCCCCACTCGCCGGCCATGCTGTCAGTTCGAACGGAATCGACGGGTACACCATCGTTGCCCCTGCGGTAGACGAGCGCACCAAGCCGACCGGCAAGATTGCCGAATACCTTCATCCGCACTGGGCCAAGGAGGATCCGAAGCGGTTTAAGACCAACGTCGCGAAGTACGAAGTCCACGAGCCCGAGCAAAATGCCTATGGCGACTGGGCCGCAATTTCCATCGGCGGGCAGTACTATCTTTTTTGCGACTTTCATCCTGCCAAGAAAGGAATTCGAATCGCTTGGTTCACCTCCTCGAGCATCGACAAACCTTTTACTTTCTGCGGAGAGATTGGCAAGGGGCACCCCGATCCCGACATCGGGTTCGCCGATGGCCGCTTCTATCTGGTCACTCAGACCTCAAACGATTACGTCAGTCCCGGTCCTTGGGTAGAAAAGGTGGAGGCCCGAGTGGGTGTGGATACTAACAAAGATGGTAAAGCCGATCAGTGGAGCAAATGGCAGGAAGTCAAGGAGAGCTACGATTACGTCAAGGGGTTCTCCAAACAGGTCAAGAAAACCCCAGCCCAGCTCGACCTTTCGGGTTTACCCGAAGGCTTTGGTTTTCAAGTCGAGTTGAAGCTTGCCGACACTACCAAAAATGCCTCCAAACCATTGATCGAATCCCTCGAGTTTTCCTTCGAGTAGCAAGGGCTGCCTTTCCAACCGCATGAAACAACTGCTCCTGATTGCCCTGTTATTTGCTCCGGTGGTTCATGCCGAGGCAAAAAAGCCCAACATTCTGTTTATCTTCACCGACGATCATGCCCTTAAGTCACTCTCGGCCTATGGTGGGCCACTCGCAAAGATTGCCCCGACTCCACACCTCGACCGCATCGCTAAAGAAGGAATGCTCTTTGAGCATTGCCTTGTTTCAAATTCCATCTGTGCCCCCTCACGCGCAGTTGTACTCACCGGTAAGTACTCGCATTTGAACGGTCAATTGACCAACAAGGGAAGCTTCGATGGTTCACAGCAAACCGCGCCCAAACTCCTTCGTAAAGCAGGATACCAGACCGCGATCGTGGGCAAATGGCATCTTAAGTCTACTCCCACAGGCTTCGATCATTTTGAAGTGCTCAAGGGACAGGGCCAGTACTACAACCCGATGCTGATTACCAATGGCCGGAGCGTGAACCACACCGGCTACACTACCGACATCATTACTGATCAGGCGTTAAAATGGCTCAAGCAAAGGGACACCAAAAATCCGTTCTTCCTGATGTGCCAGCACAAGGCACCGCACGGCAGATGGGAACCGGCCCTCCGCCATCTCAATACATTCGAGGAAATCAAAATTCCGGAACCACCAACCTTGTTTGACTACTATTCGGGCCGCAGTGCGGCATCGGCCAACCACAAAATGGGGATCGCCGAGGACATCGGACCAAGCCGGTTAATGTTCCGTTACTCCAGCAAGTTCACCCCGGAGCAATTCAAGATCTTCGATGGCCATTTTCGTCCGCGTAACGAGGCCTTCGAAAAACTGAATCTCCAGGGCCGTGATCGAACACGCTGGAATTATCAACGTTACATCAAGAACTATCTACGTTGCGTAAAGGCGGTTGATGAAAATGTCGGCCGCATGCTTAAATTCCTCGATGACTCCGGGCTGGCCAAGCACACCGTCGTGATCTACAGCTCGGATCAGGGCTTCTGGCTTGGCGAGCATGGCTGGTTCGATAAACGCTGGATGTACGAGGAAAGCCTTCACACGCCACTGCTCGTCCGTTGGCCGGGCGTCACCAAACCCGGTAGCACCAGCGACGCGCTTGTTTCCAATCTGGACTTCGCAGAAACATTTTTGGATATCGCCCGCACCGAAACCCCCAAGGATATGCAGGGACGATCGCTCAAACCGCTTTTAAGTGGCAAGACCCCGGCTGACTGGCGAAAGACACACTACTATCACTACTACGAGGCGGGCGGTCACGGCGTGCCAATTCACTATGGTGTCACTGACGGGCACTTCAAACTCATTCGCTTTCCCGACGAGAAGCTTAACACCTGGGAATTCTTCGATTTAAAAACCGATCCTATGGAAATGAAGAGTCGCTACGGAGATAGTGAATACACCCAGCCAATTACCAAATTGAAAAAGGAGCTGGATCGCCTCCGCAAACAATACAAAGTAAAAGAATAAAAATGAGACCACTTATTCTATTTCTTTCCCTTACCAGTTGGGTGAATCCTTTGGCCTTCAGTCAATCGGCAACGGAGGTTTCTGGTCTCATCATCCCCCGGGATAACGATGGGATGTATGTTCGCAATGACCAAGGGCAGTTTGAAGTCAATTGGACGCCCAAGACCAAGGTAGCGCTGGTAGTCGGGACGCGATTGCTGGGCGGGCTTAAAGGAGACCATCTAACAAACAAAACTCACCCTTGCAGAATTTGAGAAAAAGAATTGAAGAAATTAATTATCACCCCATTCCTTGTATTGCTGACGTTTTTTACTTTTGTTTGCAGTGGGGAAGAATTGCGTGAAGTCATCGTCAGTCACACCGATAACAAAGGCGTCCTCCAACTCTTTCGTAAGAAGGAAGACGGATCGGGTAGCGTCCAGATTACGCATTCCGAAAAAGGCTGCCGGATGCCTGTTGTCTCGCCTGATGGAAAGAAACTGGTTTATGTACAACTGGTGAACCACAGTCTGTCGCTCTGGCTATCGGACATCAATGGCAAGGATCCTCGTGCCCTTAAGAAAGATGGCATGAACCTGCTTCCATCCTGGTTGCCGGACTCCCGCCACGTTGTCTGGATGAAGGCTCAGCAGGAAAAAAAAAATCAAGACCCTGCCAGTAATAGCCAGATTCACATTCTGGATACAGAAACGGGCAAATCGCGACGGTTATTTACTGATCCAGAGCAAATCAAGTTTAGCAATGCGATGCCCTCGGTATCGTTCGATGGTAAAAAGGTCGCCTTTGTCTCTAGTCGAAGCGGCACCTTTAGAATTTGGGTGAGCAATCTTGACGGGAGTGATGCCAAACTTATTTCACCACCGCCCAAAGAGCAGGATGAGAATCTCAAGCTACCCATCGAGCAAAAAGTCCCCGCGTGGTCACCCGATGGAAAATGGATTGCCCACTGGGAAGGCGTGGAGATGATTCACATGAGCCCGTATACGGGAATCAATAACCCGAAGCGGGATCAACAGATCGCAGCAACCTTCAATGTCTGGGTTGTCAGCAGTAATGGAAAGCAGCGGCGAAAAGTCGGGCGTGGCGATGATCCCACGTGGTCGCCTGATGGATTTGTAACGCGGGCTTTTCCAGATCGAGAAAGGGGCGGTCCCAAGATCATGATCGAAACCAAATCCGTGGAAAAGGAGTTGCCGATCGTGCCGCCTAAGACGAACTGGGGCCGATTTGCCTGGTTGCCTAATCCCGCTTACAATCCGAACGCGAAACCAACCGCGTCAAAGCCCAAACCCAACCGTCCATCTCCGGAGCAGTTTCTCCAGAGACGCGATACGAATAAGGATGGTTTCATCGTTCTAAAGGAATACATCGGCAATCCGAAAGGCCGAAACGTGCCTGCGCTGACTAAGCAATTCAGACGGCGCGACACGAACAAGGATGCAAAACTCACGCTTGAAGAACTGAAGAAAACGAAATGACGAAATTAATCATTACTCTGTTTGCCCTGTCATTTACTCCAGCGGTTTCGGCGGTCACCAAGCAACCCAACGTAGTCATCCTCTTGGTGGACGACATGGGCTACGGGGATCCCAAATGCTTCAATGCGAAGTCACGGCTCAAAACTCCGGCGATTGATCGCTTGGCTGCCGAAGGCCTGATGTTCACCGATGCTCATGCGCCTCATTCCACTTGTATTGCATCGCGCTACGGCTTGCTGACCGGACGCTATCCGATACGGGACATGTACCGTTTCATCAAACCTGGAAAGATCACCTTGCCCAAGTTGCTCAAGAGAAACGGCTACAACACAGGCATGATCGGGAAATGGCATGTCGGGTTCGATAATTTCAAAGGCAAGGACGGTACGGCGAAACAAACCATGACCGGAGGGCCTGTTGATCGTGGCTTTGATGAATTCTTTGGCTTGTGGGGGTCCCTGGACCAACCCCCCTATTTTTATATGAAAAATAGAACGCCCGTTGAAATGCCCACCGAGGACGGTAAGGGCAAACATTACTTCAGCAAGGATCGATTCTATAACGGCAACTGGTTACCGGGAAAGATTGCCTCTCATTTCAAGCACGTCGAGGTGACACCTCGATTAACGACCGAGGCCATCAGTTATATCGATAAATCAGCCAAGAAAGAGAAACCTTTCTTTTTATACTTCGCCCTGCCTTCACCCCATGGGCCCTGGGTGCCCACCGAGGAATTCAAGGACTCCAGTCCAATCGGTGTCTACGGCGATTTTGCCCAGCAGGTGGATCACAGCATCGGACAAGTGCTTGAGGCACTGGACAAAAACGGAATTATAAAGAATACCTTGGTCATTTTTACCTCCGACAATGGACCGGTTTGGTACCAGAGGGATCGCCTGAAACACAACCACAGTTCGACCTCAATCTATAGTGGAATGAAAGGTGATTTCTGGGAAGGCGGGCATCGAGTTCCCTTCATTGTTCGCTGGCCATCGGTGGTCCAGCCCAAGAGAGTCAGCAAATCGATGATCTGCTTCACCGACTTGATGGCTACCTTCGCGGAGATTATAGGGGATGAGTTTCGCGAGGCCGCAACCACCGATAGTCGAAGTTTTCTGCCCGTCATGAAAGACGATCTCGCGTATCAGGTTCGGGATACTATGATCCTGAATGCGAAACGCAGTGCCGTAGCATTTCGCCATCGCAACTGGAAGTTAATTACAACCAAAGGCCCCGGGGGATTCACTCATTGGGATGGCAAGCCAAGTGAGGAGCCGGTTGGCCAACTCTACAACCTAGCGAAGGATCCGTCGGAGCAAAACAACCTGTGGAACGAGATGCCCGGAAAGGTCAAGGCCCTACGCGTCCTGTTGGAAACGGAAAAGGCGAACAAGAAAAATGACAAGAATCTGAAATGAGGGATTTACGATGAAAATGCGAATCCCTTTTGCCGCTTTGCTCAACTTGGATGCTGCGGCCGAAACTAAAGAAATAGCCTCAGGATTCCCAAATGAATTGTCTTAAGTGTACTAATCCCTAATAATAGAGATCATCATGGCCGCTAAACATTTCAATCGCAGATCATTTCTTAAAACCAGTGCCACCATCGGGGCAGTTGCAACTCTTTCGGCACCCAACATCGTGCGCGGGCGTAATCTAAATGAGAAACTCAATATCGCGATGATTGGCATCGGTAATCGCGGTCAACGCAACACCGGCTATTTCAAGGGGGAAAACATTGTCGCCCTGTGCGATGTAGACACGGCAAAGATGGGATTAGCTGCGAAGTCTCACCCTAAAGCCCGACAGGCAAAAGACTTTCGCAGATTGTTTGACCACGAGAAGGAGTTTGATGCGGTTGTTGTCTCGACTCCCGAACATACTCATGCCTTTGCGACGCTACCGGCACTTCAACTGGGCAAACATGTCTACTGTGAAAAGCCGCTGACTTATAACATCGAGGAAGCCCGCATCATTCGCATGGCGACTCGCGACGCAAAAGTGGCCACCCAGATGGGAACGCAATTCCACGCCGGCGATAACTATCGGCGCGTGGTCGAACTGATCCAGTCCGGCGCGATCGGCAAAGTTCGTGAAGCCCATGTCTGGCATTCCCGTGCCTGGGGCTGGCACGAAAGCGAGCAGGCGGCCCGTAAAGCCAAGGATCGCTTCATCGTTATCCGCACGCCAAAAAAACCTCAACCGATACCCGTCGGTCTTGACTGGGATTTATGGTTGGGCCCGGCTCCGGCCCGGCTATTCCACAACGACTATTTCAAAGGTCCCATATGGTACCGCTGGTGGGATTTTGGAAACGGCACCATGTCCGATCTCGGCAGCCACATGGTCGACTTGCCGTTTTGGGCCTTGAAACTCGAAGCGCCGCTGACGGTCGAAGCCAAGGGACCTAAACCTCATCACGATATTGCTCCAGCTTCGATGCAGGCGATCTATGAATACGGTGCGCGCGGCGATTTGCCGCCGGTGAAACTGACCTGGCACCAAGGATTGGAGAAGCCGCAAATCTGGAAAGACAAGGGTATCCCGCAGTGGGCCAACGGCCATTTGTTCATCGGTGACAAGGGTATGTTGTTATCCGATTATAAAAAGTATGTTTTGCTTCCTGAAAATAAGTTCGCCGATTTCAAGGGCCCAGCCCCGTTCATTCCACGCTCACCCGGCCATCACCAGGACTGGGTCGCCGCATGCAAAGGTGGGGCTCCGACACTGAGCAACTTTGAATATGCCGGCTTGCTGACGGAGGCCAACCATCTTGGAAACGTCGCGTATCGTACCGAGAAGAAAATTCAGTGGGATACAAAAGAGATGCGCGCCACCAATGCCCCCGATGCCGAGCAGTTCATTAAGCGCGATTACCGAAAGGGATGGAAACTCAGTTAGTCGCTATCTGAAGAAAGAAGACCGCCATATCGGGTTGCATACCACGTAAATGCCTGATGGATCGTCAGCACCTGTTACAAAGGGCTCTTCGCCTGAGAAAATTTAGGCGAAAAACTCACGCTTGAAGAACTGAATAAAACGAAATGAAAATAAACCATATCTTACTACTAGCGGCGATGCTTACGCTCGTTTCTACAGCCATTGCAGCGAAAGCACCGAACGTTTTGTTTTTGATGTCGGACGACCTCAACACAGCGCTGAGTGGATTCGGACACCCGCAGTGCAAAACACCGGAACTGGACAAACTGGCCGAGCGCGGTATGCGCTTCGAGAACATGCACTGCCAATATCCTGTGTGCGGCGCGTCGCGCGCATCGCTGATGTCAGGGCTGTATCCCTACACCAACGGAACGCTGGGCAATGCCGGGACACTGCGGGGCAACATGCCGGATGTTGTCACGATGTCGCAGCTATTCAGAAAAAATGGCTACCGCGTCGGGCGTGTCAGCAAGATCTACCACATGGGCATCCCAATGGAAATTATCGCCGGAACCGCCATACGCGACGATCCGCACTCGTGGGATGAGGTGGTCAATATCAAGGCGCCCGAACAAAATGCACCGGGTGAAAAGACGAACTGGTCACCGAAGAATAAGAGTTCGCAGTCGTTTACCGGCGTCGTGGCCGAAGGCGATGACTTGTTGCACGCCGATGGGATGGCCGCGAACCACGCCATCGACTTCCTTAAGCGCCACAAGGACAAGCCCTTTTTCCTCGCCTGCGGTTTTGTCCGGCCGCACGTCCCGTTGGTTGCGCCGGCGAAATATTTCGACCTCTATGACCGCGACGCGATGATAGCTCCCGTGGTGCCGGAGAACGACCTTGAAGACGTGCCGGGAATCATTCGCAACTACAAACGTAACAGCACATCCTATGGCGTCACGCCCGAACTGCACAAGGGCTTGCTCGAAGCCTACTATGCCAGCATTTCCTATATGGATGCACAGGTCGGCCGAGTGTTGGATGCGCTTGAAGAACTGGGGCTGGCGGATAACACCATCATTGTGTTTACCAGCGATCATGGCTACCTGCTGGGGCATCATAACAAGTTCCAAAAACAGCATTTGTTTGAGGAGGCAACCCGCGTCCCGTTCATCGTCAGTATTCCATGGATGAAGAACCAGCACGGCAAGGCAACCGCGCATATTACTGAGTTGATTGACCTCTATCCAACCCTCGCAAAGCTGGCCGGACTGAAAGCACCGAATAGTTTGCACGGAGAGAGCATGGTGCCGCTACTCAAGGACCCAAATTCCGACGGTTGGAAAAAAGAGGTTGCCTTCACGATCAGCCGTAGCGGCGGAGAATCGATTCGCACCCGCGAATGGCGCTTCACGCAATGGGGCTTTGGTGCGGACGGGATGGAACTGTATGACCTCAGGAATGATCCGGGAGAATTCACCAACCTTGCCATGAAAAGCAAATACTCCGTGCAGCTCAATAAGCTCAAGAAACAACTCGAAGCCAAGCGGCGTGAAGCGGGCTATTCCCCCGACAAGTTCGGGAAGAAAAAGAGATGAAAAATTCGATAAATCTCAGCACTCAATTACAGATAACCAAACAAAAAATGATGAAAACCATATGCCTCCCCCTACTCTCAATCCTCACGGCAACGTCGCTCTTTGCCAAGAACGTCGAGCCTACTCACAAGCATGTCTCCTACGGTTCCCACAAGGACATGAAGCTCAATTTCTGGAAGATTGAGGCAAAGGAACCTACACCGCTGCTCGTCCACATCCATGGCGGCGGCTGGCTGGGCGGCAAGAAGAACGAGACCATTGGACCTAATACTCTCAAGCAGGGATACAGTTATTGTTCGATTGATTACCGGCTTGCCGGCACACAACTTCTTCCAGCTGCGGTTCATGATGCTGCCCGGGCCATTCAGTTCCTGCGCACCAAGGCCAAGGAATGGAACGTTGACCCATCCCGCATTGCCGTAACCGGTGGCTCGGCTGGGGCTGCCTCCAGCCTCTGGCTCGCCTATCATGACGACCTGGCCGATCCCAAGAGTAAAGACCCCGTCCTGCGCCAATCTTCACGTGTATGCGGTGCCATTGGTCTAGGCGGGCAAACCACACTTGACCCGTTTCTCTTGGAAAAAGAGATTGGCTTGGCCGCCATCAAGCATCCCATGATCTGGAGAACCGTGGGAGCCACGAGCCACGAGCATCTGAAGAAGAACTGGGACAAGTTCAAGGCCCTGTCAATTGAGTGTTCACCCATCACCCACGTTACCAAGGATGATCCGCCTGTCTGGATCCGGTATAACAAGCCAGCACCGGTGCCCGTGATCAAAGGTGATGGCATCCATCACGCCGGCTTTGGCCGTCTGCTCAAGAAAAAGTGCGAAGAGGTAGGGATCAAGTGTCACCTGCAGGTCACTGGACACGAGCAGCCCAAAATCAATAATAGCGAATTCCTAAAGCGAGTCTTTGCTAAGTAGAAAGGTGTTGAACAAAATGAAGACATTAATCATTTCCCTATTAGCCTTATTATTTGGTTCGGCGATTGGAGCAGATTTTCAGAATGCGGAGAGCACAAACGCCAAAGGTAAACCTAAAGCGATTACTATTCCGGAGCCCGGCTTTAAGCCGATTTTCAACGGAAAGGATCTCACTGGTTGGGAGGGTGAGGGCAAGGCGTGGGTTGTGCGTGATGGAGCCATTCAATCCACCGGTGGCCAAACTAAAAAGAATTGGCTCATCTGGCGGGACGGTGAACTGCGCGATTTTGAACTGCGCCTGAGTTTCAAATTTACTAAGGGCAATTCGGGAGTGCAGGTGCGCAGCAAAGAAATCGATAAGTGGCAGGTGCGTGGCTATCAGGTTGAGATTGCTGATGCCACCAAGATGGGGCTTTGGCACCACTCATTGTCTCCGGAAAAGTACCGGAGTCACCTCGCTACGGCCGGGCAGCGCGTGCATATTGGTGTCGATGGAAAAAAGGAGATCGAACAGCTGGCTGAAGCCGACAAGGTCCAGTCGGTTTGTCGGGATAATGAATGGAATGAACTGGTGATAAAGGCAGTGGGTTCGCGCCTCGTGCAAAAGATTAATGGAGTGGTCTTTACTGAGCTTATAGACGAGGAAGCTAAGTATGCGGCCCAATCTGGATTACTGGCCTTGCAGGATCATGGCAAGGGTTGTGTCGCGGCGTTCAAGAACATTCGCATCAAGCATCTCAAGACGGAGGTCAACCCCAGCAGATCCAATACTGCCAAGCAAACCAATTTTCTGTTCTTTCTGGTTGATGACATGGGCTGGGCGGACATCGGCGCCAACGGTAGCAAGTTTCATGAAACACCGCACATAGATGGTCTGGCTGCCAGTGGTATGCGCTTCACGCAGGGTTACGCAGCCTGTCCGGTGTGCAGCCCCACGCGCGCGAGTATTTTGACCGGCCGCCATCCGGTGCGGGTGGACATCACCGATTGGATTCCTGGCCAGGGAAACCGCTCATCCAATCCTATGCTGCATCCGCAGGATCGCGACAACCTAGCGCATAAGGAGGTGACGATCGCGGAGGCACTCAAGAAGCATGACTACCAGACCTTCTTCGCTGGCAAATGGCATTTGGGTAGCGAAGGGCATTGGCCAACTGATCAGGGTTTTGACATCAACATCGGCGGCCATCATAGAGGCTCGCCTCCCGGTGGCTACTACGCACCGTGGACCAATCCCGCGCTGAAGTCCAAAAGGAAAGGCGAATATTTGACCGAACGCCTCACCGAAGAGTCGGTAAAATTTCTGGAAGGGCGCGACGGATCAAAGCCGTTTCTGCTGTACCTTTCCTACTACAACATCCATACGCCTATTCAGGCCTACAAGAAACACATCGAAAAATACCAATCCAAAGCCGCCAAATTATTCGAAGGCAAAACCCCTACGAAACCCGAGCACGAAGGCATCAACCGCATGCGACAGGACAATGCCGCGTTGGCATCGATGGTCGCCGCGGTGGATGATAGCGTCGGCACGCTCTTGGCTAAGATCAAGCAACTCAAGCTCGACGAAAACACCGTAGTCATTTTCTTCAGCGACAACGGTGGTCTCAGCACGCTTGGACGCGGGCGGCCTGGACCGGGCTGCAATCTTCCGCTGCGTGCCGGCAAAGGGTGGCTTTACGAAGGCGGCGTGCGCGAGCCCACTCTCATTCGTGCTCCCGGAATCACCAAACCCGGTAGTGTGTCGCAAAAGCCCATGGTGAGTATGGATTTCTTTCCTACTATGCTGGAATTGGCCGGTCTGCCTGCCAAGCCCAAGCTCCATATCGATGGACAGAGCCTCGTGCCCCAGCTCAAGGGCAATGATTCAGGAAAGCGTACATTGTATTGGCATTACCCACATTACCACGGCTCAGCCTGGAAACCGGGTGCTTCCATTCGTGACGGCGACTGGAAGCTGATTGAATTGTATCACTACGACAACTTTGAGCTCTACAATCTTGCCGACGATCCCAGCGAAAAAATAGACCTCGCCAAGTCCAATCCCAAGAAGGTAACTGAATTGCGCACCAAACTTATCGCGTGGCAGAAGCAACTGGGAGCAAAGATGCCAGTGCCCAATCCCGACTACAACCCCGATGCCAAACCTAAGTCTCGCAAGCCCAAAAATAAAAAATTAGTTAGGGCGCGCGGCAATTCTGCCCGATAAGAAGTAAATTTTTTTAACTTTGAATATTTTGCTCTCCATTGAGAGCATTCGGGCAAGTCAAAGCTCCGATCAATAAATCATATTTCGAGACATACTTTCCAATCCAATGAATATCCGAATATTTTTAGCCCTGCTGTTCATAAGCACGGTATCTTTTGAACTCCGCGCCGCGGATGCAACAGTACTGGATGCAATCAGAAGAAGCGGTGGATTGGTGCTTACTGCGCCTGGCAAATCCGGCAATTGGGAGGTGGAGTTTCATTTGAGAGGCAGGGATCTGACCGATAAAGGATTAGCGAATGTGGCAGCTTTGAAGAGCGTTGTTGTATTGAATCTTCGTGACACACAAATCACTAGTTCTGGTTTGGTGCATTTGAAGGGGCTCACTCAATTAAGGCGCTTACACCTTGAACGGACTAAAGTGGATGACAAAGGCATCGAGAACCTCATCGGCCTAAGCAAGCTTGAATACCTGAATCTGTACGCCACTCAAATCACAGACGAGTCGCTTGATAGGCTGGCAAACCTTAAGAACCTAAGACAGTTATATCTTTGGCAAACAGATGTAACGGACGATGGCGTGGCCAAATTGAAAAAAGCTTTGCCTGAATTGAAAATCGTTCGTGGCATTGATCTTAGTAAAGTGGTTCCAGTGAAGAAACCGGAGCCCAAGCCAATGGAGGAACTGAAGTGGGTCGCCATTAGCGGCGATGTGAAGCCTCCAAAATCCAAACCCGGCTCATTCACTGTTCTAACTTTTGAGAACAAGCGCAGCCACCGGATCAAGCTCTATTGGGTTGACTATGGTGGCAATCTAAAGCTCTACGGTGAAATCGACTCTGGCGGAAATCGCCAACAAACCACCTACTCCGATGCGGTGTGGTTGGTGACTGATGAAAAGGATAAGACGCTTGGATATTTTATCTCCGGGCAAAAGGTGGCTCTGGCGGTAATTCCGAAGTAAAGGTTACGTTTGCTGTCTTGAGAAAATCACGTTGATCTGCTAATTTCTTTTTGGCCGGATCGTCAAAGGTATGATGCCCAATCTACAACATTCTCGACGTGATTTTTTGCGCTCCAGCGTGGGCCTTGCTGGTTTGACATTGCCTACATTTTTTAAGGCGCAGGCTCTTGCTGGACCAGAAAAACGCAAGGCAAAATCTTGCATCATTATTTACACGTGGGGAGGCATGAGTCACTACGAGTCTTTCGATCCGAAGCCTGATGCTCCATCGGAAATCCGTGGCGAGTTCAAGCACATACGGACTGCCACGCCCGGGATTCATTTTTGCGAACACATCCCGTTAATCGCCAAACATTCTGACAAACTCGCCATAGTGCGTTCCGTAAATCATAAACATGGAGGCCATCAACAGGGCATGTACGTGAACATGACCGGGCATAATCCAGTGGGGGGTATCAAGGCCAAGAGTCGGAATAATTGGCCGTCGCTGGCCTCGATGATTTCTCGTTTCCACAATCCCCAGGCAGGCACGCCCGGAGCCGTACGAATGCCATACTCCATGTACGACAACGGTACACAGATGGCTGGCGAGGGAGCTGGGTGGCTCGGGTCAAAATACGACCCCATCCTTATACGCACCCCCGCAGGTCAAGCATACGGTGGGGTAACACGTTACACGGATCGTGAACTGAATTTGAAGTTGAATATCGAAAAGCGTCGGGTGACTGATCGGCGTACATTGCTGGAACAACTAGACAACACGCTTGGTCAAACGCAGGGATCTAAGACCGAGTACGATAGAATTGACCATTATCGTCGCATGGCTGCGGACATGTTGCTCGGCTCACCTGTTCGTCAGGCCTACGATCTTGAGAAAGAGGATCCGCGCATACGTGATATGTATGGCAATCACATCGGTGGACAGACCCTTTTGTTATCTCGACGTCTGGTCGAGGCTGGCGTGCCAGTGGTGCAGGCACTTTGTTCAGCGGGTGACCTTGCCGGCGGCGGCGGTGATAACTGGGATACGCACCGTGGTCATTTCCCCAAGATGAAAAATCGACTCCTACCTGTGTTTGACCGTGCAGTTTCAGCGTTGCTTGCTGATCTCGATACGCGCGGCATGCTTGATGAAACACTGGTGGTTCTCCTTACTGATTTTGGCCGTACACCGAAAATCAATAACAATGGAGGTCGAGATCACCACCCTGGGGTCTATTCGCTCGCGCTGGCCGGTGGCGGTATTCGAGGTGGACAGGTTTACGGGTCCAGTGATCGCAAAGGTGCTGAGCCTGGCTCCAATGCCTGCTCTCCGGCTGATATCCACGCCACTGTTTTCAAGGCCATGGGGATAGACCCTCGCACTGAGTTGACTGATCAACTTGATCGCCCCTTCCAACTCTGCGACGGCGAACCGTTACCGTTATTTTAATTGGCCACCGTTTGTCGACAGTAGAACGGTTCTGCGGTTTGTCGTGATGAAAACCGTTGCCGGCGATGGCGCTTTCAAGCAACCTGTCGCCACATATTTTCTATGCGACATCTACCGATTAAAAACAAACTGTTTACTCAAAACCGAAAACGCATCATTGACCTGATGGAGCCCAAGGCTTTGGCAGTGGTTAATGCCAATGACGTACTTCCCACTAATGCCGACGGTACACTAACAATGCAGCCCAATGCTGACCTGTTTTTCCTGAGCGGTATTGAACAGGAGGAAAGCATACTGATGCTCTTTCCCGATGCGGCGGAATCGAAGAACCGCGAGATCCTGTTTGTACGTCAACCCAGTAAGCATCTGCAAATTTGGGAGGGCTATAAGCATAGTAAGGAGGATGCACGCAAAATTTCCGGCATCAAGAATGTGCAATGGCTCTCGGAATTTCCGGCGATCTTCCGCTCACTAATGTGTGAGGCCGAATCTATCTACATCAACAGCAACGAATACAAGCGCGCCAATGTGGAGGTGCAAACACGTGATATGCGGTTCATCCACCAATGTCAGGATAATTTCCCACTGCACACATACCGCCGACTCGCGCCGTTGTTACACCAATTACGTGTGGTAAAGACGGACCTCGAACTTGAGCTGCTCAAGGAGGCTGTGGACATCACTGCCAAGGGATTCCGTCGCACGTTGCGGTTTGTTAAGCCAGGGGTAACTGAGTATGAGGTTGAGGCTGAATTGGCACGCGAGTTTATCAAGCGGCGTGGCAAATTTGCCTATACTCCCATCGTAGCAGCTGGAAAGAACAATTGCGTACTGCATTATCTACAGAACGATCAGGTTTGCAAAAAAGGCCAGTTGCTCCTAATGGATGTGGCATCCAGTTACGCTAATTATAACGCCGATCTCACACGTACTATTCCGGTAAGTGGAAAATTCAACCGGCGGCAGAAAAAAATCTACAACGCCGTTTTGCGCGTGTTGCGGGCAAGTGTTGAGGGAGCCACCGTTGGCAAGCTACACAGGGACTGGACAAAGGAATCCCAGACCCACATGAATGAGGAATTGCTCGAGCTTGGCCTGATAAAAAAGAGCCAAATTAAAAAACAAGATCCGGACAACCCTGCCTGCCGGAAATATTTCATGCACGGTCTTGGCCACCCGTTGGGCCTTGATGTCCACGACGTAGGAGATGCGAACGTGCCCTTTGCCCCCGGTACCGTACTCACGGTGGAGCCTGGAATTTATATCCCTGACGAAGGTTTCGGCATCCGGCTTGAAGACGACATCGTCGTGACAGAGAAAGGCCCTGTAAACCTGATGACCAAAATTCCAATCGAGGCTGAAGAGATCGAGTCGATCATGAATAGGTGAGTCATGATTATGCTACGGGAGGAACTTTCAGGCTTCAAACCTCCTAGATTTTTTCCAGGTGATTTGGTTCTCCATGTCCGTTATCAATACCGCGGTGTGGTGGTGGCGTCTGACCCTAGGTTTATGGCCGATGAACAATGGTACCGATCCAATAAAACTCAACCTAACAAGGATCAGCCTTGGTATCATGTACTCGTTCATGAATCCGCATCGAGTACTTATCCGGCTGAAACTAGTCTTGAGCTCGATGAGAGTGATGAACCGATAACCCATCCGCTGTTAGATCAATTTTTTTCAGGTTTTGAGGAAGGGCGATATATACGTAATGATATTCCTTGGCCTAGCAAATAATTGGTTAAATCTACATCGACTCAAAAATAGAATTTACAAGAAGGAAGAGGGCATTCTAGTATCCTGCCGATGATCAACCAGATTCTTCAATCGGCGAAACTCGCTCTCTTCACTACCTCCATAATTCTTTCAGGATGTTTGGCGGTCGATTCTGGCAAGGGCCCAGAAGCTGCCGGGGCACTCGTGGGAGAGGCTTGGAAGGCCAATAAAGCCAAGGATTTCGAGCTTGCCATTGCACACGCTAAAAAGTGTATCAAACACAATGAAGTAGATGCCATGGAAATGCAGGGGGCCATGACCAACCCGGTGCCGACCAGTCGAGAAAATCTAAATAAGGAAGCGATCATCGAAAAGTGGGCATTGAACCATGTGGGGGCAAGTTACTTTATTATGGGGCGAGCCTATGCTGAGCTAGGCAAGAAGGAGGAGGCATTACAAGCTTACCAGCACTTGGTAGCAACCTTTCCTTTTGCTCATTGCTGGGACCCCAAAGGTTATTTTTGGAAACCAGCGCTGGTCGCCAAGAAGCGCATCAAAGAGCTGGAATCGAAACCGAATAATTAGTTTAAAAAAGTTTACTTTGTTTTGCCTTTGTCAGTAGGTTTCTTTCTGGCAGTATAGTTATATGCATTTGTTACGCCTGTTTTCCTGCGTTGTTTTCATGTCTCTTATCGCGGTGCCATCAAAAGCCGCAAAATTGGTGATTCCTACTCCAGACCAAATCCCTCGAGTGGAGCCCGGGCAAACCCCTTCTCTTGAGGCACGGCGTATGAGTTGTTGGGTGCAGGATACCCGGGCGCATGCGCCCCTGGGTAAGGCTTATGTAGTGCTCACCGATGTGCAGGATGCCGCCAGTATGTCGGCGGTAAAAAAACTCCTGAGTCATCACAAAGGTAAATTACTGAAGGTAAGCAGCCTGAAAAATCTCAACTCGGATTCCAAGTCGCGTGAGCAGTTGCGCATGCAATTGATAAAGCTTAAGCCACGGTATGTTGCCGTGGTGCCTCAACTACAAAGCTACCGTGAAAACACCCTGCTGGCACTCTGGGATGTATTTACGCGATTGGATGAAGATCGGTATCTGGATGTATACCCGGGGTTACTTGTTGCCTCCGATGCTGCGAGCTTGAGTAAACTGATCGAAAGATCCATCGGTTATGATGCCGCCAAGCAGCCCAAAAACTTTTTTGGTATCTCCCAAATTTTTGACCCGGGTTACAAATCTTTTCAGAAGATTGAGGTGCTGAAGGGGTCGCTCAAAAAAGCCGGATACACCTCAGCTAATCTCACCATCAATTCCATTCCCGGGCTAGAAAATCGTGCCGGCTTTCCTGCTGTTCCCCAAAAAAATCATTGGGTTCTGCAGGGCAGTCGGCGCAGTCCGGTGGCAAAATTACCGGAGCCGGCCCGGGCCAAACTGGAGAATAGTTCGCTCACGATGCTATTTGGTCACGGTGTTCCCGGTCGAGTGGTTGGCATGGAGGTGGGGGCTTTGAACAATGTGAATTTATCCAATCAGGTAATCCTGAGTGGCTGCTGCTACTCCGGTGTCGGCCTGGCAACCGATTGCGCCATGGCCGGGCCGGTCGCCGGTAGTCTGGATCCCAAGCTCAAGCGCTTTTCATTGACTATGGTCGATCGCGGCGCGGTGGCGGTTTTCTGTCACATGCGCCTGAACATGGGCTTCCCTCATGTCTACCCGATGCTCGAGTCCTACCTGGCGAACCGTTCACTGGGGGAATCCTACCAGCGCCTTATCAACGCACTGATCGAAGGGCAAGGCGGCTTTACTCCGCAGTGGTACACCAAGCAAACACCCACTCGCTCTATCCAAAGTCGAAAGATGAACCAGCTACTCTACATGCAAATCGGCGACCCAGCATTGGTGCCAATCCAGATTCAGAAATAGGACGTCCCTGAACCAACATGAAAACAAAAATACTATATGTGACCTTAACACTAACACTCGCATTAGGCTGTGCAAAAAAAGAGGAGGAAACTCTAGCCTTAAAAACTGAACCACCCAAAATCGCCCTCAGCAGCACCGAAGCCAAAGCAGTGGTTGAGTCGGCGATCCGCTTGGAAATCAATAAACCTGAAGGTGAACTCACCAAGGCGGACTTCGAGCGGGTGACGGTACTTTTCCTTATTAATACACAACTCACTAACGCCAATGCTTTGGCAGGGCTTACGCAGTTGGATACGCTTATCCTTCAAAAAAACACCGTTCTTACTGATATCAGTGCCTTGGCGAGGTTCACGAAGTTGACGAGTCTCACTCTTCTCGAAAACCCCAATCTCACAAAGGCCCAGATTCAGAAGCTTCAGAAGGCATTGCCAAAGTGCGCGATAAAGCACAACGCCACGAAGTAGCTTCCTATGAAAAATATCCTCCTGTTTACGAGCCTGTTCTGCTCGCTGATATTCCAAGCTCAAGCCGCCGACAACTTTGCAAAAGATCAACTCGTGGCATGGTGTATCGTGCCCTTTGACGCGGCAAAGCGAGGGCCAGCGGCACGGGCAGAAATGCTCAAGCGCCTCGGTATCAAACGTGTGGCCTACGATTGGCGGGCACAGCACGTAAAGGAGTTCGAAGAAGAGATTCTGCAGTATAAGAAACATGGCTTGGAGTTCTTTGCCTTCTGGAGTGTCCACGACGAAGCCTTCCGTCTTTTCGAAAAATACAAACTCCAGCCGCAAATATGGCGTACACTCCCCAGTCCTAAGGCGGATACACAGAAAGCCCGCGTTGAAGCTGCAGCTAAGGCTATGTTGCCACTAGTGGAGCGCACCAAAAAGCTTGGCTGCAAACTGGGGCTCTACAACCACGGCGGTTGGGGCGGTGAACCCGCCAACCTCGTGACAGTCTGCAAATACCTGCACAAACATCACGATGCAAAACATGTTGGCATCGTTTACAACCTGCATCACGGTCACGGTCATATTGCTGATTTCAAAGAATCACTCAGGGTCATGCAGCCTTATCTCCATTGCCTCAATCTTAATGGCATGAATGAAGGCGCCCAACCAAAAATTCTTTCACTAGGTCGTGGTCAGCACGAGGCAGCGATGATCGCCACTATCCGCAAGTCCGGATACAGCGGCCCTATCGGTATCCTTGATCATCGCAATGACACCGATACTGAGATTGCACTGCGTGAAAACCTTGAAGGCCTCCAAAATATTTTAAAGAAATGATCATTCGCTTATTGCCAATCCTTTTTCTTCTCTGCGGCTTTTTAAACGCCGCAGATAAACCCAACATCCTGTTCATTCTTGCTGATGACCTCGGCTATGGTGACGTTGGCTGCTACAATCCAGAATCCAAAGTGCCCACACCTCATCTGGATCAGTTGGCCAAGGAAGGAATCCGTTTCACCGATGCACACAGCCCATCCACCGTTTGCACGCCCACCCGATACAGCGTCCTCACCGGTCACATGGCTTTCAGGCTTAATTACCGGGGAGTCTTCACCGGGGTGGGAGGCCCATGCTTGATCACAAAGGACCGGTTAACCCTGCCGGAAATGCTGCGCGGGCAAGGATACGAGACGGCGATGTTTGGCAAGTGGCACGTGGGTTTGAGCGCGTTCGATAAGGAGGGCAAACCCATTCATCAAAATGGTCTGCCGGCGGTGCGCCGAATCGATTACTCACGGCCCTTTGTGGGTGGCCCCATTGATCGGGGTTTTGATTATTTCTTTGGTACAGCCTCCTGCCCGACTACCGATTGGCTCTATGCCTATATTGATGGCAACAAAATCCCAGTGCCACCCACCCGGATCGTGGATCGGACTCCTCTGCCCAAGCATTCCTATTCGCGCGACAATCGTCCAGGTATGATTGCCCCGGATTTTGACCTGGAGGAAGTCGATATGGTCTTCCTTCAAAAAAGCCTGAAGTATCTGGAGAACCATGCCAAGAGATCATACACAAAACCTTTTTTCCTCTTTCACTCCATGCAGGCGGTACATTTGCCTTCATTTGCCGGGGACGCCTTCAAAGGCAAGACCCAGGCCGGACCGCATGGTGATTTTCTCTTTGAGATGGATTACATCGTTGGTGAACTCATGGAGGCACTTAAACGGTACGGTATGGCAAAAAACACATTGGTGATATTCTCCAGTGATAACGGGCCCGAAGTTCCGACCTCAATTGCCATGCGCCGCGATCACAATCACAACGGTGCTCGTCCATGGCGTGGTGTGAAGCGAGATCAATGGGAAGGCGGTCATCGCGTACCCTTCATCGCCCGCTGGCCCGGCAAAATCAAAGCCGGTAGCACGTCAAAACAAACCATATGCCTGACCGACCTTATGGCAACTGCCGCCGCAATTACCCAAGCCAAGCTGCCGAATAATTCCGCTGAGGATAGCTACAATATTTTACCTGCTCTCCTTGGTCAGGATACTAAACCTATTCGTCAATATACTCTGCACCAAACCATGAGTCTTGCTTTGGCCATTCGCAAAGGTGATTGGAAGTATCTCGATCATAAGGGTTCGGGTGGCAATAACTACAGTCGGCCAGGTGAGTGGGGCATGAAGCAATACGCACTGCCCGAAAAGGCGCCCGATGCCTTGGGACAACTCTACAACTTGAAAACCGACCCTGGCGAAACTACAAATCTCTATTTCAAACACCCCAAAATCGTGAAGGCGTTAAAAACAAAGCTAGAAGAACTCAAAAAGAGTGGGCGCACTGCCCCAGTGCGTCAATAGGGACACGCTTTAGCACCCTTCAATCTAACGCATTGGCACTTGATACCATTGTATGGTGGCGGCATCATTGCCTGAACCAGAAAGAACTTTAATGAAACGTAGAACATTTCTCAAAACTACTGTTGGTGCCGGCTTTGTTGGCGCGCTCTCTCCCAATCTTTTGCTCGGCGCGGCTAAGGATAAGCCGAATGAAAAACTTAATATAGGCATCATCGGTTCGGGCGGCCGGGGTTCAGCCAATTTGCGTGGAGTGTCCTCTGAAAACATCGTGGCACTTTGTGATGTAAACGTCCAAACCCTGGATGCTGTCCACAAGAAATATCCCAAGGCCAAGAAGTACACTGATTGGCGCAAGATGATCGATGACAAGTCCATTGATGCAGTGGCTGTCAGTACCGCTGACCACTGTCATGCCCTGGCTAGTGTTGCTGCCATGCGTGCAGGTAAACACGTCTACTGTGAGAAGCCTTTGGCCCATAGTGTGCATGAAGCGCGTGTGATGCGCGAAACCTACGCCCAGACCGGTGTAGCCACCCAGATGGGAACCCAAATTCATGCGAACGACAATTACCGCCGGGTGGTTGAACTGGTGCAAAGTGGAGCCATTGGTGCGGTACGCGAGGCGCACGTGTGGTGTAGCCGCACAATCAACCCTATTGGAAATGCGAAGCTGGAACGGCAATCGCCGCCCGATTGGTTTCGTTGGGATGAATGGCTGGGGCCAGCCCCAGAGCGCTATCACAATCAAGGCTACTGGAAAGGCGGCAACCTCAACTGGAATCGTCGCTGGGATTTTGGCAACGGCGTTTTGGGTGATATGGGCAGTCACTTGATCGATTTACCCTGGTGGGCACTGGAACTCCACACCCCACTCACGTGTGAAGCGACAGGGCCCAAGGCAGACCCCGATGCGTGCCCGCCCTGGATGAAGGTCACTTGGGAGCATGCTGCACGCAAAGGTAAATCTGCGTTGGAGGCACCTGTGAAAGTGGTTTGGTACCACGGAGGTCGCAGCAAGCGCGACCGACCAGAGATTGAGACCGGTATGGATTTGGGTAAGTGGTTTAACGGAATCCTGTTTGTTGGGGATAAGGGAATGCTTTTGGCTGACTACGGCAGACGGGTGTTACTGCCCAAGGATAAGTTTGCTGGCTTTAAGGC
>JAOLZA010000003.1 GCA_028343615.1 Verrucomicrobiota bacterium
AGAGGCATTTGCTGAGGGGGATAATACCAAGGCGTTGTTTGCCGCCCGTTGGTTGCATGTCCACCACCCCGGCGCGGATTTGGCTCCGGAAGCGCGCCGTATCGTGGCGCAAGTTTATGAGAAGCGAGGATTTCATGAAAACGCGTTTCAGGAATATCAGGCGCTGCTCGATGCCCACCCGAATTATGATGCCGAAAATGGTGGCGCCAAGCGTACGGAGGTGGCACAGAGGATGTTCGATATTGCTGGAGAATATCTGGACGGGGAATGGTTTCGCTGGAAGATTCCTTATCAGGAACGTATGTATCTTCCAATCTTCTCGTCTATGAGCCGCACGGCTAAACTCTATCGACAGGTGGTGACAAACGCGCCCTATGGAGAGCTGGCGGCATCGGCACAGTACGGGGTTGGGCAGGCGCATGAGCAGGCGCTCAAGGGGTTCTGGGGTTTTTTTGCCGATGAAAAAGCATATAAGAAAGCCACAGAAGCTTACCAATTATTGGCAGATCGTTATCAAAAACGTCTCGGTGATGCGGATCGACCCAATCAAAAGGAGATTAACCGCGTTGTGGCTGAGGCCAGTTTTCGCGTGGCGGCAATTTACGAAGTTCAGGCTAATGAAGGTGTTTACGATCAAAGTATGGCTGAGCGCGCCATCAACGCATTCAAAGATTTTCGAACTCTAAATGCGGAAGACCCCGATCTAAAAGTCCGACTTGACGAAGCTAGGGAGCGCATCAACCACCTACACCTGGAGCGTGTCCGAGGAGCACTGGCCATCGCAGAGTTCTATGAGCGACGGGGGAAATGGATTGCCGCCTTCAAGTATTTTGGAGAGACCTCCTCTCGCGCGGGAACGGTGGAGGGCATGGCAAATGAAAACAGCCTCGTTTATGTAGAAGCACTGCGCATCAATGAGCTGTCGAAAATTTCGCGCGATCGAGTGACTCAAAAAAGTGTGTACGAAGCGCTGGACTTGGCGGCGGATATCGAAAATATGAAACTCACCGGAATGATGGAACTCAGTGACCGCCAGCTTGATTCCGTAGAGCGCGTGTCTCGACAGATTGAGTTGAATCTACGCCTGCAAGAGGCCGAATTGCGCAAGGCGGTGGATAATAAAAATACGGTTTACGAAAAAGTCGATGCCCTGAAAACCCATGCCGATGCAATCCTTAAGGCAGCCGAAGCTGAGCTTGATCGGCGCGCAACTGAAGCGAACAAGTAGTGAAAATGAGATTCAACGTACTGAAAATTGGAATGCTAGCGGTATTTGCCAACTTTAGCCTTGGCTGTGCGGGCTATCACTTGGGAACCACCAACGGGCACACCGCCGGTGCACGTTCGGTGCAGGTGAAATTTTTTAAAAACGAGACTTTCGAGCCTCGCCTCGCTATTGCCGTGAACCGTGCCATGAAACGCGAGTTCCAAAAGGACGGCACTTATTCATTGGAGACCCAAAGCGAGGGGGACTTGATTGTCACCGGAAAACTCATCAACTTTCGCCGCAACGGTGTGAGCTATAAACCCGGTGATGTGCTGACGGTGCAGGATTACACCATGGAGCTGGCTGCCGAGATCACAGTCATTAATAGTGCCACCGGTGTGGAAATCTTCCGGGAAACAATCACCGGAGCCTCGACCGTGCGCGTGGGCAACGACCTCACCGCAGGTCAACGCCAGGCGGTGCCCATTATTGCCGCTAAACTGGCAGAACAAGCCGTACTACATTTTGTGGATGGTGATTGGGGTGGTGTAGGCAAACCGGGTGAAGCTCAATCGGCAACGCCATAGCTCCGCGAAAAAGGTTGCTCGCTCAACGCCCATAACACAAACTTTGGGCGATGAAAAATTCCGTCGCATGCCTTGCTCTCACGCTCGCCTTTTCCCTCTCCGCCAATGATTGGCCGCAATGGCGCGGTGTGAATCGCGATGGCATTCTCCACGGTGAACCCGCCCTCGCCAAGCTTCCCGTCAAGCCCGCCGCGCTTTGGCAAATCCCCATCGGCAAAGGTCAGGGCGGACTCTCGCTTGCTAAGGGCACACTAATCGTGCTGCACGAAACTTCCGTGGACATGCAGCAATGGGAAACGGCCGCCGCTATCAACAGCAACACCGGCAAAATAATTTGGCAAACCCCGTACGGCCTTTCGTGGCAATACACCAACGTGTACGGGCCTGGCCCGCGCACTGCGCCACTCATTGATGGCGACCTGCTCTTTTGCCAAAGCGCTGCGGGCGTGCTCGCTTGCATTTCGATGAACGGCGGCAAACTGCTTTGGAAGAAAAACTACGCCAAAGATTTTGGGGCTAAATGGTTTGGTGGCAACGCCCCTGGCAGCAGTGGCACCGCCGCCAGTCGTCACGGCAACAATGGCCAACCAGTCACCGATGCTAAATATATTTATGCCCCCGCCGGCGGGCACACCGGTGCCAGCCTTGTTTGCCTTGGGAAAAAAACTGGCAATCTCGTATGGAAAAGTGGCACCGACTATGCCGCTTACTCTGGCCTGATGCGCGGCAAGCTCGCCGGCGTGGAACAAATTGTAATGGTCACCGCCGCCAATATGATCGGTTACCGAGCCAAGGATGGCAAAAAACTCTGGAGCGTCCCCGTAAAAACTGGAGCGGCGCGTAACATCGTCACGCCTATTCTACACGGCGACACTGTCACCATGGCCAGTCATACCCTAGGAACGTTCCAAATTCGCATCCGCAATAGTGGAGATGGCCAAATTGCGGAAGAAACCTGGAGCAACCGCGATGCCCGCACCAACATCACTTCACCCGTTTTGAAGGATGGGTTTCTGTACGGCCTCGGCGCATCTCGCGGCCGCAATTCAACATTCGTTTGCATCAACCATAAAACCGGAAAAACCGAATGGGCCGAGCCCGGTTTCACCGATTACGCTTCCGTGATTTCAATTGGTGACACATTGCTCATCCACGGCTCACGCGGTGTAGTGACATTATTGAAAGCCACACCCACGAAATTCACCCAACTTGGCCGCATCGAAAACGCCAGCCAAACCTCATGGACCTTCCCCGTCTACGCCGGCGGCATGCTTTACGTCAAAGATGGTCTTCGTGACGGCCAAAATAAACTGACCGCCTTGAAACTACGCTGAAGGTTTCTGCAATCCCGCTAGTTTGAGAGTGACAGGGGCACGAGGGTTTCCTTATTGTGCGGTGTCTTTTATATGAGCCGTACCGAGCAATACATTGAGGCCCAAGCCGCCGCTAATGAGTTGGTGGATGTGCCGCAATTGGTTAACTACATTATTCAGGATGGCCTCGACCACACCGCGAGCGATATCCACATTGAACCGTGGGAGGATATGACCGGCGTCCGTGTGCGGGTGAATGGCGTGCTCAAATGGGTGGTGGGTATTCCCAGCGATTTTCATGAGAATATCTGTGGTCGCTTCAAGGTGATGGCTAATATGAAAAGCCACGTGAAGGATCTTCCGCAGGATGGCAAGGCTGCGCCGGAAGAGTTTAACGGGGTGCAGCTGCGCGTTTCCATTTTCCCCACAGTGTATGGCGAGAAAATTGTCTGCCGTATTTTTAATCCGGATGCTAAGATGTTTAACATCGAGTCGCTTGGGTTTGATGACGATACACTGGAGCGGTTCAAGGAAATCGTCTCCAAACCCACCGGTCTCATTCTGCTCACTGGGCCCACCGGCTCGGGCAAGACCACTGCCATTTATGCCGCCATCGGGCACATTCTTGAGAAAGCTGGCAACGCCGTCGCCGTGTCTTCTGTGGAAGACCCGGTGGAGCAAAACCTTGATTGGGTCAACCAATCTTCGCTCAACGTGAGCATGGGCTACACGTACCCTGCCGCATTGCGGTCGCTTATGCGGCAAGATCCCGAGATCATTATGGTGGGTGAGATTCGCGACGAAGAAACTGCCGACATCGCCATCAACGCAGGGATGACCGGTCACCTCGTCATCAGCACCATCCACTCCGGCACCACCTCCGGTACCTTCGCACGCCTCATCAATATGAATATCGAGCCCTTCCTGCTCGCCTCCACTATCATCGGCGTGCTCGGCGTGCGGTTGCTCCGACAAAACTGTCTCCACTGCTCCGCTCCCTATCAACCCGAAGCCTTCGCCATCGAGCAACTTCGCCAACATGAAGGTGGAGAATACGTCGAGCAAGTCCTCGAGAACGACAGCTTTTATCGTGGCACCGGCTGCACCGCCTGCAGCGGCACTGGCTTCGGTGGCCGATCCTCTATCACCGAGCTGCTCACTTGTGATGCTGATGTTCGTGAGTCTGTAATGAAAAAGAAACCCACTTCAGAAATACAAGAGATCGCGGTGAGCTCCGGAATGACCACCCTCTGGGACGGCGGTCTTCAAATGGTCGTCGACCGCAAAACTACCCTCGAAGAAATCCTCCAAAAAGTGGCGGCGGACCAAGTGTAATTCTGCGCCATTTATTGTTGTGCATTTCTTTTATAACGGTAACTCGGGTGTTCAAGTGTCAATTCAAACTGCCCAATCCTCTTAATATTTCTCATAATTAAATCTTGATAGCATTTACTTTGTGATACAAAGTAAATGCATGAGCGCTCATTGGGCTGAGGAGAACCTGAATACCATTCGCACCCTGATGGAAAGGGCCAGTGTCTATCGCCGTGCCCTCGCACCGGTGGCCATCTCCGTGGGCGTGTTGGGTATAGTGGCTGCCGGGTTGGCTGAAGGAATCGGATGGACAGGGAAAAATATTTTCGCTGGTTACTGGTTGGGCGTGGGCGTAGTGACTATTTTGACGGCGTTATTGTTGGTGCGGCGTCAGGCATTGCAGGCGGATGAGGAATTTTGGTCGCCGCCCACCCGTCGTGTGGCGCAGGTGATGGGGCCGCTGTTGCTTGCGGGGTTGGGCTTGGGCGTACTGGAAATTCTGAACACGGGTGGCCGCGACAGTATTTGCCTGATTGCATTGTGGATGGTTTTGTACGGTGGTGCACTCCATGCGGCGGGATTTTTTATGCAGCGTGGATTAAAACTGGTGGGGTGGATATTTGTCATTTCTGGAACAATTTCTCTGTATTTACACACTATGGGCGAGGTGAAATGGCTCGAAGAAGCCAACGCGAATTGGGTGATGGGTTGGGCATTCGGGGCAAATCATTTGGCTTATGGGCTGTATTTGAAACTGACGGCCAAACCGGTGGAGGAAGAGTGAACCCGGAAACCTTCCAGCATTTGGATAAAATAATCCACGAGAAAGGTCGCATGGCAATTATGTCCATGCTCGCTGCCTCGCCGGAGCTTTCGTTTACCGAGCTGCGTGATGCGCTGCGGATGACTGATGGAAATGTGACCACCCATATTCGCACGTTGCAAAAGGCGGGTTACGTGGCGGTGGTGAAAAGTTTTCAGGAGAAACGCCCCCTCACAATCTGCACCCTCACCGCTGTCGGCCGTAAGGCCTTTGGCGCATACGTGGGATTGCTGGAGGGCATCGTGAAATCGGCGAAGCAGTTCGAAGAAAAATCCAAGCCCATTAAATCATCTAAACCGTCAAAAACTAGGAGGAATAAATCTAATGACCACACAAACTTTGCGCTACAAAGTTAATGCGTTCGAGGAGAGGGGTTTGGCAATCGTGCGCGCCGAGCATTTGGGAATGTGTTTTGGTGTGCGCGATGCCATCGCGTTGGCGCAACGCGAGGTAACAGTGCACCCCCTCACGGTGCTCGGCGAACTGGTGCACAACACCACGGTGCTGAATAATTTGGAACAACGGGGCGTACGGTTTGAAAATGAACCCGAACGTGTGGGTACCAAGGCTGCGATGATTACCGCCCACGGCGCATCCGATCGCGCGCGCGCGCGCGCGCGATCAGCGGGTTTGCAGGTGAGCGATGCGACGTGTCCCTTAGTGCATTTTGCACACGAAAAAGCCCGGAATTTAGCGGCCGCTGGGTTTCATCCGGTCATCATCGGTCGGACCGGACACGTGGAGGTGCGTGGGCTTACAGAGGATCTGGCTGCGTACGACGTTGTATTGAACGAGGCGGATATCGACGTTCTAGAAGATCGTCCACGGTTTGGTGTGATGTCGCAGACTACTCAACCCATCGCGCGGGTGCGGGCGTTGGTGGAATATTTACAGGCGCGTTTCCCGCGGGCGGAGGTAAGGTTTGTGGACACGGTATGCAAACCGACCAAGCAACGGCAGCAAGCGGCGGTGGATTTGGCGAAAAAGTCGGATTTGATTTTAGTTGTCGGTGGCGTGAACAGCAACAACACGGCGGAGTTGGCGCAAACCTGCGCGCAATTTTGCGGTGCGGTGCATCATGTGCAAGGGCCGGATGATGTACGCGCGGGATGGCTGCCAGAGGCCGGTGTGCTGGGCATTACGGCGGGGACGTCAACGCCCGACGAAACGATCGATGCGGTGGAGGACCGTGTGCGTGAACTTACCGGTGCTCTCCCGACAGCACATCACTTGGCTTGAGGGCGAGGTCGAAGGGGTCCAGCGGCATTGGTTGGTCATGCTCGAGGTGGTCGGCGCAGATGGCGAAGAGATCGGCTTCGGTGGTGGTGCGGCGGATGCGGTGAAGGAAGTCGCCTGTAGGTTCGATGCCAAGGCCGATGTAGTTGAAATATTTTTTCATTTTCGATACGTGCGATTTTTCGTCCAGGTTTGGTGGTCGCACAGTTTCAAAGAGGTCACGTAAATAGCCAAGAACATCGTGGCCGGTTGGGATGAAGGCGGTTTCGTCGTTTTGAGTTTGCCGGATTTGGTGGAAGAGCCACGGGTTGCGGATGGCGGCGCGGCCGATCATGAGTCCAGCGGCGCGAGTATCGACTAGCACGGCGGCTGCCTTGGCGGCAGAATAAACATTGCCGTTGGCGAGTACAGGGCAGGGGAGGGCTTCGACGGCGCGCGCGATGAAATCATAATGGACACCACTGCGGTAGCCTTCGCGCACGGTGCGGCCATGGACGGTGAGGAGGTCGATATGGTGTTTGGCGAAGAGGGGAAGGAGTTCCCCGAACACGGTGGAGTCGTCAAAGCCAATTCGGGTTTTGACGGTGAAGGGAATTTTCACGGTCTCTCGCAAGGCACCTAGGATGGCGTCGACTTGTGCGGGGTCGCGGAGTAATCCGCCGCCGGCGCATTTTTTGTAAACGACGGGAGCGGGACAGCCGAGGTTGAGATCGATGCCGGCGATGGGGTACTGTTGCAATTCGCGCGCGGTACGGATGAGCGAGGGGATGTGGTTGCCGATGAGTTGTGCAAGTGCGGGTTTGCCGGTTGGGTTTTGTGTGATGGATTTGAGGATAGGTTTTTCCAAGCGCGACCCTTCACGCACACGGAAGTATTCGGTGACATAAAGATCGGGTCCGCCGTATTGGGCCATTAACCGCCAGAAGGGGAGATCGGTGACATCCTGCATGGGTGCGAGCGCGGTTAATGGCGTGTGGGCGAGAGTATTGCGGAAGTGTTCGGCGGGGGTCATGGAATTTTCGGGGAATTTTCTTTTCGGCGGGTTGCTGGGCAGCTAGAGTGTGTGCGGCCCACTGTCCCGTGGTGTAATGGTAGCACAGATGTTTTTGGTACATCTAGTCGGGGTTCAAATCCCTGCGGGACAACCACTTTTTAAGTTTCAACGACCAAGGCTAAAAGGGCTTGGGTTTTGATTTGTGGCAGATGTTCGTGTTTTGCAGCGGGTACCACTCACTTCTTTATTCTTCGCTGAAGAGGAATTCCAAATCGGTTTTGGTGAGGCTCTTGGCGAAGCCTTTTTCGCCTAGGACGTCGGAGATGGTTTGGCGTTTACTTTGTTGGAGGTTCCAGATTTTTTCCTCAACCGTTCCGGGGGCAATAAGTTTGTAGGCGTTGACGGTTTTGGTTTGGCCGATGCGGTGGGTGCGGTCAATGGCCTGCGCTTCCACGGCCGGGTTCCACCACGGATCGTATAGCACCACATAGCTTGCGGTGGTGAGGTTGAGGCCGGTGCCGGCAGCGCGGAGACTGAGTAAGAAGATACCCGCGCCTTCGGATTCCTGGAATTCGTTGACTACATCCTGCCGATTTTTGGTTTCGCCGGTGAGCATGTGTGTGGGGATCTCGCGCGTGCCACAATCTTTTTCCAAAACTTTCAGCATCTGCACAAACTGGCTGAATACCAAAACTTTTTCGCCCTGTGCGACCAACGGCTCGAGCAGGTCGAATAGCGCATCAGTTTTTCCAGAGGAGGAGTCGTTGCCTACAAGTGAGGGGTGACAGCAAATCTGCCGCAATCGCGTAAGGGCGGCGAGTACTTGCATTCGGCTTTTGGCGACGCCTTTGGTTTGAATGGTTTCCATCACCGTATCTCGGCTGCGACGGAGTTCGGCGAGGTACAGTTTACGTTGATCCGCGCCGAGTTCGCAGTCGTGCCGTTGCTCGATACGCTCGGGCAAATCCTTGGCAACCTCGGTTTTGACCCGTCGGAGCAAGATGGGGCGCAGTCGCGAAGAGAGGCGCTTGCGGGCGATGCGGCGATTGGCGATGGCTTCTTCACTGTCGCCGCCGGCGGGGTCGTACATGGCGTGAAAATGTTTTTCATCGCCGAGATAGCCCGGCTGTACGAAGTCCACGATGCTCCACAAATCGAGCAGCCGATTTTCCAAAGGCGTGCCGGTGAGGGCAAGCCGGATTTTGCACGAGAGTTGTTTCACCGATTGAGTGACCTGCGCGCCAGGGTTTTTGATGAACTGAGCTTCGTCGAGAATAATGGCGTTGAACTTGTAGCGTTGCAAATCCTCCAGGTCGCGGCGGAGCAGCGAGTAGTTGGTAACTACGATGTCGTAATCGGGGATGTGCTTGCGCATTGCGTGGCGCGCGGCACCGCTTTCGAGCACGAGCACGGACATATCCGGCGTGAATTTCTCCACCTCACGTTTCCAGTTGTGCATCACCGAGGCGGGGCACACGACGAGGCACGGATTAGGTTTGCCACGTTTTTTCCGGTGCTTGAGCCATTTAAGATAGGCGAGCGTTTGGAGCGTTTTGCCGAGCCCCATATCGTCGGCGAGGATGCCGCCGAGGCGCATGGACTGCAGGTGGCAGAGAAACTCGAAGCCTGACTGTTGATACGGTCGCAGCTCGGCATTGATGCCTTCGGGCAAGTCGTTGGTGGGGATGCCCTCGAAATGTTCGATGCGGTCGCGCAGTTTTTGCGCTTGTTTGCCATCGCCGAATTGGGAAAGAGCGTCTTCACCGAGATGCGCGGCTTGTTCCATAGCGATCTTTTGCGTGCCCGTTTCGAGGCCATCAAGACCGAGATCAGCCATCGCTTCCTGCGCGCGTTGGGTGGCGTCCACATCCAGCTCCACCCAGCCTTTGCTGGGCAGTTTCACAAACCGGCTGGTCGCCTGCGCGAGGCTCTCCAAATCTTTTTTGGTGAGCTTCATCCCTTCTTCTTCCCATTCCGTGGAAACCGAAAGCCAATCGATGCCGCTGCCTTTCACAATGAGCGTGGGTTTCAATCGCTTAGGTTTGAGGAACAAGCGTTGGAACGAATCGTTGCCAAGAAATTCTGCGTCCTGCGGGCGGTCGTGCCACACACTGGCAAGCACGTTAAGAAAATTTTCATTCGCATCGCCCACCCATAAACCGGGCTCAGGCGTAAACCAATCGAGCTTGCGCAGCCATTCGATGGAAGGCTCAAGGCGGTCGTCCTCCAACACTTGCGGCTTATCTGCCCGGCGTTTGCCTTTGGCTTTGATGTGCCATTCATGACCGGTCCATTCCCAAAGGCTGCCGTCGAGGTCGCTCTTGGCTTGCAAGCGCAGTTCGAGGCGGTCGCCATGCATTTCCAAAACGAACAGCGGCTTGGCCGTGTGCGATTCGCACAGTTCATTCCAGTCGATACCCTCGCGTACGTGGGTGCGACGCAATTCGGTAATGAACCGCGTGCTGAGTTTGTTGATCGGAGCGCGCGGATTGCTTACCCACTTGCTCAACAGCGAAGCGGGCGGGCTGTTGCGCAGGAAATAAAATGTGTTGTCCACTAGCACCATTGTGGGCCGACCGGCAAAAAATTTCGCATCCTCCAGCGCCACCTCACGGCCATCGGGCAGCAAAAGTGTGTGGGTGAAGGCAAGCGCAGCCGTGCCGTTTTTAAACGAAGGGCTCAGCTCGGCAAGTTGGCCGTGGAACTCATAGGGCTGGGAATCCACGCCTGGTTGCAGTCGTGATTGGCCGCCCCAATGGGCCAGCCATTGCAGTAACGGCTGTCCGGTGAAAGTGAGGCTGTCGCACCCCTTTAGCTCGTCTCCGTAATGCTCAACAACCCACTCGATGAATTCCCAATCTTCGGCCGGAAACAATTCTTTTTCGTGCGCAGCACGCACGGTGAGGTCCACGAGATTGGTGATCGATTTCTTGCGGTCGCCCGTGCGCGGCCTGCGCACCACGAATTCGACTCGCAAGGTTTGGAGACTTGAATCGAGGTCTTCCGGCTCCGGCACGGCCACGGCGCGGATAGATGCGCGCGGGGCATCGAGATGATTCGGCGCAGGTGGGAACATCCAATGTTCCAGCTCCTTGAACACCGCGCGCTCGCGCTCAGCCTTTTCGATTTCCTTGAAGCGTTTGAGGTTCGCGTGCTGATTTAGCTCGGCCGGCATTTGTCTTCCTGCGCGCAGGAAGACCACCGAGAGGGCCTCTAAGCGTTTCTTGCCCTTTGCCTTTGCCACGTCATCCCACCAATCATCCCCTGGAAAATCCTTGCGGCTCAGCTTCAGCTTGGAAAAATAATCCTCTAACAACAGCCATGCTCGCTGCTCATCCTTACACTTAGCGAACAGCTCGAGGATATCCTCGCGTTCATCCACATCTTCGCGCGAATCGGAAAGCTCACGGCGCAAGTCTGCCAACATGCCATAGGCATCTTCAAGCGCGGTGGCGTGCGCATCATATTTCAGGGCCGCGCCGCTCTTGGGCGCGGGTTTTCTTGTTCCTTTTTTACCGCGTGGCATGTGTCAATTTTCTTTCTAAAAACGGAAAGGTTAGCTATGGCAGGTTGTCGAATCCCCGTCAACACGAAATGGAAAAATTTAGGTACACTAAAAAAAGAAATAAACTTGACCCCTAAAAAATACGTAAAATAAGCACCCTTCAGTAAAAGCAAGAGAAGAAAAAAATTGCCTCGATACCCGAGCGAGCGGCGAAAATTACTGCGGAAGTAGACTCCTATTGAGAATGCCCGGCCACCAAATGCTCTGCCCCGGACTCAGTGATGCCATGCTCGCCCAGCAGCCCCGGCACCAAAATTGTAGCTGGAGAAATATCTTGGTTTACGCGAATGCTCGAGCACCCGGTCAGTCCAATTGTAAAAACCGCCATCAATATTCCCAAAGGAATGCTGCGTTTTATCCTTAGCACCTCCATCCATTCAGCCTAGTCGATCAGGGGCAAAAAGCAATCCAAAAAGAGTATGATACAGGGGGTGCGAGTGCCACAGTGGGCTTTTATTGGCCCTGCTTATTCACATGTGGCCCGCAGTTTGCGAGTAACCTGAAGTTGACGGAACCCACAAATTCAATAGCTTGTTCCCAGTTAAGGGTGACAAGGAGGATCCCAATTTACTATCTGCTAGCGCTTGGCGTGTCTGCATTCACTGGATGCAACTTTATCAAGGGTAAGGAAGATCCATCGGCCAATCCCATCGGGGGGGCCGGCAACAACTTCGGCCAAAGCCCTCCCACCGTTGGCATCAAGGGCAACCCCAAACCTAATACGCCTGCCAATTTGCAGGTTGGGAATGATTCCGGCCGTGTCATGCTCGTGGATCAAGGCCTCGCTTTTGTGGTGGTGGAAATTGTGGGAGCCAAACTCCCCCCACCCGAGATGCGCTACCTCGTCCTCCGCCAGGGCCAACCCGTAGGAGAGATCACCACCACAGAGCAAACCGACGACACGTATTTAGTAGCTGATATCAACAAGGGGGACATCCGTGTGGGCGATTCAGTTCGCCCCAAATAACGGATAGGTGGAGAAGGCTCCGAGGGAAACCTCGGGGCCTTTTTTGTTTTTCAATTCCTTGACTCTGCCGGCTCGGCTTCCGGTTGCGCTTTTTTGTAGGGCGAATGCAGGTTGAAATAAATGCCGCACATCGGCTTCTCTTCCCCATCCACTTCGCTGAGAAAAATCGTCACCTGTTTATCCAGCGCAATCCCGTGGCGCATCCCTTCTCCGCGCGTTTCGTAGGCCCGCATCGCTTTTACCAGCAAACTCTGCAGCGATGCCTGGCAATCCTCCGGCGATTTATCCAGGCACACCACATGCAGATCAAACGACTTTACCGCCGCCTCGATCTCATCCGCAAACATTTCAGGCAATAGTCCCATAGCGAACGCGCAGTAAAGCACATCCTGAATTCTAATGCACTCTCAAAAATATTCCCCCTAAAACACATCTGTACCCTACTGTAAAAAAATCCAATATTTATAGTAGACAATAAATTTAATAATATGTTGAACTGACGTCTATGAGAAAATACATCCTCCTCAACCTCGCCGGGCTATTCGTTTTCTTTCTATTCACCTGCATGTTCATCAGCTGCGGCAAGTCTGGTGAATCCAATCCGGAATCGGAAGAATCCTCCAAATCGCCAACAACGACCGTTGGCCCGAAGGCGGCCAAGTTTACTCCACAGATGGTGGTGGCCGCATTTGAAAAAGCCGCCGATCGGATGCCGCCGGAGTCGAAGGCTGATATGATGAAAGAGATGCCACTAAAGGATCCTGCTAAAATGGCGGAAATGACCGAGGAGCTTAATGAATCATTGGCCAGTGGGGAGGTCGAGTTGAAGGAAATCTCGGTGGACGCGTTAGCGGACTATATTGCTACAGAGTTGCCTAAAGCTCGAGGCACGGCCCAGCGCGTCAAGTGCGTGAACAATCTCAGCCATATCAGCAAAGCTATGATAGGCTTTTCACAGGATAACGCTGGGCGTCTCCCATGGCAGTTGACTCCTGTGCAAGTGAGAAATCATCTTGATGCAAGCGTTGTGGCTAATTCGAATTTTGGGCGTGCTGCGGGAGTGGATAATCTGATGTTCATGCATCAAAAAGTATTCTCCGTAGGGGGCGTGTTTGGCATGGCTGCTATGAAAGCAGAACTTCAAACTCCCAAGATTCTCGTCTCTCCTTGCGACAAGGGCAGGTTTGCCGCCAATGAATTACTACAAAGGGACTGGCGTAACTATAACACCAAGGGTGGGAAGCCAATTCCTCATGATGGCCTCAGCTACGGTCTGTGTTTTGGCGCGGACACACAACGCCCCGCCACCATTCTGGGGACCACTCGCAATCTTTCGGCCGATGAACTGGCCAAGTCCATTTGGGCAGGTGCTGAGGATGCCAAGCGCGGTATGGCTGGCCTGCAGATGGGGCAAGGGCAAATGGTTATGATGGATGGATCTGCTAAGCAGTCCTCAAAGGACGATATCGGGGAGGCTGGAAGGCGGGTGAAGGCCCACATAAATTCTCGCGGCGGACAAGCCAAAGGCAACGCCAGCACCAGAATGGCGCTGCCTTACTAGGGCATTAATCTTTGTTTGCCATCGCGCGCGGGCCGAATAAGCACGTACCTAGCCGCACCATCGTGGCGCCCTCCTCGATGGCGATTTCGTAGTCGCCGCTCATGCCCATCGAGAGTTCGGGCAGTGGGGCACCGAGCTTGCTTTCGCAATCGGTTTTCACTGCACGCAGTTTTTGGAAAAAAGGTCGCGCACTTTCAGGCGACCGCGTGAAGGGAGCCATCGTCATTAGGCCGTGCAGCTCCAGCTGCGGAAAATCGAAGAAAGCCTCCATCGCTTCCACGGCGGTTTCGGTGGTGAATCCGTGCTTGCTGCCTTCGCCGGAGACGTTGACTTCCAGTAGCACGGGCATTGTCTTGGCGGCTTGCTCGCAGCGTTTATTCAGCTCGGCGGCGAGGGGAAGGCTGTCCACGGCATGCAGCATTTCGAACAGTCCCACCGCATCACGACATTTGTTCTTCTGCAAATTACCAATGAAATGCCAGCGGATATGGCCGGGGCAATCGGGGATTTTGGCCTTGGCTTCTTGCACACGGTTTTCGCCAAAGACCGTGAGCCCGCAGTCGGCAGCTTCGCGAATCACGTCTGCCGTAAATTTTTTACCCACGGCGATGATCTGCACCTCATCGGGCGAACGCCCCGCGCGATCACACGCAGCGGCAACGCGTTGCTGTACTTGGGCGAGGTTGGCGGCGATGTCCGGCACGGACGGAGTGTAGCGGGTGAATTGAGTGGTGAATAGTGAGAAGTGTTTGCGTGACTACTGGCTAGTCACTGCTCCATTATTCCCGCATGAATCATTGGCTGGTGAAACAGGAGCCCGAAAAATATCCGTGGGCGCAGTTTGTGAAGGACAAAGGCACGTACTGGGATGGCGTGCGTAATTATCAGGCACGCAATAATTTGCGCGCAATGCGGGAGGGTGATTTGGTTTTATTCTACCACAGCGTGAGCGAGAAAGCGGTGGTAGGCGTGGCCAAAGTGACGCGGGAGGCCTACGCGGACCCCACAGCAAAAGAGGGCGACTGGAGCGTAGTGGACTTGAAGCCGATCAAAGCCATGGCCACGCCGGTAACACTGGCACAAATCAAAGCCGAGCCCAAGCTGGCGGGGATGGGGTTGCTGAAACAAAGCCGCCTTTCGGTTTCGCCTCTAAGTGCAGCGGAATTTAAGCGTGTTTTGCAGTTGGGAAAAACGAAAGTTTAGTGGACCACTGCCTCATACCGCGCTATATTTACTCAACATGCTCGCCGAGAAAACCAACACCACAACACCGCCGGATTGGCAGGCTTTGTGCGAACCGGTGCAGCCGTTCCTCGATGAGGTGACTGGCCAACTGCAGGCGGAGGTGGAAACGTTTGACCCGCAAATTGTTACTTTCGTGCAATACGCGCTGGGTAGCCAAGGCAAACAACTTCGACCATTATTGGTTGCCCTGAGCGGTCGAGCATCAGGAGGGCTCAACGCCGAGCACGCGCGGGCAGCAGTGATTGTTGAGATGATCCATCTCGCCACCCTTGTGCACGATGATGTGGTGGATGGCGCGGAAGTGCGGCGCAGCAGGCCCACGCTCGCGGCGAATTGGGGAAATAAAGTTTCCGTGCTCGCCGGCGATTGTCTCTTCGCCGAGGCGTTACAACTAGCCGCTAATATGCCCACGCAATCGGTATGTGGCTTGGTGGCACGCGCGGCCAAGTCGGTGTGCACCGGAGAGATCCGCCAAACTCTCCAACGTGGAAATTTCCAACTGCAACAGGCGGAGTATTTTGAACTCGTTGGAATGAAAACCGCCGAGTTGTTTGCGCTCGCGTGTGCGTTGGGCGCGCGCTTGGCGGGCGCGAAACCCGCTGCCGAAACATCCTTGCGTGAGTATGGTGAGCAACTCGGTACCGCCTATCAAATCTACGATGATTGTGTGGATGTCTTCGGCGCCGAAGCCATTGCCGGTAAAACGTTGGGTACCGACCTCGCCACCGGCAAGGCCACTTTGCCTGTGCTGTTGGCATTAGAGAACACGGATGATTCTGGCCGCAAGGCATGGCTCGCGATGCTCAAAGACGGCGAAGCGCAGGCGGAAGCCATCCGCGAGCGGTTGGTGAGCGATGATATCCCTGCCGCCTGCCGCGATGTGGTGACCGGCTATATTTCAAACGCCAAGGCTGCGGTGGAAGGCTTGCCCATCGGCAGCGAGCCGTTGCTGGCGCTCACCGATTGCCTCACGCACCAACTTGATTTGTTGGAAGCGTAGCGCGGTTAATCCACGCTTCCGGTGCGGCGGAAGATGTACACCTCGTGATTAAAATCCTTCAGCGTGACGCGCAAGCGATTGGAAAATTCTTGTAGCTCGACTTCACAACTCACCGGAGGCTGTGCATGCGGCCAGCGGAATTTAGTATGAAAAATATCTCCGCTCGCCTGCCACGGCCCGGCCAGCAGGGTTCGGACGGAGAGCTGGGCAAGGACACTGGGTGATGCAGGCACGCGGGGCAACAGACCGTCGGCGGCAAGCCCGGCGGCACTTGCGCGGTGGCTGGGAGGTCTGACGCCAAGCGATCGGTTTGAGAAATATTTCCCGTCCAAATAGAAATATGTTTCCGAGAAGCTGAGCATCAAAGTAGGCGCGATGACCTCGAGATATTCCCGCACCTTCTTTTTTTCACGGTCGTCCATTTTAGGATAGATAGCTTCAAATTGCTTTTGCGTGGCCGGCACATCGAGTTCCCAACCGCCAAGCAAGACGGGTCGGTTTTGAGTGTGCAACATTTCGGGATCGGACAGTGAGGATTTTCCGGTGCGAAGATATTCGTAGAGATCGCGAGTGTCGACTTGGCTTAGTTTTTTTCGCAGCAGCTCATCGGCCAAGGCCCCGCGCACATGGGCATGGTGTAATAGGTGGGTAGCGTTGGTTTGATTATAAATGCCCATGAGAAAAGTGTTAGTACTGCTGGGGTGAAGCAGATGCAGCAGATGCGCGGTATGCGTAGCCTCAATCAACGGTGGGTAAGCTAACAGGCGCGCGCGGAAATCCCGCAGATTTTGATCGCGCAGATTATGATAAAGCAAGCCGGTGATATCGGCAGCATCATAAAAGCGGTCGCTGGCGGGATCGAATAGTCGTGCGGATTTATCGAGGCCGAGCGTTCGGAAATCGTGGTGCAAGCGCGCGGCGAGGCGATAGCCTAAAGGTTCCTTGGCCGCGGCGGTTGCGCTGGGTTGTAGTTGGGTGGCGGCGTAACCAAGCGGCGTGATGATCCCCGCTAATAGCATGAGATAGAGTACGCCGAGGATGCCGCCCAACGTGATGCCGGCGATGGAGTTTGCGCGATCCCACTCGGCGAGGCGGTTAGATTCGAGTGTATGTTTGATGTGATGCTGCAGTTTACGATGGAGCGGTTGGGAGGCGGAGAGCACGGCGGTCATTAAAATGACAAAGGCCCAAATTTTGCCCGCGCCAAGTTCCCACCAAATCGGATGCTCGGGTAGGTTGATAAATTTCCCCAACACTCCTGCGAGCATCGGTGCGAAGATCAGTGCCAACAGCGTGCCCACAAACAGCATCGCCATTCGTAAGCCGTCGGTTTGCAGGCCGAGCAATGTGAACGTGCCTACCACGAGCAGGAACAACATCAGGGCCGAGTCGCCGGGAAAAAGGCTGAGTGCCAGCACGCGAGTACGTTAGGGGATACGTACAAAAATTGCACTTCAAAACCGTCAAGCTTGCCGCGCGCGCGGGCTTGGTGTATTGGGAACTGAATGTTTTGGGAGCATTCACGTCCAATAGTTTGAGATTTTCCCACGCTATGATGTCAAGCGAGAACAAAAATCATTCCAAAGACGAGCAGCCGGATCGGCGTCAGTTCATCAAGGGCGCTTCATGCGTGATCGGCGCGGCCATTGGTGCAGTGCCGATGGCGGCGGGAGTGCGCGTGGTGCTCAGCCCGTTGGTGGATAAAGAGGCGGCCGAGGGAGGGGCGATGATTCGGCTTGGGGATTTAGGTGATTTGGAAGCAGGCGTGCCAATGAAGTTCGCCATCGTGGCCGATAAATCGGACAAGTGGACGCGCTACAAAGATGTGCCCGTGGGAGCGGTTTATTTAGTGAAACAAAAGGAAGGCGCGGAAGAACCGGTTGTGGCGTTTAACACGGTGTGCCCGCACCTAGGCTGTTTTGTGGATTATCGAAAAGATAAACAGGATTTTTTCTGCCCGTGTCACGACAGCAATTTTGCGTTGAATGGCAAATTAAAAAACGGCGTGAGCCCGCGCGGAATGGACACGCTGATAGTGGAGCTACGCAATACCACTGAAGTGTGGGTGAAATTCCAAAGCTTCAAAGCTAACTCCAAGAACAAGATCGCTATCTCGTGATATGCAGCGCTTGAAGCAACTCTACGATTGGCTGGACAATCGCACCGGTATCAAGGAACACCTGCGTGAGGTGCTATTCGAAACCGTACCGGGTGGTTCGCGCTGGCGTTACGTGTGGGGCAGCACGCTGACATTTACGCTGATGATCCAGTTCATTACCGGCATTTTCCTGTGGATGGGCTACAGTGCCAGCGGTCAAACTTCCTGGGAGAGCGTCCACTATATTCAGGAACATATGACCGGCGGGCATTTCCTGCGCGGGCTGCATCACTGGACGGCGCAGGTGATGACCGTGCTGTTGGTGCTGCACTTGATGCAAGTGGTCATCGACGGTGCGTACAAAGCACCCCGCGAAATTAATTTCTGGTTTGGCATCATTCTACTTCAACTCGTGCTTGCGCTGTCGCTTACCGGCTATCTTTTGCCGTGGGATCAAAAAGGCTATTGGGCTACCAAAGTCGCCACCGACATCATGGGCAGCACGCCGCTCATTGGCGAAACGATGAAACAACTCGTGCTCGGTGGTGCCGATTATGGGCACCACACGCTCACACGCTTCTTCGCGCTGCACGCGGGTATTCTGCCGCTCAGCGTTATTGGGCTTACTGTGGGACACATTTATTTATTCCGCCGGCACGGTTTGACTCCAAAAAAACCCATCAAAAAAGCCGATGAATTTTTCTGGCCCGAACAGGTGCTCAAAGATTCTGTGGCCTGCCTCGCCGTGCTCGTCACCATTCTCGTGTTGCACTTTGCCTTCAACGGCGCGCACCTCGATGCCCCCGCCGACCCTTCCTCCGCTTATCCCGCTCGGCCGGATTGGTACTTCCTTTTCCTTTTCCAGTTCTTGAAATATTTCCCCGGACACTGGGAAGTGCTTGGCGCGGTCGTGCTGCCCGGCATTGCGATGACTTTGGTTTTCCTGATGCCCATCATCGGCAAATCAGAACGCGGCCATCGCTTCAATATCGGTCTGCTCTTCGGCATCCTCGCCTTTGCTGGCATTCTCACTTTTTTGGCCGTGAACGCTGATCGCAACAATCCCACGTACATAGCTTCCAAAGAACAAGCCGCGCGCGAAGCCGCCATCGTGAAGGAGCTAGCCGAGAACGGCATCCCGCCCGAAGGCGCGCTCGCTTTGCTGCAAGGCCCCAAACTTTTCGCTCAACACTGCGCTAGTTGCCATACGCACGGCGGCGAAAATGGTCTCGGGAATCCAGTTGAACCCAGCGCGCCGGATCTCAAAGGTTTCGCCAGTCGCGAATATCTCACTGAGCTTTTGCACCCCGAGCGGTTCATGTCCGCTAAATTTTTCGGCAAGACCGCGCATGCTAAGAAAAGTAAAATGTACGATTTTCTTCAAGACGAGTTTGATGGCATCGATGATGACAAAGACATGCGCGCGGACATGGACTTGCTCATTAAGGCCATCTCCGCTGAGGCTAAGCTCGCTTCGCAATCTAAAGTGGATTTAGAAGATCGCGAAGCCATTATGAAAGGCCGCGAATTATTTGATGAAATTGGATGCATCGATTGCCACGCGTTGGGCGGTTGGAATGCCGAAGATTATTCTGCGCCGGATTTGACTGGTTACGGTTCGCGCGAATGGATGCTCGGCATCGTGCATGATCCCGAGCACGAACGTTTCTACGGTAAAAAGAACGATCGTATGCCCGCCTTCGGCAAAGATGAAAAACTCACGCGCCGACAAATGGAACGCATCGTCGATTGGCTACGTGGCGAGTAGCATTTGTTGCCAATAAATCGCGTCCGATTTCCTAGATTTTCACACTGGATTGGACGTGTCTGTAGGCTTGAGGGGCAGGTATTCACCAAACTCACCTCTTTCACTCCGAATGCGGTGTGAATAGCGAGGTGTGAATTATTTTTTTTACCCCCTCCAATCTCTTATACCGAGACTTCTGGCGGCATATACTGAAATTGGGCTTTGGTTATTAACAATATGTCATTTTATGTGTTGACTAATTTCAGGCATACCCCAATATATCGCGCAGTTGATCGCGAGGTCACACAACAGCTTGTGGATATGCCAGTAAACAACTTCATAACAGTGTGTGAGCCTTATGTGAATAACCCGCTGATTATTTCGGTAAAATGATGGTTTTTCGGCCTAATTTAGACTGTGAAGCACCGTTGCGGCGGGGCGAGTCAAATCGGGTTGTGGATCAGCTCGAAAAACAAGCCCCGAGCGAGTGCTCGGGCGACTGCCTCGCCAGGGCAGTTGGGGTGGTTTAGCCCAACCTACCCCGGGCCGGAGAAACTCTTCTTCGTCCCCTGATGCCAATGCGGTGCGGCGACCGCTGAATGATAGGATAGAATAAGTATGATTAATGAGCAGCTCGACGGCCAATTACGAATGGCCACTTTGGATCCCCTCGAAGGCAAAAAACTCCAAGTGCGCAAGCGCGACGGACGCATTATTGAGTTTGATGAAACGAGAATTTATTTGGCCCTCGAAGCGGCGTTGAAGGCGGACGCCGGTTTGGAACAGGACGAGCCCGCGCCGGAATCGATGCAGGCGGACGCGCAGTTGCTCACGCATGAAGTGGTGGAACGTTGCCTTGTTCGGTTGTCTAAAAATGAATCGCTGGAGATCGAGCGGATTCAGGATGTGGTGGAGGAAAAGCTGATGGCCGGTGGATTCCACGGCGCGGCCAAGCGCTATATTGTTTACCGCGAGGAACGCCGCAAGGCACGCGCAATTCGCGGAGACCGAACGGTGGAAGGCACGGCACAAGAACGAGTGTTCGTGACGCTGCCCGATGGTGAAAAGGAAGTGCTCGATCCCAGTCGTTTGAAACGCGATATCTACGGTGCGTGCCGCGGGGTAGAGGACAAATGCCAAGCCAACGATCTCTTCAACGAGACGATGCGCAATCTGTATGACGGCGTGCACACGGAAGAGATCGACAAGGCACTAGTGATGTCTGCCAAGGCGCGGATTGAAACGGAGCCGGCTTACACCTACGTGGCGGCGCGTTTGTTGCTGAATCAAATTTACGAGGAGGTGCTGCCGAAGTTTGATTCGCCAGTGGAGCTGCCGCAATTGCATCGTGATCATTTTGCGGATTATTTGCGGCAGGGCGTGGATGCCGACCGGTTATCGCCGGACTTGCTGCAGTATGACCTCGCCAAGCTGGCGGACGCATTCGTCCTAGAGCGCGACCAGCAGTTTTCCTATATGGGCATCCAGACCATTTACGATCGCTACCTCATTCACATCGGCGGCACGCGGATTGAGACGCCGCAGTATTTTTATATGCGCGTCTCGATGGGGCTGGCGATGAACGAGGCTAACCGCGAGGAGCGCGCGATTGAGTTTTATCACGCGCTGAGTTCCTTCCGCTTTATGTCCTCCACGCCCACGCTGTTCAACGCGGGCACGCTACATCCCCAACTTTCCTCCTGCTACTTGAGCACGGTGGATGATGACCTCGAGAGCATTTTCAAACTTGTGGCTGACGATGCGCGTTTATCCAAATGGGCCGGTGGTCTTGGCAATGACTGGACAAACATACGCGCAACTGGCTCACATATCAAAGGCACCAACGGTGAAAGCCAAGGCGTGATCCCATTTTTGAAAGTCGCCAATGATACGGCGGTGGCCGTGAACCAAGGCGGCAAACGCAAGGGCGCGATGTGCGCATACCTAGAGACATGGCATTTGGATATCGAGGATTTCATGGAGTTGCGCAAAAACACCGGCGATGAACGCCGACGCACGCACGATATGAACACCGCCAACTGGATTCCGGATCTGTTCATGAAACGCATCAAAGCGGGCGGCGAGTGGACACTTTTCAGCCCAAGCGATGTAGCCGATTTACATGATCTATATGGCGCGGCATTCGAGAAACGCTACGAAGAGTACGAAGCAATGGCGAAAGCCGGCGAGATAACTCACTTCAAAACCGTGCGGGCTGAAGATCTTTGGCGCAAAATGCTGATGAATCTATTCGAGACGGGACATCCGTGGATTACTTTCAAGGATCCCTCGAATGTGCGTTCGCCGCAGGATCATATGGGCGTGGTACACAGCTCCAATCTTTGCACGGAAATTCTGCTCAATACCAGTGCCGAGGAAACCGCCGTTTGCAATCTCGGCTCAGTGAATCTCACAGCCCACATCAAGGATGGCGAACTCGATGAGGAGCTCATCGCCAGCACCGTGCGCACGGCCATCCGTATGTTGGACAACGTGATCGACATCAACTACTATCCCACTCCCGAGGCGCGCGCAGCGAATATGCGGCATCGTCCGGTCGGGATGGGAATGATGGCGTTTCAGGACGCGCTTTATAAACTGCGTATTCCTTACTCGAGCGAAGCGGCGGTGGCCTTTGCCGATCGCAGTATGGAAATGATTTCATACTACGCCATCCTTACTTCTAGCGAGTTGGCGGCTGAACGCGGCACGTACGAATCTTATGAAGGCTCTAAATGGTCTCGCGGGTTGTTGCCCATCGACACGATTGAATTGCTCGAGCAAGAGCGCGGCGGCAGCCTTACGGTCGATCGTAGTGCGCAAATGGACTGGACGCCTGTGCGTGAATCCATCGCCCAACACGGCGTGCGCAATAGCAATACGATGGCCATCGCGCCCACGGCCACCATCGCGAACATCATCGGTGTGAGCCAATCTATTGAGCCGACATACAAAAATATGTACGCGAAGGCGAACCTCTCCGGCGAATTCACGGTGATGAACAATTACCTGGTGGAACAGCTGAAGGAACGCAACTTGTGGGACGCTCAAATGGTGCAGGATCTTAAGTATTACGATGGCTCGGTGCTGAAGATTGATCGTATTCCGGACGACATGAAGGACATCTTCCGCACGTCGTTTGAGATTGATTCCAAATGGCTAATCGCCTGCGCGGCGCGCCGCCAAAAATGGATCGATATGGGCCAATCACTGAACCTGTATTTTGACCTCAGGCAAGTACCCGAAGGCGGAAAGACCGGTCGTATTTTGAGCGATATGTATTTCTTCGCGTGGGAAGCCGGCCTGAAAACGACATACTACCTCCGCACCCTTGGTGCTACGAACATTGAGAAATCAACCGTGGACATCAACAGCTACGGCGTGCAACCAGAGTGGATGAAAAATAAATCGGCATCCAGCGATGTGGTTGCCGCTCCCACCTGTAGCATCCTCGACCCCGAGTGCGAGGCCTGCCAGTAATTTACTAAAATCAAAAACTCAACCAAAAGGAAAACTATGTCTTGTTGTAATGTCACCGATCAACCCGCAAAGGCGCACGACCTCACCAAACGCATCAACGCCAAGGACAAACTGCTCATCAACTGCCAGGCCGTGGACGTCAATCAGCTGATGCCCATCAAATACGAATGGGCGTGGGAACACTACCTCAACGGTTGTAAAAACCATTGGATGCCCGACGAGGTGCCGATGCAAAAGGACATCGAGCTGTGGAAATCCAACAAGCTCACTGCCGATGAGCGCCGCGTGATTATGAGGAACCTTGGCTTCTTCAGTACCGCCGAGAGCCTCGTGGGGAACAATATCGTGCTCGCAATTTTCAAGCACGTGACCAACCCCGAGTGTCGCCAGTATCTGCTGCGGCAGGCGTTTGAAGAAGCGATCCACACGCACACCTTCCATTACATTTGTGAATCGCTGAGCCTCGATGAGCGAGAGGTGTTCAATATGTATCACGAGGTGGCGTCCATAAGTGACAAGGACAACTTTGAGATGCGCCTCACCAGTGAGATCATGGACGACGGCTTCAAGACTGACACTACTGAAGGCATTCAAACTTTCCTCAAAAACCTCATCGGTTTTTATGTGATTATGGAAGGCATCTTTTTCTATTCCGGATTTGTGATGATTCTGTCCTTCCATCGCGGCAACCGCATGACGGGCATTGGCGAGCAATTCCAATACATCATGCGCGATGAAACCATCCACATGAACTTCGGACTCGACCTCATCAACGGCATCAAAGCCGAGAATCCCGAGGCGTGGACACCGGAATTTCAAAAAGAAATCGACGGCCTGATCGAGGAAGCGGTGGAACTCGAAGTCGCCTACGCGCAGGACTGCCTGCCGCGAGGCATCCTTGGGCTTAACGCTGGAATGTTCCGCGAGTACGTGCAGTACATTGCCGACCGTCGCCTCGAACGCATCGGTCTCAAGGCCAAGTACGGTGACACTAATCCTTTCCCGTGGATGTCCGAAACTATTGATCTCGCGAAAGAGAAAAACTTTTTTGAGACCCGCGTCACCGAATATCAAAAAACATCTTTAAGTTGGTAGGTGGAGAACACCGCGGCGGCGGTCTTGCGGGCCCGCCGCCGCCCCTAACTTAACGGCCTTCGGGAAACCGTGGGCCGTTTTTTAAATTCACGTTCGTTAAAAAATGGGAATACACTCAGACCAATGGATCCGCCAGAAGGCGAAGGAACACGGCATGATAGAGCCCTTTGCCGGCGAGCAAGTGCGCGCCGCCGAGGACGGAAGTCGCGTCATCAGCTACGGCGTTTCCAGCTACGGCTACGACCTGCGCGTGTCCGACGAATTCAAAGTTTTCACCAACGTCTTCAGCACCATTGTTGATCCTAAAGGCTTTGATGATAAATCCTTCGTCAACGTGAAGACCGCCGAATGCATCGTGCCGCCCAACTCCTTTGCCCTCGCGCGCAGCGTGGAATACTTCCGTATCCCGCGCCATGTGCTCACCGTGTGCCTTGGCAAAAGCACCTATGCTCGCTGCGGCATCATTGTCAACGTCACCCCGTTTGAGCCTGAATGGGAAGGCCACGTGACGCTGGAAATTTCTAACACAACGCCCTTGCCTGCAAAAATTTACGCCAACGAAGGCCTCGCCCAAGTTCTCTTTTTCGAAGCCGAAGAAGTTTGCGAAACAAGCTACGCCGATCGCGGAGGAAAATACCAAGGCCAAAAAGGCATCACCATCCCGCGGATGTAACATGCTCATGCACGAACTTATTCCCGCTGCGGAGGCGGATTCAAAATGGCTGATGGTGGTGTTGCACGGGCTGGGCGACAGCATGGAGGGCTATCGCTGGTTGCCGGAGGCAATGGGTCTGCCGTGGCTGAATTATTTATTGGTGAATGCGCCGGATGATTATCACGGTGGATTTTCGTGGTATGATATTCCTGCAAATCCCTCACCGGGCGTGGAGCGTAGTCGGACGGCATTGTTCGAGCTGCTTGATGCCCAGCGCGAGGTGGGTTTCGCAGCTGAGCAAATTTTCCAATTCGGTTTCAGCCAAGGCTGTTTAATGACAATGGAAGTGGCGATGCGTTATCCGCATAGGCTAGCCGGTTGTGTTGGGGTGAGCGGTTATTTGCACGAACCGGAGCAGGCGATTACCGAACTATCGCCGGTGGCGAAGGAGCAGAATATTTTATTCACGCTGGGCACGTTTGATCCGCTCATACCGGCGGAAAAAGTGAAGGGCCAGTTGAATTTGTTACGGCAGGACGGAGGTTTGAAAATTCAGGCCAAGGAATTTCCCAAGGAACACACCATCGCGGGCGAGGAAGAGTTGTCGCTCATTCGTGATTTTTTGACGGACGCGCGGGGAGATCAATAATCTCCACATCCTCAAGTCGCGTCACACCCATTCTCATGCGCCCGGCTGCACGTCGCATTTCATTTGCCTCGGTGTGGGTGGGGAGTTTTACAAATTGTCGTAACTTGATGATGCGTTCCGCAGCCATCATATCCAACGCCACGGGGTCAGTGCCCAGCCATAGTTCGTTCAGCGTGGTGGCATAGTCGGCGCGGCGAGTGTCAGCCAAATGAAACTGGCACAGCAGCGCGTCGGTAATGCACAGCCGCACACGCGACGTGGGCAAGTCGCGGTCGGTGCGTAATTGATGCGCTCCCAGCACGGTGCCGCCGTGAGGCAGGAGATGCTGGCGCCAGGCGGTCATTTGATCGAGCACCAGCACGGCTTGCGCTTTGGTGTTGTTGTGGGCGGTAGCCCCTTTCAGTGCATCGCGCAGTGCGCGCGTTAGGGGTATGGCTTCGTCGCTGGTTTTGTTAAAATAAAAAAATTCTTTACCCGAGGTGGGTTGCAGCAGCAATGCGCGGGCATTGCCTTGCGGCTTCAATGCGGCGGCTACGCGGGCGGGTGACAGAGTGTGTGAGTAAGCGGCCATCAAAAAAAGGTTTGGCACGGCCAAGTGCCGGTGATGTGTCGATTTTTCAAAACGCGAAGTGTTGTCCACGCTATCAAGCCCCAGCGCATCAAGATGGCCACGTGAGCCGGTAACGGGATGGGCGATGAGCGGATGCAGATTGATGATGCAGGTGAGCTCGCGTGTGAGCAATTTTGACAGATGCGAAAGCCGTTTCAATTGTACGTCCTCGGGCTTGCTGAAAAAACGGTCGCCCGACTGCAAGGGATGGGTGAGGGTGACATCAAAATGTGGATGCGATTCATAGCCCGTTTCGCGCGCACCGGCCAGCCGCACGCCGAGGGCTTTGGCCATGCGCACGTAGCCGGCCTTTCTCAAATCCTCCAGAGAGCTATCCCAAATCACAATTTGCCGCTCGGGGATACCGGCAGCAATCAGGCTGCGTGCTACGGCTTCAACCAAGACCGGTCGTGTTCCGGCCATCGGGCCGTGTTGGGCGTCCACCTTAAGGCCGATCACGTCCGTGGGCGTCACTAGTGTGCGCCAAGCCGCACGCGGGGTTGTTTGGCCGGTTGCCTTCGGCAGCGCGTGATCCAGCATAGCCTGTACACGGGCGCGATTGGGTGTGAGAAACCGCGTGGCTTCGGCATCGCGCACGCGGATGATACGGGATTTTTTTGGGTTCGGCGCCTGCGCGGACAAGCTAAACCCCAGCCCCAGCGCGAAAGTGAACAAGATGCGCCCAGTTAGTGAATAACGCACCTTTGCCAAATCCTGTATATTTGCGAACATACTTAGCCGCAAGGCTAACAAAAAATTTCATGAGAACGAGACTAAAATGGGCACTAGTAATAGTGCTGTTGGCTCTGGTCACCGGTTGCAAGCCACCCGGTGCGCGCGCCATGCTGGATGGGCGTGAGCATCTAAACGCTAACCGGCCCCAACAGGCTGCCGCCGCATTTGAAAAAGCCACGCGGTTGCTGCCGAAGGATTGGCGTACGTGGAATCATCTTGGTCTCGCGCTGCATCGCGAGGGCAAATACGCCGAAGCGGGCAAGGCCTATCAAGACGCCATCAAACTGATGGGGCAAGAGCGGATGCTCAGCAAGCGCGAGGGTTCGCACGTTCTTTACTTTAACATGGGTTGTTTATATTTGGATGCCGGCCAGATTCCCTCTGCGCGGCAGCACCTCGGCACCTATGCACAATTGGAATCCAGCCACGCCGCGCACTACTGGTTGGCTGAGGCCTGTCGACGTGATGGGCAGCTGGATGAAGCTGAATTGGAATTGGGTCGCGCACTGGCGTACCAGCCAGATTCCGCCCGCACGCACAACCGCCTTGGCGTAGTGCAGCTTGAGCGCAAGAAGCCGATGAAAGCCTTAGATAGTTTTCGTGGTGCGTTACAAAAACAACCGAACTATTCCGCCGCGCAGTTGAACCTCGCCATTGTTTTGCATCGGCATTCGCCGCCCAACGTTTCAAAACCGCGCGCGCGGGCGCTGGCGGCGTATCGCAAATATTTGGAAATGAATCCCAAAGGCACGCAAGCGGTGAAGCGCATCGTGGCGGATTTGGATCGTGAATTGAATCCAATGGCAGTAGTGGCAGTCAACACGCCCACTAACACCGTGGTAGGCTATGAGCCTCCGTTGCAAGTGAACACCAACGAGGCTACTTTTATTGTGCAGGCAGTGTTCCCCAAGGGCGGACATTTTGGTCATGTGGTCACTACCAATGCCGTGCCGCCGCGTCGCGTCGCGTCGCCGCCTCCTGTCACCATTACCACAAACCTTGCCGTGACACCGTCTGTATCCAAGCCGCAACCGGTTGTCCCCGATCCGCCCAAACCGATGAAACCTGTACAAGTAGCCACGGTGGATCGCCCCAACCCTCAGTCTTCCATCCCGCCAGTTACCCCCAAACCCACGGTGGCTAAAGTGGAGCTGCCCAATGTGCCGGGCATTGCGCGGTATGCGTACGCAAAACCCAAACGCCCCGCAGGTGGCGATCGAGAAAAAGCGCGTGATAAATTTAACGAAGCTTATCAGGCCCATCGGCAGAACCAGTTGGAGAAAGCTCAGGCCGCCTACCGCGATGCGTTGACGTTGGATCCGGGATATCAACAGGCGCACCAGAATCTAGCGCTTGCGATTCAGAGTAGTGGTGACGTGAAGGCTGCGTTGCCGGTATATGAAATCGCACTCTCGCTAAACCCTCTCTCGATGAATACCCGATATGGATTTGCACGGGCGCTGGATCAAGCGAAGTTCCCACTGGATTCTGCAAGCGAATATCAAAATCTGCTAAAAATGTATCCAACGTACACACCTGGGCACCTTGAGTTGGCCAATCTGTATTCGCAACAACTCCAACGTGCCGACTTGGCCCGTACACATTATCAGCGTGTATTGGTTCTGAAACCCACCCATGCACAGGCGTCGGTGATTCGCGAGTGGCTGCAGGCCCACCCCTAATGCCCTAAATGGCGCCATGGCTCGGTTGATTCCTGAAAACACCCTCGAACAGGTGCGCGCTGCCAGCGATATTGTTGAAATCATCGGCGGCTATTTCCCGCTCAAACGCGCGGGCGGTAATCACGTGGCACTCTGCCCGTTTCACAAAGAGAAAAGCCCCAGCTTCAATGTGAATCCGCAGCGGCAAATTTATCACTGCTTCGGCTGTCACGCGGGTGGCGATGTGTTTAAGTTTATCCAAGAATATGAGCACATCGGATTTTTGGACGCCGTGAAACGGTTGGCCGAGCGCGCGGGCATTCCGCTGGAAATGGAGGATGATCCGCACGCGGGCGAAAAGCGGCGTGAAAAAGATGCGCTTTTGAAAGTGCACGAACAACTCGCCCAGCACTGGCATAGCGTGTTGCTTAATGACGCCGCCGGACAACCGGCGCGTGATTATTTGCAGGCGCGCGGGGTGAATGCCGAAGCCGTGAAAGCCTTTCGGTTGGGCTTTGCGCCGGCCGATTGGGAGGATACGGTGAACTGGGCCAAAGCACACAAGCACGACTCGCGTGTGATGGAAAAGGCCGGTTTGGTGGCCAGCAAGGACGGCCGACAATACGGCCGATTTCGCACGCGGCTAATATTTCCCATCCACGATGAACAGGGGCGCATCATTGGGTTTAGCGGGCGCGTAATCGAGGCGGATATGAAAGGAGCCAAATACGTGAACTCGCCCGAGACACCACTCTTCCACAAAAGCAAAGTGATTTATGGTTTGGACAAAGCCCGCCGCCCGATCATTGCCGCCGAGAGCGCGCTCATTTGCGAGGGCCAGCTAGATACTATCGCGTGCCACATGGCCGGTATTGAAAATGTGGTGGCGCCGCAGGGAACCGCGCTTACTGCCGACCACGCGCGCGTGCTTAAGCGTTATGGCAATGAAGTGATTTTGTGTTTTGATTCCGACACCGCTGGCCAAGCCGCCGCCGTGCGGTCACTCGATGGTTTGCTCGAAAGTGAGCTAGCCATTCGGGTGATGACTGTGCCCGCGCCGCACGATCCGGATAGCTTTATCCGCGATGAAGGTGCGGAAGCCTTCCGCGACTTGATGGAAGGCGCGCCGGGGTTCTTTGATTTCTTCTTGCAACATCTGGTAACAGAAAACGACACCGGTAGCGATCGCGGTCGCCAAGCGGTCATCCGCGCGATGGGCGAGGCCGTGGGTAAAACGCATGACGCCGTACTGCTTGATCGCGTGGCGCAGCAAACCTCGCTGGCGGTGGGTGCATCTGCGGAGGCCGTGCATGCGGAGTTTGCGCGGTTGCCCAAAGAGCGCGTTTATCGTCCGCGCGAGGATGAAGTCTCAGCGCCGGTGGTTTCCGTTGAGCCACCTTCGCGTCAGGAGGAATGGTTGTTGCGGTTGGCGTTTCATAATGTGGATGGTACGGTCTTCGGCGATTGGGTGGCCGCGCATTTGAGCCCCGAATGGGTGGAGCACGCGGGTGTACGGCATATTTTGGAGCGTGCACCTACACTGGGTATGGATGCTGGAGCATTGGTGTCCGAGCTGGATGAGGCCAACGCACGCCTGCTCACCGGGGTCTTAGCCGCGGATGACCCCATCCCAAACCCCGCACAGCAATTGGCGGATTTGGTGGGTCGCCTTCGGGGTCGTTATCTTGATCGGAGGATTGCCGAGCTCACGCGGCTAACCGCCCAGCCAAATTTGCCTGAGACGGAGTTGATGCGAGTGTTGGAGGAACAGAAATCCTTGCGCGCTCAAAAGCAGGAAACCCTTCCAGCGTTGGAACGATCAGCCTAGTCCACGAAGGCAATTTCGTTGGAGAGGAGGAGCACTTGCACATATTTTTCCCAAGCGTTGAGCGGCTTCGGTTTGTAGGTTGATCCTAGGAATTCGGTGGAGGCTTGCCATGAGGTGATTTGCAGGGAGCCGGCTTTTTTGTTCATGGCGTCGGCGATTTCTTTCTTGATGCTCACTGTGGGGTTCCACGTGAATTGATCCTGTTGGGGATTATCGAGTTTGTAATTACGTTGGGTGCTGGCGAGGGCCTTGGGGTCGAGGGGCTTGCCGCTGTATACAATAAAGTCAATTGTGTCTCCGCGTTTCACAGTGATGTTGGAAAGATTGCTATCACGCCGGGTGCGTCGGACATCGCTGCGCCAGAGTTCCTTGCCGAGGCGGGCATTACCACTGGATGTGCGGCTGTGGACAATGACGCCGGTGATGCCATCCCACACATTTTCATCATAAAACTTGCGCAAGCTATCACCCATTTTGTCTTCGCGGGCAGCCTCGGCGGTGTCGTCGAGCTTGTGCTCAAGGCGGGCGTTTACGTCCACGATTGTGTCGGCGGGGGCGACCCAGCGGCGGATGACAGCCACGCTTGGATGCGCGCCGGGATGGCCCCCAGTGGCGGTGAGTTGCAGTGGTCCATAGGCCGGATTGTTGCCTTTCCAGACTGTGCCATCAGTGAAAGGGAACTGGAAAAATTTGATGGAATAGAGTTTTTGTTTTTCGTTGTATCGGTTGGCCTGACCGTGGCCATTGTACCAAGTGGGGGTGCTTTTCATAGCGCCGGTGGTGACGCCTCCGGTTTGCTGTTGGAGATAACGCACGCCGAGCTTTATCTCGATGGGCTCGGCGGCGCGCTGGTAGATCATGTTGTAAAGCGCAGAGATACGGACGCGGTCGTCTTGGATGGCGGAGAATTCCTTGCGGTTGACCAACTGATGGGCGAGATCGGCAACCATGGGACTGTTCATCATGAATAGTGCCTGCTGAGCTACGGTGGAGGTAAAGCGCTGGCCGGCGGTCTGGTCAGGGTTCGCAAAATCGAAGGTTTTGAAGACCTCATCGAGGTTGCGGCGGTCAATAAGGGCATAGATGGTTCGGCGATAGTTAGGGGCGCCACCTGTGAGGCGCAGGGGTTTTCCACCCATGGAGAGGTCGCTTGCTCCGGCCACGGTGAGCATCCCGTCGCGGAAGGCTTCGAAGTCCAGTCGCCGCCGATCCATTTTATAGTAATATATGTTATTTGGATCCTTGACACTGTATCGCGGGTTATCGTCACTGGTTTGCTGGTAGGTGTTGGTCATGAGAATATGCTTGTGCAGTTTTTTCATGGACCAACCGTGGGTTGTAAAATACCACGCGAGGTAATCAAGCAATTCGGGGTGGGATGGATCCATAGCTCGCACGCCAAACTCATTGACGGAGCTGACAATGCCCTTTCCAAAATGGAGCATCCAAATGCGGTTCACCATTACACGGGCGGTCAGAGGGTTTTCCTTACTAGCAATGGCCTTGGCCATTTCGAGGCGGCCGCTTGTGTTCTTGGGGAACGGTTGGCGATCTTCGCCGGATAGGATTTCCAAGAATTGGCGTGGGGCTATCTTGCCTCGCTGGTTGCGGTTACCCTTGATCATGATTTTTTCGTCGTGAGGGTTGCTGTCCACCATCACCATGGCCAAAGGGGGAGAGCCTGGGTGGTTGATTTTGAGATTTTCAATCTTACTGAGAAAACGTTCACGTTCCTCGCGCTCAAGCCCGCCGTTGCGCCGTTTGAGTTCATCGAAGTTGGATTTACAGGGGTGACCACGCTCAAAGATGACGCGCCGAACTTCTTCCATATTTTTCGCGTAGTCTTTGCCAAACTGTTTATCGAATTCCACACCGAACCGTTTTTGGGCATCCTCCATATTTTTGGGCGGGGCCATTTTTTCACCGGGCTTGGCTTGGGCGCGCTGGGCAGTGAATTGCTTGATGGCAAACCGCCATTGCTGATCTGCTAGTTTGAACATGGAATCATAACGGTACATGACCTCAGCCATGCTGGCGGGGGGGTTGCTGGCGGGGAACTTCGTGGCCACGATGGGGTTGATTCGTTTGGAGCGTTTGTTTTTAGGGTCGGGCTTGCTGAGCAGGGGGCGCAGCTTAGCTTGAGCCTTGGCTAGATCGGCGCGAATGAAACGTCCGGTGGCGTTAGTGGCCACGTTTCCGTAGGTGACCCACGGGCCGAATACCCGATCATCCTCTTTCTTGCGGCGCATGTAGTTTTGCCAAGTATCGCCTACATCGGCGATGAGCTTGACGTCGCTTTTTTTCTTCTTGCCGTCGGTGGCTTTTTTAATCAACTCATCGAGCGTACGCTCAAAATCGCGGCGTTTATCGCGTACGCGCACATCGTTCTTGGTATACATGTGGGTCCAATACATGTAAGTGGCGGCGTTTTGGCGCGAATTATTGTTGTTCTCGTATTCCTTTCCTAAACGGAAATCCTCGTATTTTTTTTCCAGATCCTTCAGTTTAGATTGATAATCTGCAATATCGGAGCTGCCCGCGTAAGCGCCTTGGCTGCTTCCATTGGCGGCCGAAGGGTTCAGCACGTATTTTCCATCCTCGAGCTTGTCATCATCGTTGGGTTCTCTAGAGCTCTTAAATACGCCGTAGAGAGCGTAGTAGTCAGCAGTGGGGATTGGATCGAACTTATGGTCATGGCAGCGTGCACAGTAGACGGCGAGGCCGAGGGTGCCACGGGTCAGCACATCGATGCGGTCATCAATCACATCATCGCTATTGTCTTGGGGATTATCTTTTCGACCAAGGGTGAGGAAACCCATGGCAGCAAGGTCAGCGTGGCTGGACTTTTGTTGGTCGGCCGCGATTTGCTCGATGAGAAACTTGTCATAGGGCTTGTCTTCATTGAATGAATTGATCACCCAGTCGCGGTAAGTATAGGCATAAAGATAGCGCGATACGTTATCACGGCGGTTGTCCGAGCCGGTGGTGTCGGCATAGCGGGCGACATCCAGCCAATAACGGCCCCAGCGTTCGCCGTACTGTGGGCTGTTTAGAAGGCGGTCGACGACCTGCTCGTAGGTTTCCTGCCCATTGGTAAAACGCTGAATATCCTCATAACTCGGCGGCAGCCCGATCAGATCAAAATACACGCGTCGTAGAAGTGACCATTTTTCTGCCGGGAGCGAGGGTACCATATTTTGTTCCTCTAGGGTCTTGAGGATGTACGCGTCGATGGGGTTTTGTATCCAGCCCTTGAGTTTGCCGTTGAATACATATTCTGGCAGAGGCGGTGACGGAGTTTTTACTTTTTGAAACCCCCAGTGAGCCTTGGCTTTTTCTTTGTCTGATTGATTCTTGATAACGCCGACGGCCTTGCCGGTGCGGGGATCGGGCGCGCCGCGGCGGATCCAGTTTTCCAGTTCGGAAATCTGCGCATCGGTTAGCGGGTCTTTATTGGAAGGCGGCATGGGGTCGGCGAGGTTTTTAATGCGTTTGACCATGACACTCTTGCCTGGATCATTTGGTACCACGGCGGGTCCGGTGTTGCCACCGTTGAGTACGCCGCCTTTGCTGCCGAGGTCTAGTCCGCCTTTGGTTGCGCCATCGCCGTGGCAGCTGTAGCAATTATCCACGAGGATGGGTCGGATTTTTGCCTCGAAATATTCCTGGTCCGCCGGCGAAATTTGTTGGGCGGTTACGGCGGGGGTGAGCCAAACCAAAACGACCGCGAACAGTGCGGCCGATTGAGGTTTATTGAGTGTGCGGGTGAGGTTGTTTTTCATGGCACAAATTTGCATTCGACATTTTCACGACCCCGTGTGGGAGAGCGCGGGGCAATTTAATTTGTAAACTGTTGGCTACGCGATCACGCCTTCCACCACCGTACCACCCTGTGGCAGCGTACGGGTGGGTTGGGTGAGCCGGAAATCCCGGCCGCCATTGCGGAAAGTAAGTTGTTCGTGATCGAATCCAAGCTGATTTAGAACCGTGGCGTGTAAATCTTTCACGTGGACTTTGTTTTCCACGGCCGATCCACCCAGCTCATCGGTGGAGCCGTAGCTGATGCCGCCCTTGATGCCGCCGCCGGCAAGCACGGTGCTCATGCCACGCGCATTGTGGCTGCGTCCGCCACCACCATCTTCAGTGGGGCTCCGGCCAAATTCGCTAGATATATAAATCAATGTGTCCTCAAAAAGGCCACGTTCCTTGAGGTCGTCCATCATCGCGCCTACTGCAGGGTCGAGCTGTTGGGCGTTTCGGGCGGCGCGGTTGGCGATGCCGTTGTGAAGATCCCAGCCGCCTTGGCTTACCTGGACGAAGCGCACGCCGCGTTCAAGCAAACGCCGCGCGATCAGCAGCTGCCGGCCTTGGCCGTTGTCGCCGTACTTGGCGCGGGTTTCGGGTTTTTCGCCGGCGATGTCAAAGGCTTCGCGGGCGTCGGTTTGCATACGGTAGGCAAGCTCAAAAGTATTGATGCGCGCCTCGAGAGCGCCTTCGGCCTGTCGCTTTTGTTTGTGAATCTCGTTGAGTTTCAGCAGCAAGTCCAGTTGCTTGCGTTGATCTTTTCGGCTAGCGAAGTCGCTCTTGATATTCTTGATAATATCTTCGATTTTCGTGTTATTGGAATCCACGAAAGTGCCTTGGAACGCGCCGGGCAAAAAGGCGTTAGTGTAGTTGCGTGCGTCGGGTGAATTGCCGGGGCGCATGGTGATGAAGCCGGGTAGATTTTGATTTTCCGTGCCGAGCCCGTACAGTGCCCAACTGCCGACCGCCGGGCGTATTTCCTGCATCTCACCAGTGTTCATCATATACGTGGCCGGTCCGTGCGCGGGGGCATCAGTGTAGAGCGAGCGGATGATTGTGATATCATCTGCGTGCCGCCCGATGTTCGGCCAGATTTCGCTCATCTGCAAACCGCTCTTGCCGAACTTCGGAAACTTAAAGGGTGAGGCCAATAACTTGCGGTTACCGGTCTGCTTGCCGTTACTCTTGTTGAGCTCTGGACGGGGATCCCACAAATCCATGTGCGGCGCCGCGCCCTGCAAAAAGATGTGTAACACCCGCTTGGCCTTGGCATTATTTGGTGGTTGTTTTGGGGCCAACGCGCCCTTGCCTTCTTGGCCAAATCCCTGTTCGGCCAACATGCACGAGAGCGCCATTGCGCCAAAGCCACCGCCCGCTTGCGTGAGCCATTGGCGGCGGTTCAAAAACAAATCCTCAGTGCGTGCCGTGTGGTCGGCGCGGTTATATAGTGCGTATTCCTCGTTCATGGGCGATGGTTTTCCAAGATTGTTATATTTTCTGTGTGAGCTTCTCTACAAGAGCATACCACGTATTGGCAAACACGCAATCGGAAACTGCCTTTTTTCCGAAAAATCGAGCAGATTAAGTAGGGTGTTAATTGGGTGCGTCGCGTCATGGCAATAGATGATCGCCGTTCCAAAACCTTAGCTAATGGGCATAAGTTTTCTGACGGGCCAATAACGCGGCATTGAGTTTTGGCCTCTCACTACTAGAGTTTTGGTATGCGAGCATTTGCATTTTTATTCATTGGCCTCTTTGCCTTCAGTTGGCTTGGCTGCGGCTCTCTCAACCGAGAGCCCGGCCTTATCAAGGTGCTGCCGCATTACATCGATAAACATGGCCGGCATACCACCGGTGTCACCCTTATTGATCGCGACCTTTATCAACTGGAACTTCGCAAAGATTCCGCTGCTGTGCATGGCGTTCGTTACAATATCAATTGGCGCGGCAATGCGGAAATGACCGTTCGCCTTGAAGTGCGCAGCACCAAAGCCGGGGTCGCCCCATTGATCCTAGAGCAAACCGTCACGCCTGAAGGTGGGAGCACTTGGACACCCATCCTCATCGACGTTGACACCTATAAAAACTTTGGCCAACCCGAATCCTGGCGTGTCACCCTTTGGCAGGACGGTGATCAAGTTGCCGAGCAAGCTTCTTTCCTTTGGTGAAACAGTCGAAGGAATTGAGAGTCGCCACGTTCTTCCTCAATGGGGTTATCCCCCATACCCACTTTGTTCACCGTGCCCCATCCAAGCTGCTCATAACCGTTTAGCAGGTTAAAATAACTCCCGCGTGCATCCCTTACTCGAGTCGCATAGAACATTACTCACGAAAGCGGCTGGGTGCGCACGACACGGGACGACCAGGGCGGATTCAGCCAGCCTTCGCAGGGAGGCTGCGGGACCGCCCGATGCCGAAAAAATCAATCGGTCCTGTCAACACCTACATCCACCCCCATAAACCCACCACGGCATCGGTGCGCTTTGCGGCGCGGTTGATGGCAAATATTTGGGGGTTGCTGGCGGATCGATTTCCATCAACTATCAACCATCAACCATAAACCTTTGATCCTAATCCTCTGCACCGGCAACAGCTGTCGCAGCCATATCGCTGAGGGCATCCTGCGCGCGGCACTGGGAGATGCCGCCACCGTGGCCAGTGGGGGATCCAGCCCAACCGGCATAGTTCACCCAATGGCCATTGAAACTATGGCTGAAATTGGCATCGACCTTTGTGCCCATACCTCCAAACATTTGAATGAGTTTTTAGAAAAAGAAGTGCACACCGTTATCACTGTGTGCGGCAATGCGGATCAGGCTTGCCCCATCTTCCCCGGCCAGAGTGAGAAATATCACTGGCCCTTTGATGATCCCGCAAAGGCTGAAGGCTCCGAGGAAGAAATCCGTGCCACCTTTCGCCGTGTGAGAGATGAGATCAGGGAAAAATTTGAGGCCTACGCAATGGAGTTGATGACCGGTTAATGCTCCTTTGGTCGACCGGCTTGTTTGGCTCGGATGAAATCCGAATGCTCCAGTCGCAACAATTCTGTGGTTCTGCGGATGAGATGTTCTTCGTATTTATCCAGATCGCCGTCGGCAAAAGCTACGCGCCACATGGCTGTGAGCATTGCGCACTTTTGCTCGCGTGTGCAGCGCTGATTGATGAGGTGTGTATACGGGAACAAATCCGTGGCTCCCTCCGTCTCCGCCTTTGCCTGATCCAGTAGTGCCGTCACCGCCGCGCGCTTCAGCCCTAGCTCACTTTCCAACGCGCGCAAAATCGACTGCGTCTCCGACGGGTCATCCTTATAATCCGCCTCCGCCACCTCCAGCAACAACGCTGCACACGCCATGTGCAATTGCTCCGGCGAAATCTCCGCCGCCTCCCCGCTGGCGGGCGATTCGGTGTCCGATTCCGTTTCAGATTTACCCCCAAACAATTTATCAAAAAATCCCATGTGCAAAAAATCTTACCTGTAAATAACGGAGACGTCCACTACGCGAATTGTATTTGTATCTCGGGTTATGGCTTGGGCCGAATTCTCGACTCTCGACCTTCAGCCCACAACTTCTTACCCTCCCGCTCATGAGCGATTCTCTCAACGTTATGGTCGTGGTCGGCAGTTTGCAGGAAAAATCCATAACTCGCGTCGTCGGTCGGCACGTGGCCGATGGATTGGAAGCAGCCGGATGTACCATCGATTGGCTGGATCTCGCCAAGGCCAACCTGCCGATGGTGAATACAGATACAACCTTTGGTGACGCCCATTACGCCCCACTCAAGGCGCGTGTGCAAGCGGCCGATGTATTCGTGCTTGGCACACCGGATTATCACGGGAGCATCAGCGGTGCGATGAAGAATTTCCTCGATCATTTTTGGAAAGAATTCACCGGCAAACTTTTCGCGCCGATGGTGGCCAGCCATGAAAAGGGCCTCACGGCTCATGACCAAATGCGAACAGTGGCGCGCCAATGTTACGCCTGGAGCCTGCCGTACGCTGTGAGTTTCATGGAAAAAGAGGACGTGGTCGATGGCGAAATTATAAGCGAAAAGTTTCGCGACCGATTGGAAATGATGATCCGCGACGTGGAAGTATACGGCGGTTTGTTGGCTGCTCAACGACGAGCGGACCTTGCCGGCATAGACCCCGGATTTCTCGCGCAGTTGCGCAAGTAGTTAGTTGTTTTTGGAGGGCCTGAAAGGGAATGTCCACTGCGCGAAGGCGGTTGGGTGGCGGGTTTGAATCCACACTTTGCCTTGACCGCTGAAGCGGCAGACGAGTCCTTCGCCGGAAAGGAAGAGGCTCTTGAGCCCCCCCACCGATTCCACGCCGTATTGCAGTCCGCCGGTGAAGGCGACCACGTGGCCGGTATCCACCACGTAGTTACCGTCCACGGGGATTTCAATAATGGCTCCGTAGGTATTGAACCACAAATCACCGTGGCCGGTGCAGCGCAGCAGGAAAAGGCCTTCGCCGGAAAAGAAGCCCTTAAAGCCCTGCCATTTGGAATCGACCTCCACGCCCATACCGGAACCGACGTAGGCGGAACTTTGCAGGAAAATTTCCTTGGTGCCGTCAAGGTAGCAGTGCTCGAGGTCGCCAGGGCTGCCAGGTGCAATGCCAATTTCACCGGGGACGCCTTCCGCAGTGAATTCGTTGATGAACAAATTCTCGCCACCGAGGAAACGGCTGAGGCCACCTTTCATTTTGGTTTTCATCACCATATTGGTGGACATGGTGGCCATAGCGGAGGCTTCCACCTTGAGCGTTTGATTGGCGGGGATCTGTACGGTGAGGTAGGCAAAGTCCGGTTTGCATTCAACACGGAATTCATGTTCGTGTTCACCGGTTGGGGTGAAGGATTCCTTCGTGGCAGTGGGGGCAGGCGCGGTGCTTTTCAGCACGGGCGGAGAGACATCGCCGGTGACGCCGGGGACTTGATGGAGAGGCACCCAGTCGGCGGCACCTTCGTAATGGGCGAGGTCGTTGGGCTGCATCGAGCCGTTAGCGAGCATCTCGCGCACTTGCTCGAGTGGGTAAGGCCCGTGGTTTTCGCCGTTGCGATTGATGGTAATTTGCATGGCGATTTTTTTAGTGGGGTTTGAGGGTGGGGCCGAGCGCAGATCCGAAGCTGCCGGCGTTGTGGCTTTGGCACCACACGGTACCTTGGCCGATAAATTTGCAAACCATTCCTTCGCCACCGAGGAAGGAGGACATCCAACTCTTGCCGGCCTTGGTGATTTCGAAATTGAGCGATTCCTCAAAAGCCACAATGTGGCCGGTATCTACGATGTATTCGCCATTCACTTGGATGGGATAAATCGCGCCGAATGAGTTGATGATGACCGGACCGGAGCCGGTGAGTTTGATCCAAAACATACTTTCTCCGGAAAAGAGCGCCTTGCCGAATCCTTGCCAGCTCATGTCCATATCCACGCTGGGCGCACTGGCTACGTAGCTGCCGGCCTGCACCATGAGCGCCGGGCCGCTGCCCATTTGGAATTGCATCATATCGCCGGTGAGTGCGGTGCCAAAGATCACCTCGCCCGGGCCGCCGTTGGACGTGAAATGATTGAGAAATAAACTCTCGCCGGTTACCAATCGTTTGAGCGCACCCATGATGGAGCCTTTGTCGCGTTTGTGGGTGGTGGTTTCCACCTGCAAGTGGCCGCTCATGGCGATCATCGCACCGCCTTCTGCGGTGATAGTTTCTCCGGCTTGGAGGTTTACGCGCGCGGCGGAGTTCCCGGGCTGATGGGTGATTTCAATCTGCATGGTTTACCAAAGTCGGGGGTTTACCCAGTCGGCCAGACCACTAATACTGCGGGTTTGAATGATTATTTTGCCTTTGCCTTCGATGCGGGTGACGAAGCCTTCACCACCGGCTAAGCTGCTGAATAGCCCGCCAGCTAACTGAATCTTCAATTGCATCTGCGGCTCGTACGCTACGAGATGCGACGTGTCCACAATGTATTCGCCGTCCACTTCCTTCTCGAGCAGCCCGCCATAGGCGCCATACCACACACTGCCTCGGCCGCTTACAGTGAGTTTAAAAAGGCCTTCCTTGGCAAACCACGATTTGAATCCAGCCCATTTCACTCCGAGGTTCACCTCCGGCGTGCTGGCGATGTACGCGCCCGGTTGTAGGCAAAAAGTGTTGCCGTTGAGGTCTATCTGCCGGGTGTTGCCCGGTGTGCCCTGCACTAGACTCACGCGTCGCGTGCTGGATGTGTTGTTGGTGAAATGATTGACGAACAAACTTTCGCCGCCAAGAAAGGTCTTAGCCAGTCCGCCGAAAAAGCCGCCGTTGAACTTGGCCACCATATCTAAATCCGCCGCCATGCTGCTCATGGCATCGGACTCGGCGATCACCGTTTCCCCGGGCTCAAGATCCACGTTAATATAAGCGAAGGCCGGGGCGCCTTCTATTGTACTTTGCATGAGATTATCCTTATTTGTTTAGCGCGTCTCGGAGTTTCCCCTGAAACGCCTCGAAGTCCAAGTCCAATTTTCGATACGGCCCGGAGCCGGCTTTTGCCTTAATAAGCGCGTTTAACGTGTCGATCCGTTCCTGCGTGGCCGGGTGCGTACTTAATATAGATAACGCGCCATTCATATCCAGCCCCTTCGCTTCCGCTTGTTCCTTTTGAATCGTCTCAAAAAAATTCACCATCCCGCGCGGATCGATATTTGCCTTCATTAAATATATGAATCCCATCGCATCCGCTTCCCGCTCGTGATCGCGCGAAAACTTCATCGAAAGCAAATATGGCGCATTATTGACCAACACCGCCGCAATCCCGCTCACGTCACCAAAGAGCCCAGATAAAATTGCGTACAACCCCACCATCTCCACCAGATTACGCATACTGTGCTGCTCCTCAACGTGCGCAAGTTCGTGAGCCATCACCCCCAGCACCTCCTCCGCCGAGTTGGCTTTTAGCAGTAGCCCTGTGTGAATCGCCATCGTGCCGCCCGGTAACGCGAACGCGTTTAGCGTGGGATCTTTGATGATATGAAACTTGAAGGTATAACGCCTGCTTCCAATTGCCTCAATCAATGGTGCTGAGAGCTTTTCGAATTCTTCGAGCACTGCCTCATTCTTAACTAGTTGATTCGCCGCCGTGTGTGAGTCGAACGCCGCCTTGCCAATCTTCTCCTCCATCTCCACTGGGATTCGCTTGGCCACCGCGTGGGCCATTGGATCCTTGCCCCACCACAACCCCAGCCCAATGGTCACGAAAAATCCCAGAAACGTAAACGTCGCCGCTCGGCTCAGCCATCGCGTGCGTCGCACTCGGCTGCGCGTGCCCGCCATCCGCACGTCCTTCGCAAACACCGGGTGCTTCAAAATCCCCTGATCTGTTGTGAAAAACGTCCAGCCCTCCTGTTCTGCGTGTTTGAAAAACAACATTCGGTTTGACGCCCCACCCAATTCCGTTTGAATCCCCGTCACCGGCATCTCCACCTCCCCGTCTTCAGAGACAAACTTCACACTCACTGGACTTACCATCAATGTTCCCGAAGTCTTCCCATTCGGCAACGATTCCTGAAACGCTCCACCTTCAAACTGCCATTGCACCTCACTCATGCGGGCATGAAAACGCACCAATTGAATCAGTGAAAGAAAAAACAGACAGAGAAAACTTACACCAACCTCGGCAGCACTTTTTCCACTCGGGAGCGTTTGAGGCGGGCGAAGACGGGGAGGCCTTGTTCTGTGGGGAGATGCAGCTCGCCTTGGATGAGAGGGCGGGCGTAGGTGATGAATTTTTCGTTGGGCAACCAGCCGTTGTCATCGATCCAATCGCGCGGGATGACGCGTTCCTGGTTGGCGATGTCCTCGAGCGGTTGCAGGGCGGTGCCCCACATATAGGGCTCGTCGCTTTGGCGGACGAGTTTCACCATAAACCCGCTCTCGCCCTCGATGGACGCACGTACGGCTGCTTCGCCGCAGGCGAAGGCTTCTTCCACGTCCGTTTCGCTGGCGTAGTGCGCGGCGGCGCGTTGAGCGTACCCGAGCTTCACTGTGCGGGTTTTCAAATTGAGTGCTGGTTCGACGATATCCGCCAAGCGATCAGCGGCACCGGCCAACACGGGATGGCCGAATGAATCAAGTTTGGTTTTGTCCGCCCCAATCTCGTTGCCTTCGGGATCTTTGAGCCCTTCGCCGACGACGACTACGCAGCATCCGTGTTCGGCGACAGTTTCTTTTACCTTCGCAATGAACTTTTCTTCTTGAAAGGCAATTTCCGGCAACAAAATAATATGTGGTGGATCTTCGGGTTCGCGCTTGGCAAGCACCGTGCCGCCGGCAATCCAACCGGCGGCGCGTCCCATCACTTCAATGATGCAGCAGGAGCCATCGTCGGTGGCCATGCTGCGGACGTCGGCGCCCACTTCCATCACGGTAGTGGCGTTGTACTTGATGACACTGCCGTAGCCGGGGGTGTGATCGGTGTGCGGCAAGTCGTTATCAATTGTCTTGGGCACGCCGATGGCGCGCAGTTCATAGCCGCGGTTCTGAGCCTCGAGGTGCACTTTGTTCGTGGTGTCTTGGCTGTCATTGCCGCCGGCATAAAAAAAGTAGCGGATGTTGTGCGCCTCGATGACCTCGAACAGCCGTTTCATGTCGGCCTCGGCTTGCTTCGGATCGGTCTTGAAATCGATTTTGTAACGACACGTGCCCAGTGCGGCGGCCGGTGTGTGCTTGAGGCGCTGGATGTCGCTGGTGTTTTCCTCGCCAATATCGACCAGCTCTTCGCGTAGGATGCCGTACACGCCATTGAGGCCGCCGTAAATTTCATCAATGCACTCGTGCTTGCCCGCTTCACAAATCACACCGGCCACGCTGGAGTTGATCACCGCCGTGGGCCCGCCGCTTTGCGCCACCAATAAGTTGCCTAATAATTCCGCCATCAAATAAAGGGCCGGAACGATGCCAATCGGCGCGGGGTGTGTCAAAACGAAAGGGAAAGAAAGAAATGGTGGGGTGGCTAGTAAAGAGTTGTGGAAACTACCGAATCTTGAACCGCTCCCATTTCTCTGCTACGCTGCCCCGCTCATCCGTATGGGACAGAATTTATATCACAAAGTCTTCGACCGGCATTGCGTTGCGCAACTGCCTTCGGGGCAGTATCAGCTTTTCATTGGGTTGCATCTCATCCACGAGGTCACCTCGCCGCAGGCGTTTGCGATGGTGCGTGAGCAAAACCTAAACGTGCCATTTCCCGAACTCACTTTTGCCACGGTGGATCACATCATCCCCACCACCGGTGCGGGCCGCCAACGGCCATTGCAGGATCCGCTTGCCGAGGAGATGCTGCAGCACATCGAACAAAACACCGCTGACTTCGGCATTAATTTCTTTTCTCCAGAAAAAGGCGAGCAAGGCGTAGTGCACGTGGTTGGTCCCGAGCGTGGGCTTACCCAACCAGGTATGACTATTGCCTGCGGGGACTCCCACACTTCCACCCACGGTGCCTTTGGTACGTTGGCTTTTGGGATCGGCACCAGTCAGGTGGCTGATGTGTTGGCTACCCAAACACTGGCCATGGCCAAGCTCAAGGTGCGACGCATTAATTTTACCGGCACACTGAAACCGGGCGTGTACGCAAAAGATGTTGCCTTGGCCTACATTAACCGCCTCGGTGTAAATGGCGGGGTCGGTTACGCTTATGAGTTTGCGGGGGAAGTCATCGATAGGATGACCATGGAAGAGCGCATGACCGTTTGCAATATGGCCATTGAAGGCGGTGCGCGCTGTGGGTATGTGAACCCTGATCAAACAACTTTCGACTACCTTAAGGGCCGCGACTATTGTCCAGAAGACGAGTCGTGGGAACGTGCAGTTGCCGACTGGGAGTCGCTTGCTTCAGATTCCGATGCGGTGTATGACGACACGATTGAAATTAAGGGTGAGGAGATTGAACCCTTTGTCACTTGGGGTATTACGCCTGCGCAATCAGTAGGTGTGGTACAGGATTTGCCTGCTGTTGATTCTTTTGATGAAGCCGATCAGTTGGTGGTGAAGGAAGCTTATGAATACATGAGTTTTGAGGAAGGCCAACCGATTGCCGGCACTCCGGTGGATGTCGTCTTTATTGGATCCTGCACGAATGGACGTCTGTCGGATCTACGGGAAGCGGCCAAATTTGTGAAAGGCAAAAAGGTTGCGTCTGGTGTGCGGGCGCTGGTAGTACCCGGCTCACAGGAAGTGGATCGACAGGCTATTGAAGAAGGATTGGATCAGGTTTTTTCTGAAGCGGGGTTCCAGTGGCGCGAGGCCGGTTGCAGCATGTGTCTGGCCATGAATCCTGATCAGCTTTCGGGTAACGAGATCAGTGCGAGCACCTCCAATCGGAATTTCAAGGGCCGCCAAGGTTCACCCACTGGCCGCACGCTGCTGATGAGCCCGGCAATGGCGGCCATCGCCGCCGTGGAAGGCAAGGTCACAGACGTGCGCGAACACTTGGAGAATTAAGAGATGGCAGGAGAAATAGTCAGCACCCTTACCGGCCCAGGCATCCCGCTGCGCGGCAATGATATTGATACAGACCGTATTATCCCCGCGCGGTTTTTGAAATGCGTGACCTTTGATGGCATTGGCGAACACGCCTTTAAGGATGATATCAAGGGACTCGCTGCAAAGGGTGAAACCCATCCCTTTGCCGACGACCGCTTTGCCCGCGCCGCCATCCTCGTGGCCAACCAAAACTTCGGCTGCGGCTCCAGCCGCGAGCACGCCCCGCAATCGCTCCAGCGCTGGGGCATTCGTGCCATCATCGCTGAGAGCTATTCCGAAATTTTCTATGGCAACTGCGTCTCGCTCGCCATCCCGTGTTTCACCGCCGATCACGAAACCTGTGCGAAACTACAGGACGTTATCGAGTCCAACCCTGAAGCCGAATTTACTGTCGATATTGCGCAATCTACTGTCACAGGTCCGTTCGGCAGTATCACCCTTCAAATCCAATCCGGCGCTCAAGGTCAACTCCTCGATGGCTCCTGGAATGCCCGCGCTAGTCTATTAGAAAACCTCGATGCCGCCAAAGCTGTCGCCAGTAATCTTCCGTACGTTTCCAGCTACACTTAAGCTTGGACCGTCCTTTAGTTTCCCTTAGCTTCGATCCCAATGGCAGGCGCGATTATTGAGTGTAGTGGGGTGACCAAGCTTTTTGGTGACTTTGCGGCACTGAATAATGTTTCGCTCGATGTGTCGCCCGGTACAATTGGTTTACTCGGGCCTAATGGCGCGGGGAAATCCACCCTCATGAAATGCCTGTTGCAACTGCAACCCATCTCGATGGGTGTCGCGAAGTTACTCGGGCGCGATGTGGGCAGCGAGGGTCGTGAGATTCGTACGCGTGTGGGGTATGCGCCGGAACAGGATTGCCTTATCTCGGGCATGGTGGGCTGTGAATACGTGACCTACTGCGCGCAGCTCAACGGGTTGCCGTTTCAGGAAGCCAGGCAGAGGGCGCATGAGATGCTCGATTTCGTAGGTATGGGGCAGGAACGATATCGTCCGGTGGACACATATTCCACTGGCATGAAGCAGCGCGTCAAACTAGCTCAAGCCATTGTGCACGATCCTGAAATGGTGTTTCTCGATGAGCCTACCAATGGTCTCGATCCGAAAGGGCGTGAGCAGATTCTTCAGCTTGTGGAAAGTTTGTGGGAAAAACACAATATTTCTGTAGTCCTCTCCTCCCATTTGTTGCAGGACGTGGACCGTATCTGTGGCGAAATCATCATCATCGCTCGCGGCGAGGTTTTGGTGAAGGACACGTTAAAAAATCTCAAGGGGCGCCGCGCGGGATTTGCCGAGCTAGTGGTGGAAGGCGAACACCAGCGCGTGCTGGAAATTTTGCGCGCCAATGAGTGCACCTGCGAATTAGAATCCAACGGCCATATCACCGTGGAGCACGGGCGTGAAAGCCTCACACCGGTTCTGAAATTTTTACGCGATGCGGGCGTGCGCCCTATTGAGGCGCTGCCTAGCCCCAACGCTTTGGAGGAGGTTTTCCTCCAGGCTCTCTCAACCCATGGCCCTGATTGATTCCAGCTACACGCATCGTGACGGCGAGACGCGAGGCATCAACTACCGTCGGTGGGTGATTGCCCAGGCGACGCTCACGGCGTGCCTTAAGGTAAAAGGCATGCGCTGGGTGGTATGGTCCTGTTGGATTTATGCATTCCTGCAGGGCATTTTCCTGTTCGGATTTGGTCAATTGATGGACCCGAGCAGTACTGTGTACGCTTTCATTACGGAAAACCTAGGGCTATTCAAACCCATCGCCCCGATGTTTCAAGGTTGGGCAGAGGAGAATCCGCGCATTGCCATCGGGATGACGTATAACTTGTTTTTCTATATCTTCACTGGTGCTATCGTGTCTACGCTCACGCTTTCACTGGTGGCACTGGGTATGGCGATCCCGCGGCTCATTACTAGTGATTTGTCCAGCCGCGCTATCACAATTTACTCCTCCAAGGCCGTGAGTCGGCTGGATTATTGCCTCGGTAAATTTGGTGGGGTGATGTTGCTGCTCACTATCACCTGGCTGGGACCAATGCTAGCCACATGGCTGATGGGAAACCTGATGGCACCCAAGATTTCTTTTTTTTGGCACACCGCACCGGCACTGTTGCATTCCTCAATGTTTGTGTTGGCGGGAATGATTTTCCTGGGATTGATGGCACTGGGGGTCTCGGCAATGACCTCCAGCCCGCGCACGGCCACGTCGATTTGGGTGGGGGTGCTATTACTCGGAGTGGTGCTCTCAGGCATTGGCTTAAGCTCAAAAAATGAATGGCTTCAGTACCTGAGTTTTTGGTTCGACCTTGAGTTGCTCCAGCGTTGGATTTTCAATATTAGCGGCGACTTTAAAGAATTGAGCGCCGAGTACCCGGGCATCACGGAGGGGGATATATTTAAACAAATGAAACTCCGCCTTGATATCACAGCGGATAATGTAGCAGTGGCTATTACCTGTCTAAGCCTGTTGGGCGGGGCGGCATTGTTGACACTATATAAAAAGGTGAAACCCGAATGAGCACCGCCCCGGTCATCCAAGCTACTGAGCTGAGTCGTTGGTATGGAATCGTGATGGGACTTAACAATATTAGCTTCGACATTGGTCCGGGGCTAACTGGGCTGGTCGGACCCAATGGCGCGGGCAAGAGTACGCTTATCAAAATCATCACTGGCCAGCTAAGGTCTAGTGATGGAGAACTTACAGTGTTTGGCTTACGCCCGTGGAATAATCCCGATGTGCTGCGCGAGATTGGTTTTTGCCCGGAGGATGATGCGTTGCCCGATCACCTGCGCGCTCGCACGTGGCTACGTGGATTGGCGATGCTCTCGGGTATTGCGCCTTCCGCCGCGCCTGAACATGTGGATGCCATTCTTGATCGTGTGAAGCTCGAGCGCGTGCACTGGGAGAAGCCGCTCGGCCAGTTTTCCAAAGGTATGCGCCAGCGTGTAAAACTTGCGCAGGCACTTCTCCATCATCCCCGATTACTTGTTTTGGACGAGCCGATGAACGGACTCGACCCCATGGGTCGGCAGGAGGTGCAGAGCATTCTTAAACAACTCGCCGCCGAGGGCACGGCAGTGCTGATTAGTAGTCATATTTTGCATGAGCTGGAGACCTTGTGTCCGGAGATTTTAATTTTAAACTGGGGCCGTGTGATCGCCAGTGGTAGCCAACTCGCACTCCAACGCCGCCTTCAAGGCGTGGAGGCGAACCTACACGTGCGCTGTAGTGACCCAGCGCGCTTCACTCGTGTGCTCTTTGAGGCCGACCTATTATTGGGCTTCGATAGCACCGACACCGCTGATGATGAAGGCGGCCTGAATTTGCGCATAAAAAACCCGAACCGCTTTAGCGAATCGCTCGTGGATTTATTAACCGAACATGACATTGCCCTGCACGAGCTGCGTAGCCGTGACCGGTCGTTGCAGGATATTTTTGAAAAGATGACCGAATGAGCCAAGACCCTTCCAAGCTACCCACGTTTTATTTCGGCAGCGCACTGCGCGGCATGTGGGCACTCGTGTGGGCGCAACGCTGCACCACCGGCACCTTCATTCGGCTTGGGCTGGCCGGCGCGGCGGTGGCGTTTCTTATGCTGCTTACCGTTCGGTCCGGCAATGAGCAGGGGTGGCTGGGCTGGGTGGTGGGGTTTTATTTTCAATTCCTAATCCCGCTTACCTGCCTCAATGTATGTGGTTCCATGATGCGCGCCGAGGTGCAGGCTAATACACTCAGTTTCCTGTGCACGCGCCCGCTACATCGGCACACCCTGTTCCTCCTACAATATATTTGCCACGTGGGCTGGTTGCAGTTGATGTTTTTGGTATGCACGCTGGCACTCTTCACGCTGGGCGGCGTGAAACAAGTGGAAGGCTTGGGTGGATTGCTGCCGATGATGTTGTTTACGCAAATACTTGCCATCTTCGCATGGAGCGCGCTGGCTGCACTGCTCGGTTTGGTACACCAACGGTTTGTGGTGATAGGTATTCTCTATTGGCTCGTTGTGGAAATGGGCCTTGGCATGGTGGAATCGAGCAACATCAACCAGCTTTCCATCTTGCGGCACGTCCACACGTTGATGGCCCAGAATGAAATTGTGGTGAGCGTTTTTAAGTGGTCTGCGGAGGCCCCGCTGACTGCCGGCTTAGTGCTCGGCGGAGCCACCATATTTTTCCTTGCCGCCGCCTCGGCCTTATTTACCTTTCGCGAATATCTGCCCTCGCAGGAAGCCGGCCAATGATGATTTACCACAATCCCCGGTGCTCCAAAAGCCGCCAAGTACTTGCTCTGTTGCGCGAAAATGGGGTGGAGCCGAAGGTGAGTGAATACCTCAAAACGCTACCGGACGAAGCCGCTCTGCGTGATCTGTTGAAAAAGCTTGGCCTGTGCGCACATGCGATTCTGCGTACGAAAGAAGACGTGTATGTCAGCTGTGGCCTTTCGCCTGAATCATCTGAAGCCGAAATCCTGACTGCGATCGTTGCACATCCCATCCTCCTCGAGCGCCCCATCATCGTGAAAGGTAACCGTGCTGTCATCGGCCGGCCACCGGAGAATGTGCGCGAACTGCTGTAAGGGTTACTTAGTCGCCTTTTGCAGAGCAATGATCACTTCGGTGATGTGCTCGTTCAAGTCCATGCCCAACAGTGCTGCGCCCTGATCTATGTCCTCACGACTGACGGCGGCGGCAAAGTTTTTCGCTTTTAACTTTTTCCGAACGCTCTTGGCTTTCATGCCGTCCAGCCCGTTGGGACGCACATAAGCTACGGCGGTGATAAAGCCACATAATTCATCCACCGCGAAGAGCGCCTTGCGAATGGGCCGGTCCAGTGGATATTCCGTTTGATTCCATTTGGCGTGCGACAGAATTGCGCCGACGACTTCTTCGTCCACCCCACGTGCGCGCAAAATATTCGCTCCTTCCCGCGTATGCTCAGGCTCCTCAGGCCAGCGTTCATAATCGAAATCATGCAATAGGCCTGCGAGACTCCATAGGCCTGCATCGCCATCGAGCCGCCCCGCGTAATGTCGCATCGCCGCCTCCACCGATAGTGCGTGGCCGATAAGTGATTCGGATTTTGTGTGCTCGGTAAGGAGCGAATAGGCTTCATCACGGCTCATGGGTCCGAGCGTCTGTGAAGCGTCGCCGTGAGGAAAGCGAAAAGAGATATGATTTCGACGATGATTTTGGCGTGGACTGCAGCCGGTAAGATTTCAAGGCACTATATCGAAACGCAAAAAAAAGGTGCTGAACCTGTGGGGTTTAGCACCTTGCAATTGTAATTTGTTGCCCGTTATTTCTCGTAGCGGAAACCTTTTTTGGCAGCCTGTTCGCGAATGAAGCCGCCGACTTTCTCGTCAAACCCATCGCCTTTGCCGGCCTTCTTGAGTTCAGCTTTCTTGGTGATGATGAACGTGCTGCGTTTCTTGAGCAGGCCGGTCAACTTAGTCTGCAATTTTTTACGATCTTCAATCTGCTTGGCGAAATAGGCTTCGCGTTCCTCCGCTTTCATTTTTCGGATATTTTCCGGCAATTTCTTTTCCTCAATATCAGCCAGCTTAATTTTCTTGTTGGCGAGTAGATCGATTAAATCGCCGCCACCGCTGATGACAGCGCCAAAGTTAAGACTGCTCTCCTTGTCCTTGGAAAGATAAGCCAAGCGGTCCGCAGCCGCAGCGGCTGGTGCACTCTGGGCCAAGGTGACTTTGCTGGCGGCGAAACGTTGCGCGCTGGTATCGCCGTAAACGCAAACGGTGTGGCCCAGCTTTGCATTGCAGGCGGCAATTTCCTTGTCAAAAGGAGTGGCGATGGCAATCACTCCGCCACTCTGCAAGATGCGGGCGAACTTGCCTTCAGCCTTGTGGGCAATCTCCTGCCAGATGGGCGTGGTCGAGGCCATGTTGCCACACTGGATGGTGTTCACGATGATATCCTTCTTCATGGCCAGCTTGCAGCTGTCTGTGTATTTCACATCCTGCTTGTAATCCATATGTGGGGGTGCATCTCCAACCAGAAAGATTACCTTGAGCACATCCCGACTCTTGCTCCACTTCATTTTGGTGACCCCTTCGTTGAGTGCCTGATTTACTGACTCAGGAGTATCTCCCCCACCTTGGGCCTTGAAGGCCATGAGCTTACCGTAAATATCATCGATATCATTACTCAGCGGATAGGCCTTGGTAATGTACGCATCAGTTTTATCACGATAACCGATCAGGCCGATGCGGATTTCCGGAGTAGGTTTGGCCGAGATTATTTCATTGGCCATGCTCCATATTTTTTCCTTGGCACCGGCAATCAGTCCTCCCATTGAGCCGGTGGTATCGAGCACGAAACACACTTCGATCCTGGGTTTTTGTTTTTTGGCGGCTTTCTTGGCCTCTTTTTTATCTTCGGCAAAAGCGGGCGTCAGAACGATCGCCAGCGAGAGAATTATGAGAATTATTTTTTTCATTATGGTTTCCAATCAGATTAACGGGGATTCTATAGGTGGCACTATCAAGATAGCCAACACCTGTTTGACGGAATAAACACTAAAGCACTCCTTCTTCTGTAAAGTTCGGTTCAAGAGTCGCACGAAACTGGATCAAAAGGGAATGTCCCTTGCCCTTTTTTCTTTTCCGAGGCACACTCTCCTCATCCATGAAACGTCTGGTTCCCATCCTGTTTGCCTTTCTTTTACCCTTTATTACTTCAGCCAAGGATAGGCCCAATATCCTCTGGTTGATCACCGATAACTGCAATCTGGATTTCGGCTGTTTTGGTCGGCAGGGTGTTCACACCCCGCACCTCGATCAATTGGCCGTGCAAGGTGTTCGCTACACCCGGGTTTTTGCTACTGCACCGGTTTGTGCTCCCAGCCGTTCAGCCTTCATGACGGGCATGTACCAGACTTCAGTTAACCTGCATCATTTTCCTGACCACCGCGATGACGGCTTTAAATTGCCCGAGGGCATAAGGCCCCTCACACATCGGCTGAAGGATGCGGGTTATCTTACAGGATCCATCAAGAAAATGGGGAAGCAGGTGGTGGGTTCAGGCAAGCTAGATCTCAATTTTGTGAATGAAGGGAAAATCTTTGAGAGCACCAAGTGGGATGAAATCAAAAAGGGTAAACCCTTCTTCCTGCAGGTGAACACCCCGGAAGCGGAGTACGATATTTACGATTTTAGAACTAATCGACCTGAGCGCATCAAGTGGTGGGGCGAGGAGGAGCACGTTCAGTATGCCAAAGCAGATTCCGTGGTGCCTCCGGCCTACTTTCCCAAGCACAAAACTTCCAATGAGGAATGGGCCCGGTACCTGAATTCAGTTTCGAATATGGATCGCCGTGTCGGCATCGTTTTAAAGGAGCTTCAAAAAGAAAAACTTTTGGATGACACGATCATCATTGTTTTTGGCGACAACGGTCGCGTCGACCATCGTAGCATCCACTGGGTTTACGACACCGGCCTGCACGTGCCCATGATTATCAAGTGGCCCAAGAATTTCCCTGCACCCGAGGGCTTCAAGCCCGGCACGGTCAATGAAGAGGTGATTAGCCTGCTTGATTTAACTGCCACTACCTTGTCTTTGGCCGGTGTACAGCGTCCCTTGGGCATGCAAAGCCGTGTATTCCTCGGCAAAAACCGGGATCCGCAAAGAAGGTATGCCTTCAGTGCCCGCGACCGGGTGGATGATGTGCCGTTTCGCCTGAGATCGGTTCGGGGTAAGCGCTACCACTACATTCGCAATTTCCAACCCGAGCTCAACTTTGGCACCTACGTGAATTTTTATAAGGAGAAGTGCTTCCCTGTTCAGCAAGTGATGCGTGAACTTTATAAAAAGGGAAAACTTGATCCGCACCTCATGCCCCTCTTCACCGACTTCAGGCGTGAATACTTTTTTGATACCGAGGCTGACCCCAATGAATTGAATAACCTCATTGACTCAATCCGCCCCGAACACGTTAAAGCCCTTACTGAAATGCGGGCGGCACTCGATACTTGGATTAGTGAAACAGGCGATATGGGCTGGCAAAAAGAGCCACCTGAAAAGATAGAGAAGTTCAGAGCGGTAATGTACGACTGGTTCGGTGCGCCTGAATGGCACCCTTATAAGCCCAAACATTCCTCATCTGCCTTGGAAAAAATAAATCAAGGGCGCATCATCGAAGACTGATTTTAATGGCTTGGAACACCTGATTGATTGAAGGAGAAAAATGAAAACGATATGCACATCCTTGTTTTGTATGGGTTACTTTTTGTTTTTGGGGTGCGGGAAGAATCAATCCGAACAGGATGTTTCCTCGCACATACCAGTTTTAAAGCAAAAAAAGCCTTTGCTTAAAGCGAAGGTCAAGGAGTTGCTTGAGGCTCAGAAAGAGGAATTTAATGAAATTAAAGTCAAGGCGGAGTCGGGAGATGCGGAAGCACAGTTCCAGCTGGCAAAAATGTATGGTGAGGGTCGTGGCGTTGGAAAGGGTTTCGATGAGTTCACAGTTTGGATTCGAAAATCTGCTGAACAAAAAAACCCTAAAGCTCAGTTTCAATTAGCATTGAAATTGAGAAAAGGAATTGGGGCACCGAAGTATGAGAATGAGTTGGGTGACCTAATTGAAGCATCAAAAGTTGGGCTTCGAAAGCTTGCGGAGGACGGAGATGCGGAAGCCCAAGTGTCTTTGGGGGTGATTTACACTGAAGGGTTTGGTGTAGAGCAGGATTATAGAGAGGCCCTTAAATGGATAAGTAAGGCATCTGAGAAAGGAAATCATCGAGCGCAAACCTCCCTTGGAATGATGTATGCAAGAGGCCAAGGAGTACGGCAAGATCACGAAGAAGCGATTAAATGGTATCGCAAGGCGGCAGAACAAGGCTCTCCAATGGCTCAGTATACCTTGGGAGGGATGTATGCCAAAGGTCATGGAGCGGAGCAGAGCTTTCAGGAAGCAGCCAAATGGTGGCGCAAAGCTGCAGAGCAAAATTTACCCTTTGCGCATTATTCACTTGGAGTGATGTATCTTACCGGCCAAGGCGTGGAAAAGGATCATAAAACTGCTTATGATTATATAGCTGCTGCTGCTGAACAGGGCCTGCCGGTTGCACAATACCAGTTAGCATCAATGTATTCGAAAGGTGTTGGGGTAAAGGAAAGTGACGAAGAAGCGGTCCGCTGGCTTAATGCAGCTGCGAAGAATGGTTTTGAGCAAGCTAAAGAGCAGCTGAATAATATCAAAAGACAAAAAGGTTCAAAGTAAATCATGAAACCTCTTTTAACTTTTTTAGCGTTTATCGCTCTTTCAATCCAAGCAGCGGATAAACCCAATTTCATTCTCTTTATTACGGATGATATTTCGTGGGATGACCTTGGCTGTTACGGCAGTAAGGTGGCCAAGACACCACACCTTGATCAAATGGCCAAAGAGGGGATGCTCTTTAACAATGCTTACCTGAGCATCAGCAGTTGCTCGCCGAGCCGGTGTAGCCTGATCTCCGGTCGTTACCCGCACAATACCGGCGCAGCCGAGCTCCACACCACTTTGCCCGCTGATCAACCTGTTTTCCCTGAAGCCCTGCAGGCAGCCGGTTATTATACCGTTCTCTCTGGCAAACATCACATGGGTAAAGCCGTGGATCGTGGTTTTAATAAGGTCTCAGGCGGCAAGGGTCCAGGCAAGGAGGAGGATTGGGTGCCTATTCTCAAGGATCGTCCTAAAGATAAACCATTCTTTTTCTGGTTCGCTTCAAGCGATGCCCACCGGAGCTGGAAAATCAATGAGGATGCGCCCATCTATAAGCCTGAGGACATAGAAGTGCCACCCTATCTTTATGATGGTCCGGTGACCCGTAAGGACCTCGCTGATTACATGCACGAAGTGAGCCGCACCGATTATTATACGGGGCAACTGCGCAAGGAATTGAAGAAGCAGGGCATTGAGAAAGATACCTACATTATTTATATGGCCGATAACGGCCGGCCATTCCCGCGTTGTAAGACCCGCCTCTATGATAGCGGCATTCGCACCCCCTTCCTCATCGCGCGCCCCGGTACCATTAAGCCTGCAGTGACTGATTCCTTGATCAGCAGCATTGATATTAGTGCAACGATTTTAGAACTGGCCGGTGCCAAGAAAGATAAGCGCGTTCAGGGAGTCAGCTTTGCCTCCGTCCTGGAAGATCCCAAGACCAAGACGCGTGATTATGTTTTTGCTGAACACAACTGGCACGTTTATCAGGCACACGAACGCATGGTTCGCTTCGGGAACTTTCTCTATATCCGGAACAATTTCCCCAAACAGCCCAACCTTTGCTACGAATCGGATGACCACTACCCTGCGGGATCCGAGCTTTGGAAGGCCCATGCCGCAGGCAAAACCAACCCTAACCAGCATCAGATATTCGCCAACCCCTGTCCTCCTGAGGAACTCTTCCAAGTCAACGAAGACCCGCATCAACTGAGCAACTTGGCAGACGATTCCAAGCATGCGAAGACCCTCAAGCAGGCACGAGCCCTACTCACCGAATGGACCAAGCAGACGGGAGATTCCATCCCCGCCAATCCGACTCCCAACCGGCACGATCCGCCACGCATCGAGGACGGGAAGATTCTGCCTCTCGGAAAGGCAAAAAAAAGAAACCCTCACGCCGAGATGCCGGGAGCTTCCAACAACGCCACGAAGATCAATCACCCCGGGCCCATCAAGGAATAGTTTAGTAATCTAATTCAAAAATGAGAACCATCCTTACGATTTTATTTTGTTTAAGCGTTTCGGCTCAAGGAGCAAACGATGGTCGCTGGATTGATCCTGCCGACCCTACGATCCCAGCCGATTTCAAGTATCAGGGGGAGTATGTCGGTTCGCTCGATGACGTCGGCAAGCTGGGATGTCAGGTCGTGGCACTCGGGTCAGGAGTTTTCCAAGCTGTGCTTTACACCGGTGGGCTTCCCGGTGCCGGTTGGGATGGGAAAAGCCGAAGTATCATGGATGGTAAATTAAAGGGTGAGGGTGTCATTTTCTCAGCAGCCTCCGGTAAGCGTGCGCACGTGGCCGTGACGCGCGGCAGGGAAAGAAAGCCCTCGTCCACACGCGTGTCATTGTTAACCAAATTTCCGCCGGATGGGCACAGACTCTGTACAGCACAGATTTCGGGCGACAAGATGAAAGGTAAGGTTGGGGACACTCCTTTTAACTTAAGGAAAACGATCCGCAAGAGCCCCACGCTTGGGCAGAATCCGCCTCCCGGAGCTATAGTCCTTTTCGATGGTAGTCATATGAAGGAATGGACAGGAGGGAGTATCCACAAGAAGTTTGCCACGTTGATGCCCGAGCCGAATAATCTCATGTCAAAGCGTAAGTTCAACAACTACACCGTCCATCTTGAGCTTATGCTCCCCTATCAGCCAACCTACCGCAGCCAAGACCGCGGCAATAGCGGCTTTTATCAGGTACACGACTACGAAATTCAGGTGTTGGACTCCTTCGGCATGGATGGTGCCCACAACGAATGCGGCGGTATCTATAGCCATAAGGGGTCGGATGTGAACATGTGCTTACCGCCGTTGGTTTGGCAGACCTTTGATGTGGAATTCACCAATGCCATAGTGAGAGATGGCGGGAAGGTTAAGAACGCGGTGATCACGGTGCGCCAAAACGGTGTGGTCATTCATAACAAGTTTGAGATACCCGGTAGATCCAAGTATGGCGTGCGCGGAGGACTGCAAGGAGTTCCGGGACCGTTCATGCTGCAGAATCACCGGGAGCCGCTGCAGTTCCGCAATATCTGGGTGCTGCCGCAAGGTTCAACACCGTCGTTACCGGTGGGCCGACCGAAGCCGTCAATAACACAGAAGCCCGCCATGAAACCAGTGACACCCGCGACCGCCGCGGCCAAGGCGATGCTCGGCAAATGGCACATTCGTTTCAGCAACAACGGCAGTAAGTACGTGCTAAATCTCACGTCTGATGGCCGGAGTAATTTGGCGCGCACGGGTAAGGCGTGGGACGGAGTTTGGGTCATTAAGGACGGTATGCTGACTGTGACCAATCCACACGATATCATACGCATAAAGCTGATGCTCAAAGACGGTGCCTACGCCGGTAAAAATAATTTTGGCACCGCGCGACTTTCGAGAAACGAATTGCCTGAGTTTTAGTACAATTTTCTTAGGGTAAGAAAAGAGTCTTAATTTCTTTTTCGCTCAAAGCTCGATCAAACACCGCGGCTTCATCGAGCCGGCCTTCCCAACTGGATTCTTTGTTATTGCGTCCCCCAAGAAAGAGCGTCTCCACACTGCCCACTGCATTGGCTACGCCGGATATCTCCAGTTTGCCATCCAGATACACCTTCACTTTTTCCTTATCCCGCACCAACAGGGCATGGTGCCATTTCCACCTCCCTGCATTAGCTTTGCCAGTAAGCGTTTCTTTTCCATTACTGAAGACCAACTGACCCTTGGCGTTGAGTCCAAGTCCTTCTCCAGTTGCTTGGGCGCTGTAATTTTGCCCACGACCAAACATCCAGCCCAAGACCGGTCGCGAATCAGCCGGCATCCCGTTCCAGAACCAAAGAGAAACGCTGTAGCTTTTGCCGAGCTTGGGGATGCGCGTTTGCATACGCCCACCACAGAAATGGGCAGCGCGGTTGACTTGTCCCGGGGTAAATGCCTTGGAATTGGGTCCGGCCAAATAGAACACCACCCCATCTTCATAGGTGCCATCGGCACGGTTTTGTTCATCAATAGCGCGTGGCCCAATAAATTCATCCATACGCCACCACGCGACCGGCTTGGCACTGGTAATGGCTTGAGCGGCTGGGCCTTGGGATACCTTAATTATTTTGCGAGGTTTGCCGGCTACCTTCTCAAGAAGCTGAATACAGGTTTCGACAATTCTGGGTTCAGCTGAAGTTTCCAGTCCGGCAGTGCGGGCGGCCCAAGTATTATACCCACCCAGGACATGCTGCTCAGGGGGAGGGATGTAACCTTCAGCTCCATTAGTCAGATCAAAGGTGATGGTGGTCTTCAAGGGACTGTAGGCCTTTTGTTTGAGGCCGCTTAACGCATAGACTTCATTGGGGATGCCGGTGATGCCAATGTCGCCAATGCGGATGGCCTGCAGGATGAGTTCGGTTTGAGGACGTTCGTGCAGGAAAATTTGTTCGCGTGCGTAAATCTCAGGCTGCGCCTTGGGCAGGCTCTCCAATTTCTCCACGATGGCTTTTGCCCACTCGAGTCTTTGCGCATCAGGTGACCGAAATTTTAATGGCAGCTTGGCTTCGGCCATTGAGAGTGTGACGTCGTGGTCGTATTTGATGTTTTTGTATGCGGCTAAAGTCTTTTTAATGAGAGCGTCAGTGTATTCCTGAATACTGGGGTTCGTGAGAGGACGTTTAGTGTAATCGCGCCGCCAAATATCTCCGCTGCAGCCATGACCTAGTACGCTGACAAAGGGCGGATGTATCTCCTCGTTGTTGTTTGATGGCATGATGGCCGATTCCATGTGGTTATTAAATAGGCCAAAGTAATCGGCATGGATTCCCTTTATTCCACCACTGAAATAGTGCATGGAAAAATTTCCGAGCAGGGCAATGGGGCGGTCCTTCAGCGATTGGAAGCTCACCAGCGAAAAATCCGGATCCTCAGGTCCTGATTCACCGGTTACATCATCCCAATTGTTTCCGGCATGCATGGTTGCGCGCACGGTTGGGTTACCAAAAGGATCGTTTGAAATTCGATCAGGACGTTTGATCCATCGACGGACGGCTGTAAACTCATTGGCATCAAAAACCGCTGCTCCCACCTGTGCGGGTTCCATGTTTTTCTTGGCCCCATCAATGGCTTCAATAATCTTTCGTTTGAGCAGTAATGGATAACGCGGATCCACATCAGTACCCAGACAGCCCATGCTCGCGGGAGCGGTGTGGGTGTGAGTGGCATTGATAAACATTTTGTCCGACCGAATACCGCTCTTTTTACTAGCGGCAGATTTGGCGTCATCAAGGAAATCTCGGGACATCATACAACTATCGACCACCACGATGGCCAGTTGGGTTTTGCCATCATCCAGCGCAATGGCCCGCACTTTGATTGGGGACCCAACTTCACCCAGTTCACGCTGGCGCATGCCTCCATTGACATGGACAGGTAGTTGCTTGGGCGTGGCATCCACCACCAGAGCCCCCGCTCGTAAAGCGGCTTGGACTGGGAATAGGAAAGCTGACAAGAAGACAACAATAAATAAATGAATCGCTTTCATGGTGTCAAAAGATGAAACCGTGTGTGGGCCTTTTGTGCAACCGTAAATCAGGTTGTCTCTTTTCAGCGGCGGGGATATGGTGTCGGCAATGTATCCCCCACTCATGGTGTTGTTGGCTTTGTGTTTATGTTCACCTGTGGCGGGGGCGGAGGAGAAAGCTCTACTACCCAAAGGCATTCCTGCCGGCTACAAGCTGGTGTACTCCCAAGATTTTGAGGGTAATGAGGCTAAGGAGAAAAATCGTTTTTGGTTCACCGCCCCTAGCAATTGGAAAGTGCCCGCCGTGAGAGAAAAGAGCTTTATCGAGTTCAAGACGAAACCAAGCAAGTACAAGTACAAGGTGCGCTCCCCCTTGACCATTGGCCTGATTCGGGACGTGGAGGTGAAGGACTTCGTACTCGAGGCCGAGCTTCAGCAAACGGGTAAGGAATACGGCCATCGGGATATGTGCGTCTTCTACGGTTTTAAGGATCGTTCCCATTTCTACTACACCCACATTGCCAGCGTGACCGACCCTCATGCCCACAATTGTTTTATTGTGAACGACAAGCCCCGGATTAAGATTTCCCATGAAACCACCAAGGGACATAAGTGGAGTGCCAAGAACTGGCACCGGGTCCGCCTTGTCCGCGAACATGTTTCTGGCAGGATCGAGGTTTATGTCAACGACATGGAGAAGCCCATCATGCGTGCCACGGACAAGACCTTCGACTGGGGCCGCATCGGCTTTGGCAGTTTCGATGATGCGGGCAGGGTTCGGAATGTGCGCCTCTATGCCCCGGAAGCCCGCAAAAGCAAGAACGGTGATCCTTTCGTTGAGGGTCGTAAATGAAACCAACCCTCATGGCTTTGTTTTTTGCCTGCCTTTGGCGGAGAAGGAAAGCCTCACTTCTTATTGCGCGGTTTTTTCTTCCGGGTCGCTTTTTCTTTGGCCGGAAAATACTTGGACTCGGTTCGGGACATGGCGAGGAAGGTTTCCATTTTGCGAACCATATCAGGATGCTTCGCCGCAACGTTGTTTTTTTCGCCTCTGTCGGTTTTCAGATCGTAAAGCGCGAGAGGTGCCTTGGTGCCGAAACGAATGCCCTTCCATGATCCCATACGGACCGCTTGCTGGAAGGGGGAGTGGATTTCCCAGTAGTGGGCCTCACGCATCTTTTGTTTTTTGCCCAGTAAGGTGGGAAGAACCGAGATGCCGTCGAGATGCTTGGGCGCTTGCACCCCGGCGAGCTCGCAGGCGGTGGGAAAAACGTCGCGCATATCCCAGATAAAATCGCTGGTTACGCCCGCTTGGATTTTGCCGGGCCAACGGACCGTCATGGCGGCCCGGATGCCGCCCTCATAAAGCTGGCGCTTTCCGCCTCTGAGGCCGCCGCTGCTGCCCAGAGGATCCACGAATGGTTTGTTGGGCCCGTTGTCGCTGGTGTAGAACACGATGGTTCGCTCATCGATCTCCAGTTCCTTGAGCAGGGCCATCACTTTGCCCACCGAGCGATCGACTTGGGTGATCATGGATGCGTAGTGGCGAACGGTTTCACCACCGGGAATGTTTTCGTAGAGGGCAAAGGCGGGGTCGTCCTTGGGTATGACGAAAGCTCCGTGTGGGGGCGTGTAAGCCAAATAGAGGAAGAACGGCCTGTCCTTGTTTTGCTTGATGAAAGAAAGTGTTTTCTCCTCCTGAAGATACGGAACGTAAGATGCCTTCTTACCCTTGGCATTGCCGGGCAGGGGAATCATTTTGCCGCCTTCCCAGATCTCAGTGGGAAAATGATTGTGGGCATGCACTTGGTCGAGATACCCGTACCAGTAGTCGAAGCCCTGCTTCTCCGGAACGCCGCTTGAACCGTGATTGCCGAGTCCCCACTTGCCGATACCGCCGGTAACATAACCCGCCTTCTTCATGGATTCGGCCACGGTCAAGTCCTCGTCACGCAGAAAAACCAGTGGTCGACCGTTCTTGGCCGATAATTCGCCCTGCAGGGCCTTGGCGGTGTTGTCGCGGCGGCGGCAATGGCCGGTGTGCAGTCCGGTCATCAGCACGCAACGGGTGGGGGCGCAGACAGCAGAACCCGAGTAATGCTGGGTGAACTTCATGCCCTCGCGGCACATCTTATCAAAGGTCGGTGTCTTAATATGTTTAGAACCAAAGGCACCGAAGTCACCATAGCCCGCGTCGTCCAACATGACGTAGATGACGTTAGGCTTGTCGGCGGCTAACAAACTGACGGACCTCACCAACGTCACCACGGCTAATATCAAAAGGAAGTATCGCATACGCCACATCCTACGCCGCCCGCCACGCCTGCTCAAGGACTTCCACTGGCAACAATGAATGCTGGTTGCCTCTACTGACTTCCTTTTACGAATTTCATTGAAAGGGAGTTAACACAGTGTCGAACGTTGGCTGGCGTTTTGTTTTCTCCTGTGAACACGTGACCCAAGTGGCCTCCGCAATTGACACACTCAATCTCAGTTCGCATTCCGTCCGGGTCAGGCAGCTGCTTCACGGCGCCCGGTATCTCCTTGTCAAACGCTGGCCAGCCACAATGGGCGTCAAACTTGTCCTCGGAGCGGTATAGCTGGGCATTGCATCGTCGGCAGGCATAAACTCCCGCTTCATAAAAGGCGTCGTACTCCCCCGAAAAGGCCGGCTCCGTTCCCTTGTTTTCGATTATGTAATGCTCCTCTGCCGAAAGTGGATTATGGTTTTTGTCATCCATGTCGCTCTAGTTGACCCACAATATCGGTGCGAGTAAAGCTATGAAGATGGTGGGAGGAGGCACTCCCAACATCATATGCCTTCTGCCATCCTCCTTAACCGATTGAATTCAGGGAGGCTAAAGGGCTATTTGTTTTGCACACCGGCAACGCCAATTGTGAGATGGGGGTTATCTTTCCTTCTTTGTTTGGATGTCTTCCATTTCAACTTCTAAGCAAGTAATTTAGGTGTAATAACTATTCTACAAATAGCGGGATTAGATGCTCCAGGATCGCATTCAAGGGCAGGTTGATCTGCTTTTGGTTATGTGCAGTCGCGACGGCGACGATGTTTAATTCCGGAAAAGTGGCCATATATTGGCCGCCTGCTCCAATACCACTTATAAAAAAAACTTCTTTGCCGGCTGTCTTTTTCCGGCGATTATGGAAATGGTAGAAATATCCTTCGCCCTTTTTTCTATCCATAATCAACTTAACATATTCAGCTGATAGCAGTTGTTCGCTGTTGTACTTACCGCCTTGAATGATGGCCACCCCGATTTTCAATAGCGACCTTGAGGTGAAGCTACTCCCAGCGCCACATTTTGGAATCCCGCAGGCTTGATCATCCCAGCAATAAATCGCGCCGAATTTTCCAGCGACCTCTTTGGCAATGAACTTCTGCACAGTACCCTGAGTTTTAATATCGATAATCATCATGATCAATGACGGGTCCGTGCCACTATATTTATACTGCTTGCTCTTGGGTGTTATGGGGGCGGTTTCCTCGAACAATTTCTGGAAATATTTTTGCCGTGGATATTTTTTGCCAAGAGTTTGTGGGAAATTCTTTTCTGGGAACCTCAGTCCGGACTTCATATAGAGCGCATCCCTCATGGTGATTGTCTCAACGCCGGCTTGAATTTTTGATCGATCAATTTCAGGCATAAAGCTGATGACCGGTTTGTCGAGGTCTTCTATTTTCAGCAATCCTACCTGAATAGCCCGCGCAAGGGTGACAGACGTCAGAGTCTTGGTGATGGACATGGTGTAGTGCGGCGCGTCTACCCGTCCTCGCCGGTTGTACATTTCGAAAATTAGCTTCCCGTCTCTCCAGAGCAGAACGCTATCTAAGTTGGAATATTTACCTGCCTTATCATCGGCGACCAATGCTTTAACTGCTTTCTTTGTGCCAGGTAAATTTAATGTGCCCACTTTCAATCCATCTTTTAAATTCTGCGGAGAAGTACTGAAGTAGGCCTCTGATAGGTCAGGTAATTTTTTCTGCTCACTATAGGATTGTTTCTGAGGGGCAAGGTTTTCTGGTAGCCGAGGGGGTTCGCCTGCAATAAGGGTTGCTGAATCACAGTCCAGCAAAACGATGATCAAAAGAAAATATTTCACGCACGCCACTCTACACCTCCGACCTTATATGCTCAAGTGCTTCCGTGATGGAGGAATTATGCTGGGATTACATTGCCAATATTGAAACAGCAATGCGCTATGAGATCAGTGTTTAATATCGTCGATGGCACTTTGCATTATTATGCTAATAATTACGACTCCGATGTGGGATGGACTCGCTATCGCGAGTGGCAGACTGTGCCTTACCACCAAATCGGGCGAGGTGTTGTGCCTTGGCGAATAAACAAAAAGGACTAGCGTCAAAACATCATGAGCGAATTTGAACTGAACCGGCGGCAGGCTCTCGTGGCGGGTAGTTTGGGTGTGGCGAGTATGGGAATGCCCGGTACGGTTTTGGGCTCTGATCAGCTCAATAAGAATGGCAATGCTGTTTCTTCCGATAAAAATTGCATTTTTATTCTGCTCTGCGGTGGTCCGAGCCACGTCGATACGTGGGATATGAAGCCTAATGCGCCGATCGAGTACCGGGGGCCCTACAAGACTATTTCGACCAAGGTGCCCGGTATGCGACTCAACGAGATGCACACCGAGCTCGCCAAGGTTTCTGATCATTTTACTTTGATCAACTCCATGACCCATCCGGGTGGCATTAGTAATCACTTTGATGCGATGCACAACCTGCTCAGCGGCCAATCGGCGAAGCGCGTGCAGCAGGGGGTGCCCGATGATCAGCCCTATCTCGGGTCGTTCGTGGCAAAGCATAAGCCAAGTACTCGTAACATTGTATCCAACGCATGGTTGATGAAGTGCGTTGGGCGGCCCGTCTTTTGTGCTCCCAACCTCGCCTTGGGGGGATACCTTGGTTCGGCTTATGCGCCGGTGTTTGTCGGAGCGGCTAATAATCATCCAGCCATGCCTGAGTTTACTCCGCCGCCGATCTATGATCTGGGTGATCCAGATCGTCTTTCTAGTCGGCGTAAGCTACTCGGCAGCATCGAGAGCAATGTGCTCTCCAAAGATGCTAAGGGAGCGGACTGGGCCCACTTACGTGAACAGGCCTACGACGCGATGACCCGCGCTGAGGGGCGCGAAGCTTTTGATATGAGTCGCGAGCCGATAAAGGTGCGTGAGCGCTACGGCATGCATCCGCTCGGCCAAAACTTTCTGCTCGCCCGCCGCATGGTGGAGGCTGGGGTCCGGTTTGTTACCGTTAATGGTTGGGCTGGTCAGGCCTCGCATGAGAAGAAAGGGCCACCCAGTAGCAGCTGGGATATGCATGGCGGGAACATGGGTATGGGCAATGCCTTTGGGAATGGCTCCTACGGCATGGGCTTCTGCTTGCCGCGGTTGGATCAGGCGCTCTCTGCGTTGATGCGCGATCTAAAAGAACGCGGCATGCTCGATAACACGTTGGTGGTCGTCACCGGCGAGTTTGGCCGCACACCGAAGGTTTTGACGCAGCAACCACCGGGCCGTCAGCATTGGCCTAAATGTTTTTCATCCATCCTCGCCGGTTGTGGCATCGCCGCCGGCAATGTATACGGCAAGTCAGATAAAACCGGTGCATCCGTGACCAGCAATCCCGTCCGCCCCGAGGAATTAGCCGCTACTATTTACCATGCGCTGGATATCCCCCTCAACGAACCCCAAAATAACACTGGAATCTCTCGCCCGCTCACGACTGGCAAGCCCGTGCTGGATCTGTTCGGATAAAAGATTTTAGTGAAAGAATCTGCCGGCTCGTGAATAGCGCGAATGGGTTGGCAATCCGGAGATGAGTTGATACAATTTTCTGATGAAGGGCGTTTTATTTTTGGCTGCGGTGTTTTGTGTGGGTCAGATATTCGCGGTGGATTTTTCACGAGAGATTCTTCCCATCTTGTCCAATAAGTGTTTCGTCTGCCATGGGCCAGACGGTGAAAATAAAGATGTGCTGCGGCTGGACTCGTTTCTGGAGGCTACACGAGACTTGGATGGGTACAAGGCCATTGACCCGAAAATGTTGGAGGAAAGTGAGTTGCTTGTGCGACTGCACGACCAGGAGGATCCGATGCCGCCAAGGAAGGCAGAGAAGCAGTTGACGGCGGCTGAGCGGGATGTTTTGACGCGGTGGGTGAAAGAGGGAGGGAAGTACACGAAGCACTGGGCGTTCGTCCCGCCAAAGAAGCTGCAGCCAGACTGGGCGGGTAATGCGGTGGATGCGTTGGTGGGGCGGCAGCTGAATGCGCAGGGGGTTGAATTCGCGCCGGAGGCGGACAAGGCGACGTTGGCGCGGCGGGTGGCGTTGGTACTCACAGGGCTTCCGCCGGAGCCGAGATTGTTGGGAAAATTCTTATCGAACAAGAAACCAGACGCTTACGAGCGACTGGTTGATGCGTTGCTGGCGAGCCCGCACTACGGTGAGCATCAGGCGCGGTATTGGCTGGACGCGGTGCGCTACGGCGACACGCATGGATTGCACCTTGACAACAAACGCGCCATATATCCGTACCGTGACTGGGTGGTGCGTGCGTTTAATCGCAATCAGCCGCTGGATGAATTCCTTACGTGGCAATTGGCCGGCGACCTATTGCCTAAGCCGACGCTTGCGCAGCTCGTGGCTACCGGCTTTGTGCGTATGAATCCTTCTACGGCCGAGGGCGGCGCGATTCCAGCAGAGTTTCAGGCGAAGAATAATTTTGATCGTGTAGAGACGTTGGGTACCGCGCTACTCGGCATGTCGCTCACCTGTGCGCGCTGTCATACGCACAAGTATGATCCGATTCCGCAGGTGGAGTACTATAGTATGATGGCGTTTTTCAACAGTACTGCCGAGTCCTCGATGGATGGTAATCGCTACGAATATGGCCCCACGGTGAAAGCACCTGCGGACATCGCGGCGTGGGAAAAGTGGGAGGCAATCAATGCTCGGCACGTGAGCCTCACGAAACAGGCAGGAAAAAATACGGATCTAAAACCCGAGGTGGACGCGCTCGCAAAACAGATCGCCGATTTGAAAAAACAGTTTGTATCCACGCTTGTGGCACGCGATTTACCCAACCCACGCCAGATGAAACTGCTCGATCGCGGCGAATATAATCTGCCGAAGGGCGAACCATTGCAGCCTGGAGTGTTCGCGGTGATGGGCGCGTTACACAAGGATGCTCCGGCCAATCGCCTCGGGCTCGCGCAATGGCTTACCGCACGCGGGCATCCGCTCGTGTCGCGCGTACTTATCAACCGCGTGTGGCAGCGCACCTTCGGCGAAGCGCTCGTGCGCACGCCGGCGGATTTTGGTTTGCAGGGCGAGCAACCGACACATCCGGAACTGCTAGACTGGCTGGCGGTGGATTTGCAGGATCGCAATTGGAACCTCAAGGCGATGCTGCGTTTGATGGTCACCAGCCGCACCTTCAAGCAAAGTTCGGCTTATCGAGCCAAGGTGAATGATCCAGAGAACCGACTCTGGGCGCGAGGCCCTAACTTTCGCCTGGATGCCGAAGCTTTGCGCGACGTGGCCTTATGGGCCAGCGGTTTGCTCAATAAGTCCATGGGGGGAGAAGGCGTGAAGCCATATCAGCCGGCTGGTCTGTGGAAGGCGTTGATGCACCCGGGGAGTAACACGAAGAATTATGTTACTGACAAGGATGCCCGCCAATACCGGCGCAGCATTTATGTTTACTGGAAACGAACCAGTCCCCACCCAATGATGACGCTTTTTGATGCGCCCAGTCGCGAGAGTAGTTGTGTGCGCCGTTCGCGCACGAACACGCCTACCCAATCACTTGCGCTCTTCAATGAACCTCAACGTGTGGAGATGGGGCGGCACTTTGGAGAGCGTTTAATGAGGGAAGTTGAAGCTGGTAATAGCTTTGCTCGCATCAGGCTACTCTTCAAACTAGTGGCTAGTCGGCCTCCAGATGAAGGGGAAGAGGCTTTGTGCATGGCGCTCTTTATGAAATTAAAGTATCGATATAAGGCCAATGAAGGGGACGCGAAAAAGCTTCTTTCAATCGGCGATTCACCGCGGGATGAGAAACTCAATGTAGTCGATCATGCAGCTTGGACACAGGTGATCCTCACGGTCCTCGCGAGCGACGTGGCTTTGTGGGTTTACTGATACGGAGAAAGATAATGAACGACTTATTACTCGAAACGGAATTAATGATGACACGCCGGCAATTGTTCGGGTGCTCGGCGCTCGGGCTTGGTACGGCGGCGATGGCGGGGCTGATGGGGCGCAATTTGATGGGCGCGGAGTCGAAGAACGGTATGCACCATCCGGCCAAGGCGAAGCGAGTGATTTACCTTTTCATGAGTGGCGGGCCATCGCATCTGGATTTGTGGGATTACAAGCCGAAGATGCGCGAGATGTATGGCAAGGATTTGCCAAAGGAAGTGCGCGATGGTCAACGCATCACGGGTATGACCTCGCGGCAAAAGACGCTGCCGGTGTGTCCGACAAAATACAAGTTCACCAAGCAAGAAAACAACGCCGACGGGGTGTGGGTGAGCGAGCTGTTGCCTCACACGGCAACTGTGGCCAAGGAATTGTGCGTGGTGCACACGGCGTTTACCGAGGCGATAAATCATGATCCGGCGATTACGTACATCCAATCAGGCAGCCAAATCCCCGGCCGGCCGAGCCTTGGTGCGTGGCTAAGCTACGGTCTCGGCAGCATGAACGAAAACCTGCCGAACTATGTGGTCATGCACGCGCGGACGAAGCACCCAGAGCAGAGCTTGTTTGGCCGCCTGTGGGGCTCGGGCTTCATGTCGTCGCAACATCAGGGAGTATTGCTGCGTAGCCAGGGCGATCCGGTATTGTATCTGAATAACCCCGCCGGCGTGACGCGCGGTGACCGGCGTGCACAGCTCGATGTGCTCACCGCTCTGAATCAGGCGCAGCACAAACGCTTTGCTGACCCTTCGATGTTGGGGCGCATCAAGCAACATGAGATGGCCTATCGCATGCAGGCATCAGTGCCGGAATTGATGGATTTGAGCAAGGAACCAGACTCGACTTTCAAACTCTACGGTAATGATGCCAAGACGCCTGGCACGTTTGCAGCGTGCTGCTTGAACGCTCGCCGACTGGCAGAGCGCGGCGTGCGCAACATCCAGATTTTCCATCGTGGCTGGGACGCCCATGGGAACCTCGCCGGCGAGCACGGCAATCAATGTAAAGATGTTGATCAAGGCAGTGCCGCGCTTATCAGGGATTTAAAAAACCGTGGCCTGCTCGACGACACATTGGTGGTGTGGGGTGGTGAGTTTGGCCGCACGCCGTATTGTCAGGGCAAACTGGGTAAGGACAATTACGGGCGTGACCATCACCCTCGTTGCTTCTCTGTCTGGATGGCCGGCGGCGGCATTAAGCCCGGCATCACCTATGGCCGAACCGACGATTATGGCTATAACATTGCCGACGCCGATGGAAACATGCTCAAGCCGCAGCCAGACAAGGACAAATGGACGCCTGGCACCATGCACATTCACGACCTCAACGCCACCATCCTGCATCAGTTGGGCATCGATCACCACAAACTAACCTATCGCTATCAAGGCCGTGACTTCCGCCTCACCGACGTCCACGGGCACGTGGTTAAGGACATTCTCGCTTAGTTTTTTCCTGCTCAAACAGGTCGTGCTTTGGCCATTTTTTTACGGCATTGGCGGCGGAATGTACTAACGAATCAATCTTGTTGGATGCTGCTTGCCCATCAACTGCCTGGCGGGTATTGAACAGCACTGCCCAACATATCCCGTCGTGTCGAAGAACAAGAATTGTTGATGTTCCGTCCAGCCCCCCAGAGTGCCAGCGATTGAATTCCCCTGTGTTTCTCACTGGTCGAATTGCCCAGCCCAACCCGTAATAAGCGGCCTTAGGTTTCCCAGCATTGTCGTGACCGGCAATCCCTTTTGGTCTTGCAACCATCTTGCCTATACTTTTTTCGGTTAGCACTTTGGATGAATTAAAACATTCTACGGCTGATCCGAAGCGCACTAAATCGACTGCCGAAGCTATCCAGGCGCCGTGAGAATCCATGGCTTCAAGATACCATGCACCATAGGGCCGGAGCACTGGCTGGCCAATTTGTTTTCCCATTACGGCAATAGCCTTGGATTTGCTACGCGTGTAATATCGAACTTCATCCTTTGCTCTGTTTTTTAGAAGTGATTTCCCTATGTGCATAGAATAGATACCTAAGGGCTTGAGAACGTCGTTCCGCATATATTTCTCGTAGTCACTACCGCTCACCTGTTCGATAACTCTTCCCAGTAAGCAATAACCGAAATTGGAATAGGCAAACTGTGAGCCTGGAGAGAAATCTAGTTTTCGGCCCATCATGTACCGGATAATATCATCGGCTTTAGCGGGTGGATTGACACCCAACGTGTTCGCAATTTTTACAGAGCGAAACATGGGATCAAACGACCGGCCACGATCCCAGCCACCCTGATGTTGGAGAAGTTGCTGAATGGTGATCTTAGCTAGGCCAGGGTCTATCTTTGTTCCAGTCGCCAAGTGGGCTTTGTGAGGCAAAATGGAAAAAACATTATCTTCTAGATTTAGTTTACCTTTTTCCACCAACTGCATGATGGCCACGGCCGTAAGAGGTTTGGAGATGCTAGCAATCCGGAATAGGGATTCGGGTTGAACATGCTTTTTTTTTTCGCGATCGGCGTAACCGAAGCCACGGGCGTATACCATTCGCCCATCCTTGGCCACTGCCAGTGCAGCGCCAGGGATATTATTCTCACGCACAAACTTGCGCATCAATTCATCGAAACTTACTAGCGCCGGGAACTGCTTCCCCGTCTCCGGTAGTTTGTCCGCGGCAATGATGGGAAATGAAATAGAGAGGGCAGATGCAAATGAAAGCCAACCAATGGTCATGCCCTCTGCTACACTTCTTTGCGCCTGTTGACAATCCCAAGCCGCCGCGCTTTACGCCATTGGAGAAAGGTGATAGACCTGCGGCATGCAACGTTTCCTTTTTCTCGGCCTGATCATAGCGGGTTTTTCTATGAGTGCAGCATTGCCGCCGCATTTGCAGAAGTTTGAAATCAAAAAGCCTACGCTGGAATGGGCGGGGGAGCGGATTAAGCTGCCGCCTTCGTTTGCGCCGAAGCTAGGGTTGAAGGGAATTGAGGAAATCCTGTTCGCGCCGGGGATGTTCAAGGCAGAAGCAAAGGATTTTTTCACGTACGTATTTCTTTTTGCGCTGGAGCAAAAACCGGTGTTGACGGCGGAGGTGCTGCGCAAGGAATTGCTGGCTTACTACATTGGCCTATCGAAGGCGCGACTGGGCAAGCCAGATTTGGATACAAGCAAGTTTACAGTAAAACTGGAGGCACTCAAGATGCAGGAGGAATCACCGGAAGGCGCGATGAATGCCAAGTTTTACCGCGCGGAGGTGTATTGGGTTGAGCCTTTCGCTACCAAAAAATTCCAGACGCTGCATTTTGAGTTACAGACGTGGCAGTACAAAGATTCGGCTAACCAATATCTGTTTGTGTGCGCCTCGCCACAGAAACCGTCAGCGGCTGTCTGGAGAACGATGCGTGGCATCCGGGCTTCCGTGGCACTGAAGTCGCCCAAAAAATTGCCATGACCGAAAACACGCCATCGGCTAAGCCCGCCTCGCCCTCGCCTTTTTTCTATGTGGTGCCGCTTCTGATTGTTTTGGCGGTGGGTGCAATGTTTTGGGCAGGGAATGATGAGCGCGAAGCGGATGCAGAAGAGGCTTCCAAAAAAGTGCTGGAGGGCAAAGATTATTATGTGTTGGTGACGTTGATGGAGTTTCACCCCGCCAAACAAGGGGGCGCGGGTTGGGATGCTGGAAGTTCGGCGCCGGATATGTATTACCAACTCAACTGGCATGGCAAGACGGTGTATCATACCAAAAATGATGTGGTGAAAAATGCTCTCATCGCCAAGTGGTTTGGCCTTGGTGCGAATGTGAGTGTGATTGAACTGCGGAAGGTGCTCACAAACGCTGGCCAACGGCTCTCGCCGCGCAATCTGATTAAGGCCGCGTTGATTTCCGTGGAGCCTAACGGCGAGCTGGTGATTCGCGCGTATGACGACGATTCGTTGCGGGATGACTTCGCCGGCGGTTGCACCATCCCACTGGCCGACCTCGAGCTGGGCGACAACGCGTACTTCATCGATACCGAAGGTAAACCTACTCGCGACCGCGATCGTATGGCGACCGATCGCGGTGGGCTGAAGCGTTTTGTGCTGCGCGTGGTGGACAGCGAGCAGTCGGTGGAGAAACTCGTGGAGGCTTTGCGCTAACCGGTCATGAACCCGCGGCAGCTTCAAGTGTGCCTCGGAGTGGCGGCGGTTCTACTGGGCCTCGGGCTCTTTGCGCCGTGCATGACGCTGCATCCCGCCTTTGGCGACATTACCCCGCTGGTGCGACTGCTCAAGCCCGACCTCACGGCACCCACCACCTATTCCATAATTGAAGGCATCCGCTCCATGTTTGACGAGGGCAGCATTTTCATCGGCGTGGTGGTGCTACTCTTTTCCGTTGTGTTTCCGATGTGTAAATTGAGTGTGTATTTTATGGCCACCGCCCGCCGCGCACGTGCACTGGATATTGGCAATTCAGTCCGCTGGATAAACCACCTTGGCAAATGGTCTATGCTCGATGTGTTTGTGCTCGCCGTGCTAGTCGTCGCCATCAAGGGCTTGCCCGGTGGATCGCGAGTGGCCGTCGAATGGGGCGCAGCGGCCTTTTGTGCATCGGTATTGTTGAGCATTTACATTTCGCTACACATCAGTGGCCGGCGCAATTCCGTTGCGTCCGGGACCACGGAAGATTAGCCTGCCAAGAGAACCGGCCTAATCGGCGGGTTGCGTGAATATTTTTAGAAATTTTTCTGATGCGAAATCTGGACAATCTCATTTACCGAGCCGAGGAACTAGACGAAGTTAAGATTCAATATCGTCTGGCGGTCATTTACCAAACAGGCGACCGCGTGGAGCAGGATGTAGAGCAAGCGCGACACTGGTTTGAGCGTGCCGCCGAGAATGGACACGAGGAAGCAGCCCGGATTTTGGCGACGATGGGTGCCAAACCCGTTGAATCAAAGGTGCCAAAAGTAACGAAAGCGAAAAGGCGCGGTGAATCGAAAGTAAAATCATCGGCGGATGATCTGCCACCGGTGATCCCCCGCAAACCTCGCCGGCAAGCCTTGGATCTTGAATCCGGTTTAGAGGGAACAACGGATAACACTGGTCAGTCGGTCGACGCGGAGGACCTCGGCCGGAAGCTGGGTTTACACCTCGGTGAATTTTTTGGGAGAAAACCTAGAGCCGTCCCGCCGCGGGCGAAAGCTGAAGAGACAGATTCCACTGTCGAGGCCTTCCCGCACGAGGAGGATGTGCCTGACCCGACGAAGAAAAAGTCTGGCATCGGATGTGATGCGGTGTGGATCGTTGGAGGTATAATCTATCTGCTCGCACGAAGTTGTTCGGGATAAACTGACCATCGCTGAAAACAATGAGTGAATCAGATGCTAAACCTGTGGAACTGGAGTCCCAGTTGATAGCGGATTCTGGATCAAAACCCGTATCCACGCGCCGTCAACGCGTGCGACTGGGATTCCGGATTGCATTGGCCGGATTGATGCTAGCAGTAGTCGTGGGTTATTTTAAGGATCAACAGGCCCGGCAAGCTTGCGGGGTGCGTGTGAATGAATTTTTCTTTTTACTGCAGGGGCCGGACGTGAGTCGGGTCGAGGTGCATGCACTCATGAACCGGCCGCCTGATATTATTGAGGAACGCAGTAAATGGGGAGATATGGTGGATGATTATTTATGGCCCGGTGTGTTTTTTAACTACACCATGCGCCTCATCTACAGTCGTGAGTTTGGGGTGTATGAACTGGTGGAAGTGCGCAGTGAATCGCATTCGCGGTGGGGCAATGATAAGGACGGGGTGGATGAAGACTTGCCCGGGCGAATTGAGTTTTCTAACGCTGAGTTTGAGATTAAATTGCGTGAGCATCTCAAGAAATCCGAAGGAGTAATTACCAAGACAGAGTTGCTAGAGCTTGACCGTTTCGATTTGGCTCGAAGCTTGATAAGCGACCTCAAGCCTGTGGGCCAATTGCGTGGATTGCATTTACTTATTCTCGACAACAATCACGTGGAAAACCTTGAACCCATCGGAAATCTCACCAAGTTGGAAGTGTTGTATCTGGGCTTCAATCGGATTGAAGATGTCTCGCCGTTGGCGCGATTGCCGCAGTTGCGGCGGCTTGATTTGGGCGATAACCGCGTGGCGGATCTCGAGCCCATCGGCCGCATCAGTACCATCAACGTACTTAAGGTTCGTAACAATCTACTAACCACGCTCGGGCCTTTGGAGCTCTTGAAAGATTTGCGAACATTGGATGCGAGCGGCAATCAAATTACCCATCTTGAACCGATGAGTAAATTGTTGCGGGCGGAGTCATTGAACTTTTCAAAAAATAAAATTACCAACATTCGTCCGTTGGCCAACTTGCGTGCGCTGGAATTATTGAACCTTAACGACAATGTCATAAGTGATATAGCTCCGATCGCGCAACTCAATGAAGTAAAGATACTTTATCTTGAACGTAATCGTATCACAAACGTCACTGCTTTGGCTGGGCTTCAACGTTTGGAGCTGTTAAGTCTCGGCGGCAATCCCATTCCGCGCAGCGAAGTGGAGTTGCTTCGTGAAGCTTTGCCCAACTGCCGTATCGATTTCTGAGGTGCGCGCTGATTACGCTCGGATACCCTACTATAAACAAAACTTATTTTTACAGTAGGCAAGAGGATTAAAGCCCTGATAGGCTCTTCGTTGCTGGTGTGTCTTGAGGATCACCGGCGTACACAAATAGCGCGTTGGGTGCAGCCGTCGGGGGAAATCTCTGGCGGCTGCTTTTTTGAACAGAATACGAAAACTTAGCGTGGCACTCCGTTGGCCCAATCTGCAGCCACGAAAGTCATCACCGCCAGCGAGGCGACGCATCGGTTAAACTCGTGGCGGTCGAGTTTGTCGATGGTGTCCGCGTGAGTGTGATGAAACCAAAAGTAGCGCTCGCGGTCCACCTCCAAATGCATCACCGGCACGCCGCCACCGATGAGTCTCATCACGTCCGCGCCGCGGCAGCCTTTCTTAATTTCCCCCGCGCCCAATGGCGCGAGCAAACCGCCGATTTTTTGGATAACTTTCATTCCCTCACCGCTGCCGAGGAAGCCGTAGCCCGTCGGCTTAAACACGCCGCTGTCCGATTCAATCGCGAGCACATGATTTTTCAAATCCTTCGCGTGTCGCCGCGCGTATTCCTTAGCGCCGCCAAGGCCATTCTCCTCATTCGTCCATAACACCACGCGAATGGTGCGGCGCGGCTTCAGCCCGCTTTTCATAATCAACCGCGCCGCCTCCCACGCGGCAAGACAGCCGCCGCCATCATCCATCGCCCCCTGACCTACATCCCACGAATCAATGTGGCCGCTCACAATCACAATTTCATTCGGCTTCACGCTTCCGCGGATTTCCGCAATCACATTACGTGATTTGGCCGGCGGCAGCGTCCGCGCCTCCATTTTCAATTGAATGCGAATCGTCTCTCCACGCGATTGTATCCGGGCCAGCATCTGCGCATCCTCCACCGACAAAGCCGCGTGGGGAATGCGTTTCACTTTGTCATCGTAGCGCATGTTGCCTGTGTGTGGCGTCTGCATCGAAAATGGGCCCACCGACCGAATTAAGCTGGCCACCGCGCCCACCTTTGCTGCTTCTACTGCGCCCTCGCGCCGCACAATCACCGTCTCGCGATAATTCGTGAACGGCAAATTAAACAACACTATCTTTCCTTTCGCCCGCGCCTCATTCGCCTTCAAATCCGCAAAACTATCTACCACCAAAACCTCCGCCGTGAGTCCTTCCTTCGGCGTCCCCACGCTGCCGCCTAGCCCCAACATTGGTAACTTTCGCCGCCGAGGTGCAACTAACACTGCCGATTCCTCTCCGCGTACCCAATGCGGCACGGTCACCTCCTCGCCGTGCACATTCACAAAACCATCCTTTTTCATCTCCGCAAGACACCAATCGATCGCCTTCTCTAAATTCGCCGACCCACTGAAGCGCGGCCCGAACGTGTCGCACAACGTCCCCAACCGCTGAAACGCAAACGCACTATTCGTCGCCGAGTGAATAAGTCGATTGGCTGTTTTTTGGTAATCCTTGGAAATCTCCGCTGCCATTAAGGCGGTCGGTAAGCAAACGAGAAATATGGTGCGTAGAGTCATTTGAAAATCCCAGTGGTCAACTTTCCATTTTTATCGATGCTGCCGCGGTTCATGGCGGGGGTGTTGAATTCCATGACGATGTTACCTTTGGCATCAAGGCCGATGATGCCACCGCTGCCTTTGGCTTTTTTTAGTTTTATCTGAACGATGTCGCGGGCGGCTTGGGCGAGGGTGGATTTTTTATATTCCATATGCGCGGATATGTCGTGGGCGACGGCGTAGCGGATGAAATATTCGCCGTGGCCGGTGCAGGAGATGCCGCAGGTTTTGTTGTTGGCATAAGTGCCGGCACCGATGATGGGCGAGTCGCCGATGCGGCCAAACTGTTTGCCGGTGAGACCACCGGTGGAGGTGCCAGCAGCGATATTCCCTTTGGTATCGAGCGCAACGCAGCCGACGGTGCCGAAGTAGTCGGCATGTTTCCCATCGAGTAAGGTATTTTTGCCCTTTGCTTTCTTCTTCTTCCATTCCTGTAATTGGCGCCAGCGGTGGTCGGTATGAAAATAGGTAGGTTTCACTAGCTTCAGTCCCCTGTTTTTTGCGAAGGCTTCCGCCCCTTCGTTGGTGAGCAGCACGTGTGGGGTGTGATCCATCACGGCTCGCGCGGCGAGGATGGGGTTTTTCAAGGTAGTTACGCCGCCAACTGCGCCGGCCTCAAGGGTGCGACCGTCCATGAGTGAGGCATCGAGTTCATTGCGGCCGGCACTGGTGAAGACGGCACCTTTGCCGGCATTAAAGAGTGGCGAATCTTCCATCACTATGATGGCTGCCTGCACGGCATCCAGCGAGCTGCCACCGCTTTTGAGAATGGCGTGGCCGGCGCGCAGGGAAGCCTCAAGCGTAGTGTGATATTCTTTTTGGCGGGCGGGTGTGAGCTTCGCCTTGTCCATGCGGCCGGCGCCGCCGTGGATGACGATGGCGACGGGGGATGCGGATTCAGTGGTCATAGTGAGCGCCAAGAGCGCGAGTGGGAGTAGTTTGCACATAGTTTATCAACAATTAAACAGTTGTTTGGGTGTCGGGCTACTCGTCCAGATTGGATTTGATAAACTCAAAGCTGCCATCGTTTTCGGATGCGATTGGAGCGAGTGACTTGTCCATATCCTCGGGCTTACGCCCGAAGCCGACGGTGTTCACGCGTACTTTTTTGTCTTTGTTGAGGTCGGCAATTAAGCGCCGGACAGGGAGATCATTGCCCACTTTGAAAATACCATCGGTCATCAGCCAAATGGTGTCGGGTTTTTTCTTACCGAAGGCTTCGCGCAGTGCTCCGCGCGGGTCGGTGCCGCCGGCGGCGGGAATGGCATTGGCCCAAGGCTTGATGCTGGCGATGTTGTCTTGGGTGGCCTGCAGCGGCTCGCCTTCCATAGGCAAACTGGCACTGTGATAGAAATAGATGAAGAACTCTTTTTTCGGACCAAGTTTCCCGAGCGTGCGATAGAGCGCGTGCCTGGCAAGTTGCAGACGTTTGTCGATGCGCATGCTGCCTGAGCAATCAAGAATGAAGACGAATCGCGTGCCCTTTCCATTTTCAGAAATGTTAGGAAATAGGTTTGGAATTTTCCCGCCGACCACGGGTGCAGGCGCGGCGCAACAACCCAGTATGCCGGTGGTCGCACGGCCCACAGTCACACCCCCAGCGGATTCACTGTGGGCCAGCACAATTTTCCCGGCCGCGCCAATATCTGCATCATCTGATTGCCGCGCCGATCCGTCGGCGCCCATGAGCTGGCCCTCGCCTTTGTTGAGGCCGCTCATTGCTTCGGGTGGCACGTGTTTCTCATCCGCGCCGCTCCAGCGCGCGGTGCCAAGGTCGCAGGTGGAAAGATTGCGCGTAGTGCCCAGCACGGTGGTGGGCCGGCCAGTGTCTGCCCCGTGGATGAGCACGTAGCTGATTGCTTTGTGTGGCAGGATGCGGTCGATGGTTGGATCGTAACGGGCCCAGTCTGCGCGTGCGGCCTCGTTGGCCGCTTCGCGTTCTGCATCGCAGGGCGACCACAAAATCTCCGCCGAACCGAGCCCTGTTCGCAACGTGGGCAGCGAGAAGATGGCGGCTGGATGGCTGGCAAAGTCATCATTTTGCGGGCCAAAAAACTCTCGTTGGTTAAAAGGTGTGAGTTGCCATGGCAGGCGGCCTCCGTTTTCGTTGGAAAAGGCAATGAGGGACGTTGCCATTTGTCCGAGTTGGCTTACGCACTTAACGCGGCTGGCCTTTGCCTTGGCGCGCCCAAGTACGGGAAGCAGCAGCGCCACCAGTACCCCAAGGATTGCAATTACTACCAACAGCTCAATCAGCGTAAAGCCGTGTCGGTTGTTGGATGGATTGCGTTGTGTGAGAGGCATGAGCGGGTATTGAAGCTCCTTCACGTGCCATGGCCAAGTGCAAAGTACGGTCGTTGACATTCGCGTACGGCTTGGGGAAAGTGCTGCGTGCCTGAAACCGATTTGAAAATAAGACCTGCCACAGAGGAGGACTCTGCGTTATTGTTGGAATTTATTCGTGCCCTTGCAGAGTTCGAAAAAATGGCGGATCAAGTGGAAGCCACCGAAGCGACTGTGCGCGAAACGCTTTTCGGTAAAAACCGTCGGGCCGCCGTAGAGGGGATTATCGGTGAATGGCGCGGCGAGCCGGCGGCATTTGCCATTTATTTTCACAACTACTCCACCTTCACCGGTCGAGCCGGAGTATATCTTGAGGATCTGTTTGTGAAGCCCGAATACCGCCGCCACGGCATCGGTCGGCAAATGCTGGCGCACCTTGCAAACATAGCCGTAGAACGTAATTGCCCGCGCTTTGAATGGGTGGCGCTGGATTGGAACCAATCAGCGGCAGATTTTTATGAAACTCTCGGGGCGGAGCAATTGAATAGCTGGCAATCATTTCGCATAAGTGGAGAGCCGTTGAAAAAACTGGCGCAGACCTCGTAATTGACCACCACTACTTATTGACAATAAGTCGCCGTGCTGTTAATAACCTCCGCCGCGGATGTCCCCCATCCGCTTCTGGTCGCCAGCGGGATACCCCACACTCCTCCCCGTTGGCGGCCTATTTCTTTCAGAATAGGAACGGTGTGCGTATAACAATAATCCCCCCATTGACAAACACCCCCTGAAAAGGTACGTTTACGTACTAAATGGTCGTCGAGGATTAGTACGTGAGCGGGGCAAATCTGAATGGAGATTGAATAATGCGGCACATGAAATATGTTTGGTTTATGGTGATAGGATTATGGCTTTCGACCGGTTGTGCAGTGCTGGATGGCTGGGTCAGTAATCCATATGAGAAAAATTATTTCCCGCTGATTGCTTCCTCCGATTCCACTGTGCCGGTTGGGGAGCCAGAGATTCAACAAACGCTGATGCGTCGTCATGCCGAGCGAGTGACGTTGCATACCGACGGCGGTTGGGGAATTCTGGGTGAATCGGAATTCAATACAGCTCATTCCCCCGGCAATGGGCAACTTAAAAATCATGCGCGTGCGGTGGGAGCGGAGCTGGTGGTGCACTCTCGGGAATTCACCCGGCGCGAACAAGAATGGGTGCGACGTCGCGAGTACGAACCGGGCGAGCACTTCACGGTCAACGGCACCACCATCGTGCGCCCCGGCAAGTGGGTGGAGCGCCATGAACCGGTGACCCGTCAATACCACAATTACCGCGCCACTTTTCTGCGTCGATGCGGGGAATAAATCCTCAATATTTTTAAGGACAAATCGCGTTCGAATGACTACACTTTTTGCCATGCGGTTCGCGTATATTTTTGGCCTTTCAGGATTCCTGTCCTCAACTTTGTTTTCGCAAGTCCCTCCTGTTCCTGGCGATGCGCCCACGCGCGGCGCAGCGTTGCCGGACAAGCTCAAGGCTGCGGCTCCCAAACTGGCTGCGCGCTATGCCGCCGAGTTAACCAAGGCCAAGGCTGGCGATGCGCTGGCGCAACACGAAGTGAGCCAGCTGCTGGTCTGGGGACAAGGCGTGCCGGTGAATTTGCCTAGAGCGTTTGAATGGGCCAAAAAATCCGCCGCTGCCGGTCATGCCCTAGGCCGGTTTCGGGTGGGGTTGATGTATCGTTTTGGTACCGGGGTGGAGCCGGATGAAAAAAAGAGTAATGAATACTTGAAACAAGCCGCCCCCGGACTGCCAGCGCTCGTCAAGGCGGGGAATGTTACGGCGACGCGTGCGTTGGGTTTGCTGCATTATCGCGGCTGGGGCGGGCTGGAGATGGATAAGGCAGCGGCGCTGAAAATTTTTGAACAGGCGGCCAAGGCGGGTGATCCCTTTTCCATGTCGAAAATGGCCGATCAATACTGGGCTGGTCTCGGCGCGCGGCGTGATCGGGATCGGGCACGCAAGTTGTACCGCGAGACGTTGCCCATTTTTATGACGTTGGGCGAGCAGGGAAGCGTACAGGCTATGTTTTGGGCGGGCAACATCTGGGCTAGTCAACGCCATGGGCGGCGTGATTATGTGGAGGCCATCCGTTGGCAGCGACCTATTGCCGAACAGGGGTTTGCCGAGGCGGAGTTTATGCTCGGTGCGCGTTATAGCAAGGGGCAGGGAGTGGAGAAAAATGATGTGCTGGCCATGGAATGGTATCGCAAGGCTGCGTCACAGGGGAATTCCGGTGCGATTAATAACATCGGCTGGATGCTGAACTACGGTCGCGCTGGTGAAGGGGCGGCTAATTCCGACAAATCGATCGAGCATTACCGGCGAGCGGCCGAAAGAGGCAATGCAGTTTCCCAAAACAACGTGGGGCTGCGCCTGAAAAATGAGGGCGATACCGAAGAAGAAAAGGCGGCTATTCTTAAGGAACGTTTCCAATGGCATCGGCGGGCGGCAGAAAATGACAATCCCCGCGGGCAATTCGAGTTGGCAGGAATGTACGATGCTGGACAAGGCATCGAACCCAACCTAGCACTGGCGGTGAAGTGGTACCGACGTGCTGCGGAAAACGACAATGCGGAAGCACAACTGGCGTTATCCAAAATCTATCAGGGAGGCCGCGGTGTGCCTCAGGATCACCGGTTAGCTCTTTATTGGCTCGCCCGTCTCACGGAATTTAACCGGGACGAGGATAACCAATCATTTGCTAGAGATCGTGAGGCAGCCAAAAGCGCATTGGATATCCATGGGCAGCTTTCCGCCCGCCTGAACGATGGCTGGCCCGTACGCATCGGCAAGTCGAAGGGGGTCGGAGCGCCTCCCGAAGATGCCCCGCCCGCCTCATTGTTCCAACACGCCGCCCGCCTCATCTTTGGAATTGGTATCGAAAAAAACGAACCGGAAGCCCTGCGATGGGTGCTCCGCGCGGCGGATCGCGGATTGGCCAATGCGCAATACGTCCTCGCCATCCGCTACGAACAGGGACGGGGCATGCCGCTTGATGACAAAAAATCTTTTGAATTCTACAAAAAAGCCGCCGATCAGGGCCACGCCGCTGCGGCCAATCAACTGGGCGTAAAGTTGCTTCTTGGCGAAAGTGCCAAACGTGATGCGGTTATGGCCCGCAAGTATTTTATCCGCGCCGCAGAGGGCGGCCATGCTGACGGTATGTTTAACTTTGCTGTGCAACTGGCCACCGGCAAAGGCGGGCCGGTGGATGAGGCTTTGGCAGTGAAGTGGTATCAGCGTGCCGCCCAGCTCGGCCAGCCCCAAGCGCTCAATGAAATGGGTGTGCGCCTGTTGACTGGACAGGGCCTGCCGAAGAATACGGAGACTGCTGCGCGAAGTTTTCGGTTGGCCGCCTGGCAGGGCCATACAGATGCTCAGTTTAATTTCGCCGGTCTGTGCCGCGCGGGCCAAGGGGTGGATGTCGATGAGGTGGAGGCCTTTGTGTGGTTGTGTCAGGCCGCCTTGAGTGGCCATGAGGTTGCAGCGGTTCAGTTGTCGGCATTGTCTCCCAAACTTACAGTCGCACAACGGCAAGCCGCTATCAGTAAAGCCAATACTTGGCTGCCTCAACTCCATGTACAACGTGGGGATAACCAGTAATTAAAAAGGAGAAATAACATGAATCAAACCATCCAGTTGATGGTGCTGACAGTAGCCTTGTGCGCAGGATGCGAGTCCACACCGAAGTCACCATTGAACGAGTTGGAAATGCGCGGTGGGTTGGTATATTTGAAAGGCGACACCGTGCCGTATACTGGCGAGAATACGATGACTAATCCGAGTACCGGCCGAAAGTTCCTGTTTAGCTATAAAAACGGTCGCAAACACGGTCGGTTTGAGGAATGGTATAACGGTACCCAGCGACGCGCCGTGGCTGAATGGCAGGATGGGAAAATCATCTCCGGCACCTCATGGAAACCCGACGGAACCGAAGGCAGCCGCGTGTTGAATGGCACCGGGGCTCTCATTCTATTTCGCTCCGATGGTACCCGAGAGAGTGAAAAAACCTATCGCAACGGGGTCCAAGTCCCTAGCGTATCCGGCGGAAACAGTGATTCATACCTCACTGGGGCGCCGGTGAAACACGCTTCAGGTAAGTACATAAATACTGTCACCGGACAGCCTTTTCACGGTACCTATGATTATTACATCGATGGAATCAGGTTCAAAGGCCGGATGAACCACGGCCACCGCGATGGACTCATACGGTCGTGGTATATCGCCGGTGCACCGCTGATGGAGGCAGATTATTCAGAAGGGAAAATTAACGGGCGTTTTGTGGAGTGGTACCCCAACGGAGAACGGATGGTGGACGCCATCTTCCAGCGGGGTAGATTGGTGCGCGCCACTTCGTGGAAACTTGGAGGCAAGGTGGCCTCGGAATTGCCGAAGGGCACGGGTACGCTGGTTCTCTTTTATCCTCAAGGCGGAAAGCGCCGTGAATCAGTTTATCAACAGGGCGTGAAAGTCGTGCGCAAGGTTGAATAATCCGGTGGCACTCATAAAAAACCCCGCCCGAAATCGGGCGGGGTTTAAAACCATTAGATGTGTGCGTTGGGTTTTGTGTGATTAGTAGAGCAAGTTCTTCCAATTTTTTCCTGCCGCCTTGCTTAGGCGGGACAACTCTTTGGTGCGGTGCTTGAAATGGAGATTCATTTCGCGTTGCGCTAGAGTCCAGTTAATCCGCTTCAGATTACGACGGAACGGATCTTTCTTATTCTCGCGAAAGAACTTAGGTCCGCCGGAGTAGCCCACTTGGTGGAACCGGTGGATGGTTAGTTTTTCAAGCATGGTGAACTGCTGGCGCGGGCGTCCGCGGGTGTTGGTCGGAAACGTGACATAGGGGGTGCCGTGGCCAAACTCCAACCAATCTGAGAAAGCTTCCACGAGTTCAGCCTGACTGCAATTCCAGTTCACCTGGAATACGTGCAGTGTGTTGCTTCCGCTTGCCGCTACGGCGTCGCCGCCTCTGGTTTTGTGCGAGTTGCCGCTACTAGACACCACTGGGGCATTGGGCAGTATTGTGTGGGTTTTTTCTTTGCTCAGGGAAGCCAGCCATTTTTTGTTGGCTGGATCCTTGGCAAATGGTCCTTTACCGCTGCCCAGATCACGATCCATTTCCCAAAGGTAAATGCGGCTGATTGCCGAGCTTGGTATTTTTTTATAGCATGAGAAATCCCAGTCATCGCGCGTCAGGGAACTCATGGTCCAATTTTTATTATTCATTTCTTGAGGTATTTTGTTATGCTTTCTATGGTTTTATATCTAACTGTTTTAGTTAAAAGGGAGGGGCTAGTAATTGATTCCTGTCGGCTTGTCAAATATCTTTTTATCAGCAATTTATAGACGCGCGCCAGATCTCTCTTTTCAGTGATTTTAAATAAAAATCAACCTTTTCTTCCACATGAGGAAAAACTAAGATCATAGTCAACAAGCCGGTGCATCTTAGATGCCGACTGCCCTGAATGTTTTTCATGGGTGTGATTGTTAACTATGTACAACGCTCCTAACATACACTACGTATAATACGAAGGCAAATGATGGGAGGCACTTTTTTTTGTTTAAATTACCCGTAAATATTATAATAATAACACCCGATTTTGTTGTGCTTAAGCTGCGGCAACTTAAAAAATATAATGAGAAAAATCCTATCAAGCACCGTTACTCAGCCCCCAAAAGGGGGTGTAAAAGGAAATGATTATGAACGGCATAGTCGATGGATTCTTTTTCTGATTCTGATTGGAGCGATTGGAGCAGTTGGGGCTGCAGAACCTTCAACGGTAAGTCAGGCACTCGTTTCGATATGGGATGCGGTAAAAGGGTTTGGCGAGCTGGTGAGCAAGGCGGTTTACCATTTTTTCCTATGGGGATTTTTGGGCCTAGGGCTGGGTGCAGCTGCAGGTGTGTTTCTATGGCGCGTGCTGCGTGATCGCGGCTGGATGGATCTGCCATGGGGGTGGTATAAATATTTGCGCTGGCTCTGGCCAGTGCTGATGGTGGGCACGCTGTCGTTGGGTTTGGGTTCCGCATTGAGTGTGTGGGGCAGTGGCCGCACTATAAAAAAGGGTGCGCGCGAAGGGGAAGTATTTGAGAAGGCGGTGGTCAACACCTATTCAGCAATCATGGTGTGGCGGCTCAAAGGTGCTGGTGAGGATGCGAACGGTACTTCGTTGCTGGATCGTGATCTTACTCAGGCGGTGTCCAAGCTGCGGAAAGCCACTGGCCAAGCTAAAACCTATGAACATGACACGCGCAAACGCGCACTCGAGGAGTTGGATAAGCGAGCCAGCGGCAGTTGGTACCAGAAGTGGTTCGGCCGTGAAGTAATGAAGTTTATTTGGGACGAGCAGCTCAAGGGCAAACTGACTGATAACGAGGCAGTCGAGTTTTTGGGGTCGTTGCAGGCCGATAACGCTTCCGGAACGGAGGCGGTAGCATTGGCCAAAAATAAGATCATGGCAGGTATTTATTTCGCGCTGGATGAAACGGTAAATTCCATCGTGTATCCCACGCTCGTTGCTATTCTCTTCACTGGGTTAACCCTGCTGCTCGGGCCGTTGGGGCTATTCTGGCTCATTCGTTGGCTTTGCCTGCGTAATCGGAACGATCCGGAATCTTCTCCGGGAGCGGGTGATGATTCGCCTCTTTTGAATGCGGATTCAAACTAAGGAGTCCTAATTACTTCGCAATGCCATTGGGCGCTTGCGCCAATGTCCGCGTGCCACCACACTGCGCATCGACTTTTTTAAAATGAAATCACAATGTGTTTCTCGTTGGGGACTGCCGGTTTTGGCAGTCGTTGGGTTGGCTGGCAATTTGGCGGCTGCAAACGCGGATTTGGTTGCCCAAGGCAAAGTGCTTTTCCAAACCAAGATTTGTTTTACCTGCCATGAAGTTACCGGCGGACCGCCGGCACTGGCGGGGGTGGCGATGAAGGCGCCTAAATTCGATGGTAACTTCTGGGGCAAAGAACGTACTGTTACCCTTGGGTTTGGCGGTAAGGATGCCACAGTGGTTTTCGATGAGGCGTATTTCATTGAGTCCATTCGTAAACCTATCGACAAGGTGGTGAAGAGTGCGGCGGCCCCCATGCCTCCTCCTCCAGCCGTGAATGATCAGGAAATGAAGGCGTTAATGGCTTACGTGAAATCACTTAGTGATGGTACTGCGCCGGCTGCAGGAGCCGGTGGTATCGTAGCCAAGGGTGCTCTCCAGAAGTTCAGGTACCGTGTGTATAATGGTTCATGGAGCAATTTACCCGACTTCGAAAAGCTCAAACCGGTTAAGACCGGCGAGGCCAAGAGTGGTATTGCTGACACAAACTTCTCTAAGAAGCGTGACAATTTTGGACTTGTGATCGAGGGTGAGCTTCAGATCAAAAAGAAGGGCAAATATACCTTCAACCTTGGTTCGGACGACGGCTCGAGATTGCTCGTGAACGGCAAGGTAGTCATCAATAATGACGGAGTGCATGGGATAATTAACAAATCAGGTTCAGAGAATCTGGATGAGGGTGTCGCGCTCGTTCGCATTGAGTTTTTTGAGAAGGCTGGCGGCGAGCATTTGTCGCTTGATATGTCCGGACCCGGTATCAAGAAACTGCAATTGGCCCGCAACACAGCTCCGCAAGGTGGAGGAAAGAAGCCGGCGATTGCCACCGGTAATCCCATTGAGCCGAAGAACAATGAGGCGGTGATGTATCGTAACTTTATTCAAGGGGCGAGTCCTCGTGGGATTGGTGTTGGCTATCCCGAGAAGTTAAATATCTGTTTTGATGCGAATGCCTTGAACATTGTCATGACTTGGCACGGAGCCTTTATGGACGGAGCGAAGCATTGGAATGGTCGCGGCCAGGGATTTCAGCCGCCCAGTGGGCACTACCTCATTAACATGAAGCGTGCGCAGGCTATCGCTCAATTACCCGATGCCAAGACCCCCTGGCCGGAACTAAAGCTTGGCAATAATGATGATGATCGCGCCAAGGGGCTGCGTTTCCGGGGTTATCGATTGGTTGAGGGTCGCCGGCCGATTTTCAAATATACTGCGGGCGACACTGTGATTGAGGATTATGTGATTCCGGAAGCCGGAGCTCTTCCCTCTTTCACTAGGCAGATTACCTTCACTGGAGATGGGAAGTTCTATTATCTGGCTGCAGCCGATGACTCTATTGAAAAACAGGGCAATAGCTGGAAAGTCGGCGACTCCTTGAAACTAACACTCGATTCACAGGAAAAGCCCATCCTTCGTGATGGAGTCAATGGTAAGGAATTGCTGGTCCCAATAGAGGCCACAGGCAAAGCGACCCTTCGGGCTAAATACGAATGGGATTTGAACTAAAAATTAAAGGGGATTTGATGATGAATAAAAAAATGCTACTCGCCGGATTAATGATTACCAGCCTGTTGGTTCAGGCGGCACCGAAACAGGATGACTACTACAAGTTTACCCGTATCCCTCTACCGGAAGGGGTGGTACTTGAGGCCAGTGGAATCGCCATGTTACCTAATGGAACCCTTGCGGTTGGAACACGTCGTGGTGATATCTACACGGTTAGTAACCCGTTGGGTAAAGCTGATGATATGAAGGTGAAGCTCTACGCAAGAGGTTTGCATGAGCCAATTGGTTTACATTGGAATGATGGTTGGCTTTACGCAACTCAGCGCTGCGAGGTTACTCGTATCAAGGATGAGGATGGTGATGGTCGGGCCGATATTTTTGAAACCGTGAATGACGGTTGGGGTGTTAATGGCGATTACCATGAATATGCCTTTGGTTCACAATTCGACCCTAATGGCAATATGTGGGTGGTTCTTTGCCTGACCGGATCCTTTAACAGTAATACCCCTTACCGTGGCTGGTGCGTGCGCGTAAATAAGAAGGGAGAGATGATTCCAACCGCCAGTGGTATTCGGAGCCCCGGCGGGATTGGGCTCAATCACCTGGGTGACGTGTTTTACTCAGATAATCAGGGCCCTTGGAATGGCTCCAGTTCATTGAAGCATCTGAAGGCGGGGTCCTTCCAGAGTCATCCAGCCAGTTACAAATGGTGGGATCTACCGCTTGTAAAGAAGCATATGGGTCCCAAACCTCCAGTGACTCCCAATAGTAATAGCCGTATCCCCAAGGAGCGTGAGCGGGTGAAGGAGTATGTGCCGCCGGCCTGTGTGCTGCCCCATGCCAAGCTGGGCAACTCTACCAGTGGGTTTACCTTTGCCAGTAATGAAAAGTTTGGGCCGTTCAAGAATCAATTACTCGTTAGTGACCAGAGCCATTCTAACGTGAGTCGTGTCATCTTAGAGAAAGTTAATGGTGTCTATCAGGGGGCAGCCATTCTTTTCATGACCGGTTTTGGCTCCGGAAACATTCCTGCATACTACGATCCTAGTGGTGCGATGTTCGTTGGAGGTTCAGATCGTGGTTGGGGTGCACGTGGCGGCAAGCGCTTTGCGCTGGATCGTGTGAACTGGACGGGCAAGGTGCCTTTTGAGGTTCATGAAATGCGAGCCAAGTCAGACGGCTTTGAGCTCACCTTCACGCATGAGGTCGATCCCAAGACGGCCGGTGATGTGGCAAGCTACTCCATGAAGGCATGGACCTATATTCTTCAGTCCAAATACGGCAGCCCGGAAGTGGATCACGTTACGCCCAAGGTGGTCGGTGCCACGGTGGCCAAGGATAACAAGAGCGTACGTATCAAGGTGGAGGGGCTCGTCAAGGGCCATGTACATCATCTGGTTTCAGGTGGTATTCGTTCCAAGGATGGCTTGCCGCTCCTGCACCCGAATGCCTACTACACACTTAATGAGATTCCGAAGAAGTAGATTCGGTTTTAGTTAATTTACCCGCACTGGAAACGGTGCGGGTTTTTTTATTGGTTCTCGAGGTAGCCCTTGGCAATCACTTCACCCAGTTGCACGATACCTTCGGTGGTAATGACCAGCATCTTTTCCTGTGGCGGCAGGTTAAAGGCCTTGAGGTGAATGAAATCCGGGTCCACTGCAGCGACCTTGGCCATGTCACTGACTATATCCAGGTTGTTGAGCCTTTCCACATCAGTCGGAGATTGCTGGCTGACAAACCATCTTAACTTGGGCTGAGCCAGATCTTTACGGCTTTGGTTGATAATGGTCTGCACCCGTGCGGCGGCTTCCTTGCGGTACGGGTGAAAGGACATGTCGTTTTCACCCACATGATAAAAGATTCCTTCTATCTCCACTTGATGGCCTTTGGCAGATAGTTCACTGATGGAATCCTTCACGAACTGGATGAACTTCGGATAAATATGTCGGCTCTTGGCCATGCTGCCTTCAGGAGTCCAGTCGATGATCTGCGATCCGCTATGGGTAAACTTGGCAATAGCGATATTACCTTTCACCTTACCGGCGATGCTGCTGGCAAAGCTCAGTTCAGGGCCAAAGGTATCGTAGTAACCGGTGAGGCCCAGAGGTTCCCAGCCATTGGATGTCTTGTATCCGCCACCGAGGTTATACTTGTAGGCGATTTTTGGGTTGTCCTTGAGTAGGGCCTCTTTGCCTTTAAGGGGTTTTAGTTCCTGCTCAAAGGCGCGTTCGCCTTCCATGTTGCGGTGGCCGGCCAGAATAAAAAGCTTCACGGTGCTGCCTTTTTTGTAGGGCCATTTTTTTAAGGGACGCGGGGTGTCGAGCTTGAGGCCGATGGTGCGCAAGTAAGCGCTCGCATAATTTTCGCCATGCTGCAGTTGGCCCAGCGTTCCGTAATGGTAATGGAGTCCAACGGGGCGACCAATCTCTGCACCCACATGCGAAGTGGGCACATATTCGGCACGGTTGTCGGCGTTGGTCACTTCGCGTTGGCCGAGGCTGATGGCATACATGCGCGGGCGCAGGTCCATGCCCCAGATGGTCTTGGTGCAGAGTTCTCCGATGTAGAATTTTAGGTCGGGCGTCTTGAGATCCCGCCGCCATTTGGACAGGAAGTTTTTCAGGTTCTTGCCGTAGTTGGGCATGTAGTCCTTATTGAACATGTCGTTCTCACCCTGATGCCACATGAAACCTTCAAGTCGGTAATTGATTTTTTGTTTATCCAAATTCGCCAGAGCGGTGCGGATGGTTTCCAGTGCCAAGGGATACATCTTGAAACCGATGGGCTCATCAGGATTCCAGTCTCCGCCCAGATGCGTGCCGCCTGCAGCCACCTTGATAATGGCAATGGGTGCCTTGATGTGTTCGGTCACCTTGCGGGCGAAGCTGAGTTCGGGGCCCACGATATTATTGATTGGGGCCAGCACCTTCCATCCCTTGGAACGGGTTTTTTTTTCGCGACCAAGGCAGTAGGTGAAGAGGGTTTTATCCTGTGCTTCCTCCAGTCCGGCATAAGGCGGAAAGCGCTTGATATCCTTCACCTTGGAGTCCGAACCCACCATGTTCGATTGACCCGCAAAGATGAAGACGCGCAATGTTTTATGGTCATCATTGGTTTGAGCAACAGCAGGGAAAGCTAAGGCCCAAAAAAGGGATACCGACAGAATGGCAAAAGTTTTTTTCATTTCTCTTTATTCACTTTTCCGAAAAGTTGGTGGGCTTTGGCGATAATCCGTTCTTCTAGGGCATCCTTCCACGGCCGGCTGCGGGCCTCGTAGCCGCCCTCGAGCAATACCCGTTTACTGGGGATGTAGCCTGAGTAAACATTGGAATAGCCGGACACCCAAATCTCCGGTCCATCAGCCCTGCCCAACTCGCGCTTCAGGCGTAGCACGTAGTCGATAACCACCTCGTTACCCAAGGTGATCATGGATAAGTCATTGCCGAATTGGATTACCTGCACGGGGTAATCAAAATCCTCGCGATCCTTGGTTCTGAATTCCAGAGAAACCGTCTCCATGACGGATTTCAGCGGGCCTTGAATTTGGTTTTGATGGCGCAAGGTTCGCTGCGTAACTTCCAATGCCGCCTCCACCGCCGTGCACAACGCCCGTCCATGTTTGGCTGCCCATTCAGCGGTGCCGCGAGGATAGGGATTTTGATCTCCCCCACATCCCATCATAAACATTGCCGTAACGCCCGGGTGATCCGCCTCAAAGTATTGCTGAGCAAACCCCGCATAGTCCCCCAGCCAGCGCAGGTAGCCCACCGAGGTATTGTGGCAGGCATAACCGAACATGACTGCCTTGAGTTTTCCTTCAGCATTGTCGATGCGTAAAACCGGCACCGTGTGATCTACCGGGCCTTTTGGATTGGGGTGATTTCTGTATCCCTCGTCGGTTGGTGTGCGACGATTCATGGCAAACCCACACTTTGCTTGGGCATAACTGAGATGTGCAGGCTCCGAGGCTTCGATCGCGCGCCCTACTGTGGCGATAAGTTTTTTCACAAGCCCCTCAAAGTAATCCTTTACCTCCGGTCGTCCGTAGGCGGGGCCGCAATGGGTATGGGAGGCGTTCATAACTAGGGCATGAGGTGGCAATTTATATTTTTCATGCACGCCCTGTTCAACCGCCGTGCGCAATTCCGCAGTGACCCCAATTAAATCCAGCGTGATAAAAACCACACGGTTGCCTTTTTGATCCTCAATGGCCAACGCTTTGCCGAAGAGATCCTGATCTTTGCCCGTGGCCGGGGCTTTCCGCGCACCATAGCCGGCCATGGGCATGGGTTGTTCGGGGGTGATGACCGCTGTAGCAACACCAGCCGTCCAAGGGGCTTTCTCCGCAGCAAAAGCGGGCATCAGGGTAATGGCGATTAACGCCAGAAGGATACGAATCTTCATTTGATTTCCTTTTTGAGGATCTTGTTTATGCTTACTTCACTTTAATAGCGTAAGCTTCTGATAGAGGTTAGGGTGCGTAATTTCATGCTGTTATCGTAGGGTATTTAGCCTGTTTGCCACCACGGCGTCACAGGGGCAATCTCATTCCTTCCTGTAGGCGTATTGCGGCCCCTCCTTTGGTGTCCGTACTCCATTTACTAGCTCAGCCACTATAGTGAGGATGTCATAAGATCTATTGCCACCCCGTTTTATCGCTGCAATTGTGGCCGCACCGGACTGCTTATCATAACTGAAGACAACTTCTTCATTAGACAATTTCCATGTACCCCCTCTTCTACTAATGCTAATTGTAGGATTGTAAGCCGTCGGGTCATTGATGTATTCAAACCTTCCGTTTCTGGAAAACTTAAATATCAGCTTAATTCCGCTTGGAAACCTTTGAACATATGTTCCAACAATATCTTCTTTTGTTAATTTTTTAGCTGGGGCTTTGACACTCTTCAGCGGCTCGCCCGATTTGCCCAACCGCACAGGCGGGTTCTCTTTACCACACCCCACAACCATCAACCCTAATATCGTTAATGCGAATATTCTCATGATTCCTCTACCGGTGTGGTTTTCATTCGTCACCACCTTACGCCTCCCGTCACGCCTGCTCAAGGTCAGATGTGGCGAGCCATGTTGTCTGCGATTAGGTAGTCAAAGTGTATCATGGGGCGTGAACGCCCCTAGCTCTGTCGAAAGCTTACGGAATTTTAGTTGCGTAAGCGGTCACACCAACAGCACCCAACGATTGGTTAAAGTTGCTTGTTTTCATGGTAATTTGACGCCGCCATCATTGCGATGCTGCATTATTCCCCCAGTCGCTTCGGCCTCACCTGCTCCCACCAATCCATAAATTTAGA
>JAOLZA010000030.1 GCA_028343615.1 Verrucomicrobiota bacterium
CGTCGGGTCAGCGGACAAAAAACTCTATGCCATCAAGACCGACTCCAAAGGCCTAGCCAAAAGCCCGTGGCCCATGCGTGGGCAAAATGCCCAACACACGGGGCGGGTAATGAAGAAATAATTTAAAATGAAAAAACAAATCCTCTTTGTCCTCGTAGCCCTTCTGCTCGCCCTGCCCTCAGCGCAGGCCGCCAAGCCCAATTTCATCGTCGTTTTCTGTGATGACCTTGGCTACGGCGATATTGGCCCCTTCGGCTCCACAAAACACGCCACGCCGGTATTGGACAAGATGGCCAAGGAAGGCATGAAGCTCACCGACTTCTATTCCACCTGCCCCGTCTGCACCCCCTCACGCTCCAGCCTCATGACCGGCTGTTATCCGCGCCGGGTAAACATGCATGTGGATGAAAAGAACCTGTGCGTGCTCTTCCCCGCCGCCCGCAAGGGCCTCAACCCCAGCGAGATCACCGTAGCCGAGGTGTTAAAAGAGCAGGGCTACGCCACCATGTGCATCGGCAAATGGCATCTGGGCGATCACCCCGATTTCATGCCCACTTCTCAAGGCTTCGATCATTACTTTGGCATCCCCTACAGCAACGACATGAACCGCAAGCAGGTACCGTTGCCCTTGGTGCGCGATCTTGAGGTAATTGAGGATAGCGTACAGCGCGATACCACCATCACCACACAGTACACCGAAGAAGCCGTAAAATTCATCAAGGCCAACAGCAAAAAGCCTTTCTTCCTCTACCTGCCGCACACCGCCGTGCATCTGCCCTTGGTGCCCGGCGAAAAATTCAAGGGTACCAGCAAGGATGGCCCCTACGGCGATTGGGTGCAGGAGATCGATTGGTCCATGGGCGAACTTTTCAAGGCGCTGAAAGCCGAAGGCATCGATGAAAATACTTTTGTTCTCTTTACTTCCGACAACGGTTCCTTCCGCGAGAAGCAGGGCAGTAACCTCCCCCTGCGCGGCCGCAAAGGCCGCACCGACGAAGGCGGCATGCGCGTTCCCTGCGTGGTGCGTTGGCCCGGCAAAATCCCCGCCGGTACCAGCAGTGGCACGCTCACCAGCACACTGGACATCCTTCCCACCCTCGCCGCAATCGCCGGCGGCAAAACACCCACTGACCGCATTATTGATGGCAAAAACATTTGGCCGATACTCAGCGGAAAATCCAAGGATCATCCGCGCGAGGCTTATTACTATTACCAGATGGATCAGTTGCAGGCCGTGCGTTCCGGCGACTGGAAGCTCTTTGTCGCCATGGACTCCAAAAAACGTAACTGGGGCAAGCCTGAGGGCAAAAAGGAACTCAAGCTCTATAATCTAGCCAAAGACATTCGCGAGGACAACGACGTGGCCGCCGCCAATCCTAATGTGGTAAAGCAACTTCTTGCTCATGCCGAGGCCGCCCGTAAAGACTTAGGTGACACAAACCGTCCCGGCAAAGGTCAACGTAAAGCCGGCTGGGTTGATGAAGCTTCGCCTCGTTTACTCAAGAAGTAATGAAGCACCTTACTATCGGGTTTCTACTTGCCGTTTTTTTCACTCCTTATCTTTGGGGTGCCAAGAAGAATGCGCAACCGGTCGTCGAGAAACCCTTCCCTCCATTGGAAGCGGCTAAAACCATGCAGGTGCCCAAGGGATTCAACGTGACCCTTTTTGCCGGTGAACCGGATATCAAGCAGCCGATTGGTTTCTGCATCGATGATCGGGGCCGGTTGTGGGTGGCCGAGGCCAATAATTATCCAGACAAGAAAGCGGGCAAAAAGGACCGCATCATCATTCTCGAAGATACTGATGGGGATGGAACGCACGACAAGCGGATTGTTTTCTGCGATAAGCTGGAATACGTGAGTGGAATTGAGGTGGGCTTTGGCGGCGCGTGGGTGATGTCGATTCCGAACTTTTATTTCATCCCGGACAAGGATTACGACGGCGTGCCCGATGGTGAACCCATTGTTCTTTTGGATGGCTTTGGCACCCACGCCAACGCGCACAATATCGCCAACGGCTTTGCTTGGGGGCCGGACGGCTGGCTGTATGCAACGCATGGTCGATCGAACTGGTCGCTGGTGGGCAAGCCGGGTAAGCCTGAGGCGGAGCGGCGGCGCATTGACGGCGGCGTGTGGCGGTATCATCCGTTGCGGCATGTGTGGGAGAATTTTGCAGACGGCACGACCAATCCATGGGGTATCGATTGGAATGATTACGGACACGCCTTTGTGTGCAACTGCGTGAACCCGCATCTCTTTCATGTGATCCAAGGTGCTTATTATGAGCCCGGGCGTAATCGGCCCACCGGCAAATATGCCTATGAGCGCATTGCCACCATTGCCGATCATTTGCACTTTACCAACACCAAGACGATCCGGGCCGGGATAGGCACGCCCGAGGAGGATGTGGCCGGCGGCGGCCATGCGCATTGTGGCACGATGATCTACCTCGGAGACAACTGGCCCTCTGAATATCGGAATCAAGTGTTCATGAATAATATTCACGGTCGCCGTGTGAATCATGACCGGTTGATCCGCAAGGGCAGTGGATACACGGCAACGCATGCGCCTGATGTTATGCGCGCGGCTGATCCATGGTTTGTTGGCGTGTCACTGGCCTACGGTCCGGACGGGGCGGTATATGTTAGCGATTTTTCTGACACCGGCGAATGCCATCACACCCGTAACACCCGCAAGCACACCGGCCGCATTTACAAGATCACTTATGGCAAGCCCAAGTCGTGGCAGGGCGATATAAACAAGTTGTCCAATCCGGAACTGCTCAAGCTGCAATCGCACAGGAACGATTGGTTTGTGCGGCATGCCCGTCGGGTATTGCAGGAACGGCAGGCGGATACTTCTGCGCTGGTAAAAACTCTAAAGACAGGCAGTTCTGTGCCGCTACGCCTGCGGGCTTTATGGGCATTGCGCGTAACAGGGCACTTGAAAGAAGAAACCCTTGCGGGCTTATTAAAGGATTCAAGCGAACATCTTCGTGCTTGGGCCATTCAATTGCTTGCTGAAAATCAAAACCCTAGCGAAAAGGTTCTTAATGAATTCGTCAGCATGGCGAAGAAAGATAAGTCGCCACTGGTTCGCCTGTATCTGGCGAGTGCCATGCAGCGTTTGTCAGTGAAGCAGCGCGTGCCTGTGCTGAAGGCACTCCTTGGGCACGCAGAGGATGAGGGCGATCAGAATCTGCCGCTGATGTATTGGTACGCTACTGAGCCAGTAGTCGCTGCAGATAAGAAGGCAGCGGTGCAGCTTTTAGCTGCCTGCAAAATTTCCAAAGTGCGGCAGTTTATCACCCGTCGAATGGCGACGGGCCCGTAAGCTCAGTTCATTCTTGGGAATCTGATATAGAATCTATGAAAAGCCAGTTACTGATATTTTTGTTTGTGTGGATGTTGGTCTCAGTTGGATTTATTCAATCAACCGAGGCAGGGCAGGGCCCAAATATTCTTCTCATCGTCTCGGAGGATAATGGGCCTGAGATTGGGTGCTATGGTACACCGATTAGTACTCCCAATCTGGACAACCTGGCAGCTCGGGGAACGCTATTCAGTAATGCTTATGTCCCACAGGCGGGATGTTCGCAATCTCGGGCGGCTTTTCTGACCGGGCTATATCCGCACCAAAACGGGCAGATTGGATTGGCCACCTGGAAGTATAGGATGTACTCAGAAAAAATCCCGAATGTGGTGAAGTCTCTTGGCAAGGCGGGTTATCGGACCGGCATCATCGGCAAACTACATGTCAACCCTGAGAGCGCGTTTCCCTTTGACTTCAAGGTAATCCCCCAAGCGAACTTCAATCGCAAGAACATGGCGGTCTATGTTGAGAGTGCGAAGAGGTTTTTCCGGGAAACCGCCAAGCCATTTTACCTACAGGTGAATTATCCGGATGCTCACCGACCTTTCATCAAGATGGTCGACGATCTGCCGGCTAAGCCCTTGATTGGCAAGGATGTCGATGCCATTGCCTACATGGGGATCAACCATCCCGAACTCAAGCAGCAGACCGCGGACTACTACAACTGCATGATGCGACTTGATTCGTATATAGGCGACCTGCTCAAGGCACTCAAAGGCTCGGGCAAGGCGGCAAACACCGTGGTGATCTATATAGGTGATCACGGGGCGGATCTTCTGCGAGGCAAGCGAACCTCTTATGAGGGTGGGGTTCGCATACCTATGATCATACGTTGGCCAGGCACGAAGGGTGGCCAGGTAAGGAAGGAGCTGGTCAGCACGCTCGATCTTTTTCCCACATTCTGTGAAATCGCCGAGGTGCGGGTTCCCAAATCATTGCCGGGAAGGTCTCTAAAGCCCATCGTCCACGGAGAGTATCCGGAGTGGCGCCAGTATCTCTTCACCGAATTTCACGTCCATTCGAATCACAATCCATGGCCCCAGCGAACGGTGCGCGATATGCGTTATAAGCTGATCTACAATCCCCTCGCCGGAGAGGTGAATCCCGGATATTCCTTCACGATGGGAAAAAAGTTTTTCAATGCTTCCGAGGCGGAACTATTTGCTGTTGCGTCGCCACAGGTTCGGAGAGCTTACAAGATGATGAAACAGCCTCCAAAGTATGAGCTTTATGACCTGCAAACTGATCCCTATGAATTTAAGAACCTTGCCGATGATCCCGGGCACGAAAAGACTCTTACTAGACTGACCACAAAACTTTTGCATTGGCAAAATGAGACAGGGGACGCCCTGAAAGACCCTAAGCTTGCCCACAAGCTTTTTTCCATGATCCGGGAAGCTGGGACCGCTAAGAGAAAGGCCCTGGACTATAAAACTTTTATGAAGATTCCATGATTCGCGTTTGCCTGTGCATTTTATTCCTGCCGATGATCGTTCACGCGACGGATCGTCCCAACGTCCTGTTCATTGTGGTAGATGATCTGCGCTCAAGTTTGGGTATATTCGGAGACAAACTGGCGATAACCCCCAATATTGATGCGTTGGGCTCACGTGGAACGGTATTTGTTAATGCCCATTGCCAGATTGCCATATGTAATCCCTCTCGTGCGTCAGTTATGACTGGAATGAGACCCGATACCATTCGTGTCTGGGGGCTTTCGAAGCATTTTCGACAGGAAAAACCTGACGTGGTTACATTACCACAGTTGTTTAGGAAAAATGGTTATCATACTCATTCGATCGGCAAGATCTATCATGGGTCTGGTGAGCCATCGAAGGATCCACCGTCTTGGTCTGAGGCACCTCTGTACGACAATGTGCGTGATCCCAAGCTGCGCTATGCCACGGAGGCAAACCTGAAAGGGAAAGGACACAAACGGGCGGCCTCGGAATCTGCACCCGTTTCTGACACCGCCTATGTCGATGGTCTTGTTAGCGAAGCTGCCGTGAAAGCATTGGGCGATCTGAAGAAACGAGACAAATCGTTCTTTCTCGCAGTGGGTTTCCGCAAACCACATCTGCCATTTTCCGCACCGAAAAAATACTGGGACATGTATGATCGTGCCAAACTGGCCAAGGCTCAAAATCCGACGATGCCCAACGATGCACCTTTGATTGCTGGTCACAGTTGGAAAGAGGTTAGGGGATATACTGATGTTCCAGATAAAGGCCCCATGACCAAAGATAAGACCGCCGAGTTACGGCACGGCTACTATGCTGCGACGAGTTATATGGACACTCAAGTGGGACGTTTGCTTGATGAGTTGAAGAGGCTCGGCCTCAACAAGAATACGATTGTCTGTCTCTATGGAGATCATGGTTTTCATCTGGGAGAACACAACCTATGGGGTAAACTTACCAACTATGATATGGGGACCAACGCCCCACTATTGTTTGCTTCTCCATTCCAAAAAGAAAAAGGGAAGGTAATCAGGCAAGCCGTGGAGTTTCTGGATATCTATCCGACAATAGCTGATCTATGCGGACTTAAGAAGCCTGTTGAACTGGAAGGCAAAAGCTTGCTGCCGCTTCTTGATAACAGCAAGGCTGTAGCGAAGAACTTCGCCATTTCACAGTTTTCTCGACCAGTGTCCTACAATTACACCAAGAAGAAACCGAAGAATATGGGTTATAGTATTCGGGATGACAGATATCGTTATACAAAATGGATTGAATTCAAGAGTGGGGCCATCTTGGTAGAAGAATTTTATGACTATGCCAAAGGCAATGTAGAGGTTGAGAACGAAGTTAAGAATCCGCAGTACGTCAGCACCATTAATCGGATGAAGAGAAGGCTCGAAAGAACTATAAAGAACGGCATCAAGACGGACGATAGAGAATGAAGAGAATGCTCATCCTTCCGGAAATTTCGAAATTTTTTCTAAAAGCCTCTAACTTGGAAAGGCTGGCTAAGCGGGGCCTTGTGATTGACAATTGGGCTCGATGAAGAAAACTCTGTTTCTTTTAATTGCACTGCTGCTTCTCAGTCCCCTGCCTGTGCAAGGACAGGACGGAGAAGCGCTGACTGCCTTGGTGGGAATCTTGAAGGAGTCGAATGATTCGTCGTTTCAAGTGGATATCCTCAAAGGCATCGCGGCAGCACTCAAGGGTCAGCGTAATATCGAAATGCCGAAAGGCTGGAAGGAAATCGCACCCAAGCTGGCCAAGAGCCCAAACGCGGAAGTCCGGCAACTTTCGCAGTCGCTTTCGCTCACCTTCGGCAGCAAGGCGACGCTAGATGCTTTGCGGAAGGTGCTGATGGATGAGAAGGCAAAACTGGCAGATCGCAAAAAGGCGCTGGGGGCGTTAGTGGCAGCGCGGGATGTGAGGTTGCCAAATGCATTGCGGGGACTTCTTCAAAATGAAGCGCTACGCCGGGAGGCGTTGCTCGGGCTGGGGGCGTTTGAGGACGCTAAGACTCCCCCGGCGATTTTAAAGATTTATTCGGAGCTGGATACGGCGGGCAAACGCGATGCGCTTACCACGCTGGCTTCGCGGGTGTTGTTTGCCAAAGCGCTGATGGTGGCGGTGGGGAACCAGGCGGTGAAGGCGAATGAGTTGCCGGCGGACATTGTGCGGCAATTGCGCGCGCATGGCGTGAAGGAGATCAACGCGCAACTCGACAAGGTTTGGGGTGTGAGCCGATCCACGCCGGCGGCGAGGCTGAAGGAGATTGCGAAATATAAAAAACTACTGGAAGCCAAGGTGAATCGCCCGGCCAATTTACCGCGTGGGCGGGTACTTTTTCAACGCACCTGCGGGCAGTGCCACAAGCTATACGGCGAAGGCGGTGAGATAGGGCCGGACATTACGGGATCCAATCGGAACAATCTCGATTATCTGCTGACAAACATGCTCGACCCGAATGCAGAGATTCCCAACGACTATCGAACGACAATTTTGCGCACAAAAGACAATCGCGTATTGGTAGGCGTCATCCGCCGCAATGAAGGGCAGTCGGTGACCATTGCCACGCCGGCTGAGGTGGTAACCGTGGCCAAGCGCGATGTGGCGGCAATCGATCCGCAGAATTTTTCGATGATGCCCGAAGGCCTTGTGTTGGCACTCAGGGAAGACGAACTGCGCGATCTAGTGGCATACCTGCGCGGCAACAAGCAAGTGGCTTTGCCGGAGAAATAATTAAGCCGGCTGGAGTTTAAGTTTTTCGGTGAGGAATTGTTCCAGCTTGACGGTGTCAGCGGCAAAGCGGCGGATGCCGTCGGCTAGTTTTTCGGTGGCGCAAGGATCTTCGTTTAACTCCCATCGGAAGGCGGTTTCGTTGAGGGTCATTTTTTCTACGTTACTGGCGTTGGCGGCTTCTTCAGTGAGCTTGCAAGGGAGGTCTCCTTCGGTTTTCTGTAGTTCCTCGAGGAGGCCAGGGCTAATTGTTAAAAGGTCACAGCCGGCGAGTTCAGTGATTTCGCCGGTGTTGCGGAAGCTCGCCCCCATGACTTCGGTGGCATAATCGAATTTTTTGTAGTAGTTGTAAATTGCGGTGACCGATTGCACGCCGGGGTCATCGGCGGGAGCGTAGTCGTTGCCGGTCTTAGCTTTGTGCCAGTCCATGATACGGCCGACAAAGGGGGAAATAAGCTGTACGCCGGCCTCGGCACAGGCGATGGCTTGGGGGAAGGAGAAGAGCAACGTGAGGTTGCAGTGGATGCCTTGCTTTTCCAATTCCTCGGCGGCGCGAATGCCTTCCCATGTGGCGGCGATTTTGATGAGGATGCGTTCGCGCTCGATACCATTCTTTTCGTAACGCGCAATCAACGACCGCGCCTTGGCAAGGGTAGCGGTGGTGTCGAAGCTCAGGCGCGCGTCCACCTCGGTACTTACGCGGCCCGGCACGATTTTCAAAATCTCTAACCCAAAAAACACGGCTAGTTTATCCAGTGCCTCGCCAAGTACATCATCGGCATTGCGGGTTTCGGCGAGGACTTTGTTGACGAGTTCAGCGTACTCGGGCATCTGTGCGGCCTTGAGAATGAGGCTGGGATTGGTGGTGGCATCTTGAGGAGTGTATTCGCGAATGGACACAAAATCGCCGGTGTCTGCGACAATGGTTGTGAATTGCCGAAGGGAATCGAGGTGACTGCTCATGCACTTATTAAACCACACTGTGTCCGATGCGACAAGCGGCGTTGTAACCACACTTTTTTTAGTGCGTATTCGCTGAAAAGCCACAGAAAACGTGTTGCCTTCCAACCTCAACTCCGTAAACTAACCTCATGCGAACCCCATTGCTGCTGATTACCCTCGTATTTTCTTACGCTGTGTTCACCGTGAACGCTGCGCTGCTTTCTGCCGCCATGCCAAGGAATGCTGTGGGCTATGTGGAAATCAATGACCTTGGTCAGCGCCTCATTCAGTTGCGCGACTCGGCGTATTATTCAGATGCCCTTGACTCGCCCCAAATCAAACAGGCCATGCAGCAGCCGCAATATGAAAAAATTGCCGCCGGTCGTAAAGTGGCGGAGGCGTACCTTGGCATGAATCTCTGGACGGCTGCCGAAAAACTTTTTGGCGAAATCGCGGTTGGCATTTACCCGAAAGCAGAGGTCGAACAACCCGACTTGGTAGTGATGATCCGCGTGACCGATCCCGCTGCGTGGGCGCATGTGCGCGAACGGCTTGAGCCGCTTATTACGCTGGCCGAGGACACAGTGAAGCGCGAGATGCGCGGCGAATTGGAACTACTCATTATTGAAGGGAAGGCCTTCCTTGCCCTTCACAAAAACTGGATCGCCGCCGCCAGCACCGCCGCGTTGCTCGATCAATCCATCGCCGGTCTGCGCGGGGACGCGAAGGTAGTTGTGGCGCACAATCCCGCCTTCAAAAAAATGGAGCGCGACATGGGTGCCGAACACTTCGTGCGCGCGTGGACTGATCTTGGGTACTTTCGCAAACTCGCCGGCGAGCGATTTAACTTACCGGAAAAATATGATGACGGTTTTATGTCGCTCATGTTTTCCGGCATCATGGAGCTGGCGATGCAAAGTGATTATTTGGGGCTCACACTTGATGCTGACAAAACCGGACTAAAGTTCACCGCTGGGATTGAGGGCGAACCTAAGGTGTTGGGCGACAAGTTTGACTGGTTTTTCTCCAAATCGGGAACTCCCGGCACGCCTGGTATGCCGGCCGTATCGGGCCTAATGGGTGGGCTCTCTATCCATCGCAACCTTAGTGGTTGGTATGGAAAACGCGAAGAGTTGATGGAGGAACGCCTACAGGCAGGCTTTGACAAATTCGAGAGTGAAATCGGCAACCTTTTTCCTGGGCGTGATATTGGTGAGGACATTATGCCGGCATTTGGGTCCACCATCACCTTTCTAGCAGCCAAACAATCCTTCGAACATTTTAAAGGCGAGCCGGGCATCAAGCTGCCGGGCTTTGCGCTGCTATTTGACCTCAAGCGGCCGCAGGACGGCAATCTGTTCCAGCTTGTGTTCCAAACTATCGTTACCATCACCAACGTAGTTGCCGCTGAGCAAGGCGAGCGCGAACCTTCGGTGATGACAGCCGTGGTGCACGAAGGCGTTGCTATCAACACCATCCAATATCTGCGTCCGCCACAGGGCGAGCGGCTGGACATCTCGTACAACTTCATGCCGTGCGCCGCCACGGTGAACGGGCGTTTTGTGTTTTGCACTTCGCTGGAGCTTTTAAAATCGTTGGTGACGGAATTGAAAAAACCGCAGAACCTCAATCGATTGAACCGCAATTTTAATTTCGAACTGCACCCGTCCGCGTTGGCTGGGTTGGTGGCGATCAACAGCCGCACGCTCGTGGCCAAGAACATCCAAACCGGCAAACCCGCCGAACAAGCGCGTGCGGAAATCCAATTGGCCGAGCGCTTATTAAAAGCGGTTGAAATTCTGCGTTTCAGCACCAGTGTGAAAGACAAAGGGTTTCAAATCGAACTCGAAGGCAAATGGGCCGAATAAAGCAACCGGCGGGAATCCTCGCCCCGCACGACGCACGCCAATGGAGTCGGCGCGACGCCACGCATTTGCTGTGGCGCACGCAGTTCGGCGCCACCGCGGCCGAGATTGCGACGACCCACAAAGTGGGCTTGGCCAAGTCATTGGAACGGCTCCTCACGCCGCAAAAAGAGACGGCGGATTTCGAGGACATCGAGTCGCTGTTGCGCGAAGCGGCTTACGACACCGGCGCGGTGGGCGATCTTCAGGCGTGGTGGCTGCATCGGATGCATTACACCGCTAATCCACTCACGGAAAAGCTCACGCTCTTTTGGCACAATCATTTTGCCACTTCATTTTCCAAAGTGCAAAGCGTACCGCATATGGCCACGCAGAACGACCGCTTTCGCGCCGAGGCACTTGGGAGCTTCCGCGAGCTGCTGCACGCGATGGCGAAGGATGTGGCGATGCTCATTTGGCTGGACAGCAACGCCAATCGGAAGCGTCACGCAAATGAAAATTTCGCGCGCGAGGTAATGGAGCTCTTCAGCCTCGGCGAGGGCAATTACACCGAAGGCGACATCAAACAAGCCGCGCGCGCCTTCACCGGCTGGCACGTGCGCGATGATAAATTTTGGTTCAACCAACGCCAGCACGACATCACAAGCAAATCGTTGTTTGGAAAAACAGCCAATCTTGATGGCGGTGAGGTGATCGATCTTTGCCTCGCCCACAAGGCGTGCGCTCGGTTCATTGCGTTTAAATTGCTGCGCGCGTTTGTGCTCGATCAACCCACTGACGAGCATATCACCGCCCTGGCCGCGCGCTTGCGCGTGCACGATTTTGCGATACGTCCTGTGATGCGCGAACTGTTGGAGTCCAAGTTGTTTTTTGGCGCGGCCGCGCGGTACGCGCGCATCAAGGAACCGCTAGAGCTCACGCTCGGTGCGTGTCGCGCGTTGGGGGTGCGGCCCAATTTGCAGGCGATCAATCGTGTGTCTGGTCAGCTCGGTCAATCGATTTTCGAGCCGTCCACGGTGAAAGGCTGGGAAGGCGGCCGCCTTTGGATTACGTCCGCCTCGCTACTGCAACGCAATAATTTTGCAATGGCGCTGTTGAATGGGCAAATGGGTCAAATGACCGAACCAAAACGCGCGCGCGAATTTTACCGCGAATTGCTGCTCTCGCGCGAAGTGCGCGGAATGGCTAAGGCCAAGGTTGAACCGCGCAAACTGTTACACCTAATGATGACGCTGCCGGAATTTCAACTCACTTAAAACAATGAACACACGACGCACATTTTTGAAAACGCTCGGTGCCACCGGTTTGGTGGCGTTGGGCACTCGACCGCATCCGGTGTTCGCGCGCGCGACGCGGCCGAATCTGGATGGCCGCATCCTCGTGCTGGTCCAACTGGCCGGCGGCAATGACGGGCTCAACACGGTGGTGCCGTTCGAGGAGGACAATTATCGTAAGCTGCGCCCCAGCCTTGGGATTGGAAAAAGCGCGGCCCTCAAGCTTGAGGGCGCGCTGGGATTGCATCCGCAAATGCAGGGTTTTAAGGAATTATTCGATGACGGTGCGTTGGGCATAGTGCAGGGCGTCGGTTATCCGAATCCGAACCGCTCGCATTTTCGCAGTATGGATATTTGGCACACGGCCAAACCGGGCATCGAGGAAAAGCGCGATGGTTGGGTTGGGCGCGCGTTTGATCACGTGAAGGGTGGGCTCGACGGGAAGGTGCCTGCGGTGGCGTTGGGCACGGATCGGTTGCCGTTGAGTTTGGTGTCCACGAAATTCACGGTGCCCACGGTGCGCAGTTTGCGTGATTACCAATTGCAACTGCGCGGTTCCAAAGCCGAGCAAGCCGCGCACCGCGCGCAGATGCGTCAACTGGCCGAAGGCGGCAGCACGGGCAACAGTGATCTGGATTTCCTGCGACGCACGGCCACCACGGCACTGGATACTTCAGCAAAAATTGCCGAGGTGATGTCTGACTACAAGCCGGCGAAGCCCTATCCGCAAAACGGCCTCGGCCAGCGGCTCAAGAGCGTGGCGCAGCTCATCACGGCTGATCTCGGCGCGAGTGTTTATTTTGTGTCGCTAGGCGGCTTTGATACGCACGCCGAACAGGAAGGTGCGCACACGGGATTGATGTTGGAACTCTCTTCCGCGCTAGCCGCGTTTCACGCCGACCTCAAGGGACACGGCCTCTCCAAGCGGGTGCTTACGGCCACGTTTTCTGAATTTGGCCGGCGTGTGAAGGAGAACGGCAGCCTCGGCACAGACCACGGCGCAGCAGGCCCAATGTTTTTCATTGGCGACGCCGTGAAAGCCGGCATCCACGGCAAGCACCCGAGCCTCACCGATCTCGATCAAGGCGATCTCAAACACCACACCGATTTCCGCAGCGTGTACACCACGTTATTGGACGACTGGCTCGATTGGCCTGCCGAGGCTGCAGTGGGCGGGGAGTTCGCGAAGCTGAAATTATTGGCGTAAAAAACGCTGCTTGAGCGCGCGCAGAAATTGGCTATAAAAAACCCGCCGGACCAGGGGTCCGACGGGTTACCCAACCTGTTCAGTCCCCAAATGCTCCTCCATACGGGGTGAACAAATTTATAGACGAAAACTGGCGTGAGAAGTTTCAAACTATTTGCATTCGTTGTTACCGTCTTGTGCGGAGGCGCGAATGGGCGTATGGTGACAGCGTGATTGAAGGGCAGGGTAAATCGCACGCGTTTACAAATCTTCATGGACGTACTCGGGAAGGGCTCACCGCGTTCAGTCGGCGCGGGATGCTCAAGACGGGTCTTGCGGGGATGGCCGGATTGTCGCTGCCGGATCTCCTTCGTTTTCGTGCGGAAGCCGCCCAAGCAGGTCGGCCGATAGGCAATCGCAAGGCGGTGATTCTCCTGTGGATGGCCGGCGGGCCGAGCCACATTGATACGCTTGATCCCAAGCCTGACCAGCCCTCCATCAAGCGTGGCCCGTTTGGCACGATCCCCACTACGTTGCCGGGCGTGCATGTGTGCGAGCATTTGCCAAAATATGCGAAGTTGGCGGATAAGCTTACGATCATTCGCTCGATGGATTGCCGAGGCAGCAGCCATCAGCCGAATCAAGTGATGCAAACCGGCTTCCGCGCCGCCGCGCCGCGGGTCAATCGCGAAGGCGCGATGTACCCGGCGATGGGTTCGTTGGTCGGCAAACTGCGCGGCGCGAACGATCCCGCTCTGCCGCCTTACGTGGTGCTCAATCATCGTGACCGCTCGCACTTTGCGTGGGGCGGCTGGCTGGGCAAACAGCATGACCCCTTTGTGGGCGACAAGGCGGATCGGTTGTTGCAACTGCCCGCGAGCCTTTCGTTGGAGCGCTTGCGCGAACGCCGTTCGTTGTCGCGCCAAATGGAATCCATTCAGCACCACCTCGATCAGCACGGCAACATGGCTGCGCTCGATGCATTTAACCAAGGCGCTTATGATTTGATCTTTGGCCAAAAAGCAAAAACCGCGTGGGACGTCTCCCGCGAACCGAAGAAGATTATCGATACCTACGGCAAACACGAGTGGGCGCAGAAAGCGCTGCTTGCGCGGCGGCTCGTGGAGGCTGGCGTGGCGTTTGTGACCATTGACCTCAGCCACCATCGCGCTTCCGGCACATGGGACACGCATGGCGACAAATCGAATGCAGTCTATGGCGGAATCGTCAGCGGGCTCAAGCCGTTGCTGCCGGTGTTCGATCATCTTTACAGCACCCTCATCAACGACCTCAACGAGCGCGGGTTGTTGGATGAAGTTTTGGTGATTGCCATGGGCGAATTTGGCCGCACACCCACCATCGGCACGCAAGCCGGCTACACTGGTGGCAGGAATCATTGGCCGCAAGTGATGAGTCTCACACTGGCCGGCGGCGACTTCCGGCATGGGCAGGTGATTGGCGCGAGTGATGCCGAGGGCGGCCAACCGGCGGAGCGGCCGGTAACTCCCGGCGATCTTGCGGCCACGGTGTACCATCACTTCGGAGTGCCGCTGGATGCCACTTTCAACGACCTGAAAAATCGCCCGCGCTTCATCGTGGAAAACGGCGCGCCGTTGAAGGAATTGATTTAGTCCCCGCTTCGACCGAGTAACTCATCCGCGATGGCCTGAGCTTTGATTTTTTGGTCGTCAGCCATGTCCGGAGGGAACTGCTGCAGTGCCTGCTTTGCCACTGGTTGGCCGTTCGCAGCGGCAAGATGGATCCACACGTAACCCGCTACGAATTCTCTTCGCTCAATGAGATCAAAACCGCGCTGAACCTGCTCGGCGGCCAATACCTCTCGTTTACGCCATGTTTGCCGCGCGCCGGTGACATCCCAACTACGCCGTACCGTGAGCTGGCCTTCATGAAAAAGATATTCAGATTTCAACAAGCCATTAGTATGCCACGCCCGTTGGGATAATTTTAGTCCGTCTATATAAACACTCTCCGCGGAATTGGTGCCGCTGGGGAATTGATGGGTGAGAGTGCCGGTATAAAGATTGGAGGTGTCGGTGGAATACCACAGTCCGTCCCGTTCCTCGATGGGCCCAGTGGACTTTGGTTTCGGCGCGTCCTCCTTACTGCGGTTGCATCCGTTGGCGGCGATAAGCAAAAGGACACTGATGGAAAGCGCGTGCACGCGGGTCATGGCCGGACAAATCCCATCATGCGCGGCGCGGGCACGTGCCCGTAAAAAAGCGGTGCGTGCGGTTGCACCGGGTTGCCGGCGGGATCCACACGGTTGATGGTAACTTGTGGCGTCATGTAGCCATATGACATTTGGTTGAAATGCGAGCGATTCCGGAATAGTCCGCCTACGAATGGAGTGCGGCCAAGGTACGGCACGTTTTGATTGTTGAACGTGCGCAACTGGCGCGTGTAACTGCCCACGGTGATCGGCATGCCATTGGCGGCGAGGTGCTGCGTGTTGACTACCACGCGCGAGGGACCATAGCCCGGTTGGGTAAATTGCCAGTTCGCGTTGAGCCCTAAATGGATTGGGCCGTTGGGCTGCACATAAGGCAGCGCAGTGAGGCTCACGCTGGAAAATTGTGCGGTAGCATGGCCGCCCCCAAGAAGGCCGAGTCCAAAAACGAGCGTGCGAGCCATGCCTTTCATGGGTGCAATTTGCACTCGATGCGCGATTTCCGCAAGCTTGCTTGTGGAAATTTTTTTCGCCAAACTGCCCTCATGAACTCCACGCTATGGCTGGCCGCCATCCTATTTGCTTGTATGAACGCGCTCATCGCCCAACCTAAAGGCTACAACTATGACGAGGGCAAGGTGCCAAAATACACTCTGCCCGACCCCTTGTTAATGGCTGATGGAGATCGAGTGAAAACGGTTAAGGAGTGGGAAACCCAACGCCGCCCTGAAATCTTGGAGCTCTTCAAAAAAGAAATGTACGGGCGCGCGCCGGGTAAGCCAGCGAATCTGAAGTTTTCGGTTTTTGATGAACAACAGGTGTTGAAAGGCAAAGCGGTACGGAAGCAGGTGGAGATTCAATTTGCAGGTAAGGCTGACGGACCACGTATGACAGTCCTAATATATCTGCCAGCCAAAGCGAAGGGTCCGGTTCCCACATTTCTCACACTCAACTTCCGGGGAAATCACACGGTGACTGACGACTCAAATATTCGTTTACCACACTCCTGGGTGCGCGGACGAACCAAAGGGGAAACTGTGAACAATCGGGCCACTGAGAAGGGCCGAGGAGTGGCCAAGAGTCGTTGGGGCGTGATGAACATACTTAAGCGTGGTTACGGGTTGGCTACCATCTATTATGGGGATATTGATCCGGACTTTGATGATGACTGGAAGAATGGCGTTCATGCGCTCTACCCAAAACCCAAGCCTGATGAATGGGGCAGTATTGCAACTTGGGCTTGGGGTTTGAGCCGAGCATTGGATTATTTTGAAACTGATAAAGATATCGATCACAAGCGTGTAGCAGTAATGGGTCATTCCCGACTGGGCAAAACTTCCCTTTGGGCGGGAGCGGCGGATCAGCGGTTTGCCCTTGTTATATCCAATAACTCCGGATGCGGTGGTGCAGCACTTTCAAGGCGTGCTTTTGGCGAAACGGTTAAGCGAATCAATACCAGTTTTCCTCACTGGTTTAATGACAACTTCCTGAAATACAACGACAACGAAAACGCCTGCCCGGTGGATCAGCATATGTTGGTTGCGCTTGCGGCACCGCGTCCGGTCTATATAGCCAGTGCAGTGGGCGATAAATGGGCAGATCCCAATGGAGAGTTTCTTTCGGGAATGTATGCCAGTCCCGTTTATCAGCTTTACGGGTTAAGCGGGTTGCCCGCTTTCAAGCAACCACCTGTGGATAGTCCGGTTATGGGAAGAATCGGATACCACGTAAGGAGCGGGAAACACGATGTAACTGACTTTGATTGGGAGCAGTATCTCAAGTTTGCCGATAAGCATCTCAAGCGTCGCAAAAAGTAATTATTCACAGGGAAAAGAATCATTAGAGGAACGCTTTCGTTGCTTTACGTAACCTAAATGTTTAAAATGCGTCACAACAGGACAACCTAATGCATAAGCTAAAAAACCTACTTTTAACCGCCGGACTGGCGGCAATGATGCTTCCCGCAGCCGATCAGGCTCCGTGGGAAAAAACTGCGCCCAAGTCTCTTGCAGATCTTCTTGCTATTCAGGAAAAAGTTCAAACGATGCTGGACGATGCTATGGCGGCGACGGTCACTTTGCAAATGGGCGGCTCCTCTGGTAGCGGCGTGATCATAAGCGATGACGGCCTTGTACTCACCGCTGGGCATGTATCCGGGACGCCTGGGCGCAAAGTTACCGTGGTGCTCGCCGATGGTCGTAAATTCGAAGGCAAAGCTCTTGGTAAGAACAAGGCTGATGCAGGCATGGTTAAAATTCTCAAACCCAAAGATTTGCCCACCTCGCATTACGAGACACATAAAACCAATCTTCCCAAGGTCGGCCAATGGGTCGTTTCCGTTGGTAACCCAGGCGGCTTAGATGCCAAACGCGGCGCGGTAGTCCGCCTTGGCCGCATCATCTTTGCGAGGCCGGATACCCTTCGCAGCGATTGTAAGCTACTCGGCGGTGATTCCGGTGGACCGCTCTTCAATCTAGATGGGACCGTCATTGGTATTCACAGTCGCATCTCTGGGGAACCCGACCAGAATTACCACGTATCTATGCCCGCCTTTCATAGTGATTGGGGAAATCTTAGCGACCCCGCCACGCCGGGTTTCCTTGGTGTTACTGCCGTGGACTACGATGAAGACAATTTCAAAGGCGCGGAACTTGAGGTAGTCCGCGATAGTTCCCCTGCCAAGAAAGCTGGTCTCAAGGTGGGTGACATTATTACCATGGTGGACGATAAAGACGTGAAAGCCTCGCGTGATCTTACCACCTTCATCGGTAAACTTCGCCCTGGCACCAAGGCCAAGCTCAAGCTGTTGAGGGATAAGAAAGAAATGGAAATTGAAGTCACCCTCGGCAGCCGCCCGGCCGCACAACCTCGCCTGCCCTTTGGTTTCCCGCCTCGCAGATAATTGTTAATCTAATTTACAAATGAAAAAGTTATTTATACTGATCTTAGCCCTCGGTCCTCTGCATGCTACGGCTGCCTCCAGTCTCCCCTCAGACTTGCGAACCGATGGTAAAACCGTGGTGGCCGCTTTCAGCGACGTGGGAAAAATCGCGCGCAGTTGCACCGTTCAAATCATCTATGGTAGCAGCTACAAAATTGCGATCGGCACGCTCGTCAATGATGAGGGATTGGTAGTCACCAAACACAGCGAGCTCGATACCGCTAAAGCCGGAGGCACCCTGCGTATTTCGATGCCCGGTGCCAAGCGTTATAATCGGGGTAAAATTGTCGCCCACGATAATGCCACCGACTTGGTTTTCATTGCCACGGATTTGACTAGAAAACCCGGGTATACTTGGGCTAAGACCGATGAAATTGCACCCGCCACTTGGGTGGTTGCCGGTGTAGCGGGATCCAAAACGCGCCCCTACGTGCGCGCCGGTATTACCAGCGCTACCGCGCGTGCTATCCCGAAAACGGGCGCGGTGATTGGCATCCTCATGGGCAATGCCGTGAGTGAAAGAAAGGGTGTACCTGTGCGTGAAGTAACATCCAAAGGTCCCTCCGAAAAAGCGGGCATGAAAAATGGCGATGTCATTCTTTCCATCGAAGGTGAGGCCGTAAACTCTACCGAAGAATTGAAAAAGGCCGTGGGTAAACATGACGCCGGCGAAACCATTACCGTGGTAGTACAGCGCAAGGAGGAGCAGAAGACATTGAAAATCACTTTGGGCTATCGCGAATTGGTGTTTGCCAGCCTGAAGTCACGCAACGATAAGCTTAGCGGCAAAGTCAGCGTGCGCCGAACCGGCTTCGAAAAAGTCATCCAACATGAGGTTACTTTAGCCCCTTCTGAAATGGGTGGGCCATTGCTGGATTTGAAAGGAAGACTCCTAGGTATCAATATTGCCAGGCGGAATCGGGTGGAATTTTTTGCCCTGCCGGCGAGCTTGATACAAAAGGTTATCAAGGCCAAGTCCGCCGAGATTGCGGAGGCTTCCAAGGATAAGAACAAATAGACCCCGCACAGTCGGCAGGCTGGCGAGATTGCCAAGGCCGTGTTGAAAACAGTAAGAGGTGCTTTATTCTCCCTTGGGTTGGGTCGTGGGCAAATAGCTCCAAACCAAGTCGCCTTCACTAAGATCCAACCTGTCGTTATCCTTCAGGATCACCTTGCTGTCATCGTTCTTCTGGTTCCAGCCTACCCCATACAGCTGATAACTCCTCTTGGGATTAGGTGTGTAGACATATGGCTTTCCGGTGTAGGGATCGTGGGGCAGAGGAGCTTCCAGTCCAGTTAGTTTTGCAGGATATAGTTTGTGCTTCAGCTTGTGCAACTCCAAGTGACAGGCAATGCGCGCGTGATCCACGGCGGTTTGAGTAAATCCAATTTTAATCGCTACTTTGTCAATTGAAGGTAGCAGTATGGCACTAAGCATATCGTAGATCGGTAGTTTACGTTTTGTTCTCGCATCAAGCTCCTGAATGAAAGCCGTTGCAATTTCGGGACGGATGCGTCGGGCCTTGATGTCGACAATACGTTGGGAAAAATTCACATGCATTTCGTTGAGGCGTTTCTGGTTATGACTAAGCCAACCATCAGAAATAAACTTCAAATTCGGGTCATCGTCTTCGAATAGCTTATCAAATAATTTTGGGTTATCACGCATCCGATCGATCGCCAGGTTGGCAAGGTCGCGTTCACCCAGAATGGAGATTCGGTAGCCATCCAATAAATTAATCTTAGCCAGTTGCTTCTCGATTTCGGCTAATTGCTCAGCATTCCATTTCCCATCCTTTAACCCCTCCCACACGGGTTGGGTCGCTATTTGCAGGCAGGCAATTCGTACCAGTTGGGAAATTAGAAGAGGTTCGTCCCGGATGCTCTCGGCCAGAAAAAGGCACATTCGGGTATCAGCCAAGGCTGCTTTAGGATCGTCATTGGCCAGATGCGCCAGCGCCCTGAGTGTAAAGCTTCTGATGAAATTCCTTAGAGGACCTAGGTGAGGCACTAATGCAGCGAAATGAGCTTCGTACTTGATGTCATACCGGCAAAGGGGCCGTTCTTTGGCCGCCAGAGTTAGTTCGGTCATGGTGGCTTCAAATTTGGTTAGGGCCTGCAGGATATCAGTCGCCGGTTTGCCTGCCTTTTCCGGATTCGGCCAGTCTTTCTCTTCCCGGAAAAACTTCTGCCACGCAATCAGATCAACAGGCTGTCCGGTTTTCCATCCATCCAAATCGGGGCGTGAATCGCCTTCAATTTTCAGTAGGCTTTCTGCCTGATAGAATTTTTTTTGATCGATGGGAGTGGATTCAGTCAGGTCCTTGTTCCATTTGTGTTCATGCAGTGGCTTAAGTAGCGGGATGTGTGCAAAGTTTTTCTCAGAGGGAATGGGCTTGGGAATGATCTGCTTGTAGTCAAACATTTCGCCCTTGGCTTCCCATTCCTTTTTAAAATTTTCCCAAGCTGATTTGCCGCGCAGGGCTTCACCCGTGTAAATCAGAACAGCCAGCCCTACTAGACCGGTCAAGCCAAGGCCAATTTTTTTCGCGACATGCACTCGGTCAAGGTACATTTCACTCCATAGAAATGCAAGGCATGGGCTTGTAGTCAGATGCCTTCGTGCTAACATTGTCACATGGTACGCATGATTTTGGCTCTAGTAGCCGTCGTTGTCTCCAGCATCGCTCAGGAAACAAAAATTGATCCTCAAGTAAGTCAGGCAATCCGTGGCGGGCGATCTACGGGAGTCATCCTGCTAGGCAAGCGGCAGCTATTCGAAGACCTAAAAGGTTTTCCAAATTTTTGCATGCAGAACAAGACAGCTAAACGCACAGAGTTACGCCCAAAAACTATTGCTCGCCTTAAGGCCATTTCAAAGGTCGATCAGGTAAAGCTGCGGAAGGAGTTAAAACTTCCAAAGGGAGCCGAGGGTTTATGGCTTGTAAATGGCATTGCGACAACGCTTTCGCCGGAGGCCATTCGTATGGCGTCGAAATCTAAAAACGTAAAATACATTTACCCATCCGGTCCGATTCCTCGTGGTGGTATCAGTGGGCAAGTGAGCGAGGTGCTGCCGAAATCAAAGCGCAAAGCGTTTAGTGCGAAGGGCAAAAAAATCCCGTGGAATCTCAAGGCCGTGGGTACGGACAAAGTTTGGAGTGAGTTGAAAATCACTGGTCGAGGTGCGGTGGTGGCGATGTTCGACTCAGGGGTGAATTATCGCCACGCGGATTTGCGAGACAATATCTGGATTAATCCCGGCGAGGAAGCCAACAACGGTAAGGATGATGATGGTAACGGGCTGGTGGATGATTATTACGGGTTCAATTTCCGCACCATGCAACCGGAGGTTATTGCCCTAGGACCACGTCAACATGGGACTTTAACTTCCGGGATTGTCGCTGGTGATGGCACCGATGGTACGGTAACCGGATTGGCACCCGAGGCAAGGTTAATGCCACTTATAGGTTGGGGAGGTCCGTATGCTGCTGCGCGTGTGCACGAATATGCACTGGAGATGGGTGCTGACGTGATGAATATGAGTTTTAGCATCCCCAACCTCGGTCACACACGAGGATTATGGCGGTTGATGAGCGAACACGCAACGGCCGCCGGGCTGGTGCTGGTGAGTGGAGCGGGTAACTTTCAGCGAGAGCCAAAACCTGTCCAGCTTAGGATTCCAGAAGGGATTCCTTGCGTCATTGCCGCGGGTGGTGTGGATCGTGATATGAAAATCCCCGGCTTTGTAAGTCTGGGGCCGGTTGAATGGGGAAGTGTAAGATTTTATGGAGATTACCCCATGCCCAAGGGGCTGATAAAACCGGATGTATGCGGATTCCCAAACGGTGGTTACCCGTTGTTATCCAGTCAGAACAAGGGATACATGGATCCCAAAATACGCATCCGTGGTAATTCCTTCAGCGGCCCGCATGTGGCCGGCACCGTGGCACTGATGTTTTCGGCCAATCAGGATTTAACGGCTTGGCGTATCAAGGAAATCCTTGAGTCCACTGCAAAAGACCTTGGTCCCAAGGGCAAAGATAACGACACGGGTTATGGCCTCCTCAATTCACTTGCGGCGGTAAAGGCTGCCCTTGCTGAGAAGAAGAAAACGCAGTAGGGCTTTATCCCTACCTCAAGAACGCATCTTCCAGGCCGCCGTCCACGGCGAGCACTTGGCCGCAGGTTTTATCGAGGCGGCTGGTGAGGAGCAGGTAAAATGCCTCGGCTTGATCCTCAGGCGTGATTGGAGCCTTAGTCAGTGTGCGGTTGGCATAGAACTGCGCAAGCTTGTCGCGCAGGGAGTCGTCGCTATCCTTCTTGCTGTACTTGATGCCGTACTTGGCTAATGAGCCAATCACACGGTCGCGTGGGAACATGCTGCTCCCTTTTACAACCGTCGCGGGAGCAACGGCATTGACGCGTACAGTTGGTGAAAGTTCGATGGCCAGTTCGCGCACCAGATGATTGGCTGCGGCCTTGGAAGTGTCGTACGCCACACTGCCTTTTTTGGCGACCACGGCGTTGGCGCTGGTGGTTAGCACTAGATTGCCAGAGAGACCTTGCTCGCGCCATGTATTGGCGGCTTCGTCGGCGACAATGTAGCTGCCCTTCACGTTGACGCCGAAGGTGAAATCCCATTTGTCATCAGGGATGTGTCCGGTCGTATCACTGGGCCAAAAGACACCGGCGGTGACGCAAATGCTGTCGAAGCCGCCGTAGGCAAGCGCGACGTCATCGAGCATTGCGCGGACGCTGGCGCGGTCGGTGATATTGCAGGCGAGGCCGAGGGCAGGGCCGCAGTTACTGATGCCGCTGCCCGCGACGCCGATGCCCACGCCGTATTGGTCGGTGATTTCTTTGGCAGTGGCTTGGGCTGCGGAGAGGCTCATGTCCACGCAGACAACATGCGCACCGTCGCGCACCACGCGATGGGCCACCTCGCGGCCGATGCCGCTGCCGGCGCCGATGACGATGATGATCTGCCGCGCGAGTTCCATCTCGGCGGGCATCCGCTGTAGCTTGGCTTCCTCAAGCGCCCAGTATTCGATATCAAAGGCTTCCTGTTGCGGCAGCGCGATGTATTTATCAATCGCCTCCGCACCGCGCATCACTTCCACCGCGCAGTTGTAAAACTCCGCGGTTACGCGGCTTTCGCTTTTGTTTTTACCCCACGTAATCATCCCGCAACCGGGGATAAGCATTACCGTCGGGTTCGCATCGCGCATGGCGGGCGAGCCGGGGCGCTTGCAGTTCTTGTAGTACGTGGCATAATCTTTTTTATACTGCTTGAGGCCGGCAGTGAGGTTTTGCTTGAGAGTCCCGACAAAGCAATCCACCCAATCGCCACTGAAATCGCGATTCTTATGTGGCTTGAGCGGCACGTAGAGTGGCTTGATTTTCGTGCGCAGAAAATGGTCCGGACAACTCGTGCCGAGTTCCGCGAGGCGGCCGGCATCTTTGCTGTTTACAAAACGCAGAATCGCGGCGTCATCCTGAATGGTGCCGATGAAGCGTTTCTGCTGACCCACCTTTCCGCGCAGCCACGGCAGCAGTTTGGCAAACACCTGCCGCCGCACCTTCTCCGGCAACGTGAGATGTTTTTGCCCGCCGAAGGCTTTCTTGTCCCCGCCCTTTTTGCGGTAGGCCTTCTCGATGTAAGCGGATCCTTTCTCAATAAGGTCCAGCGACAGATAGTAACATTTCTTGTCATCGTCGTCCCAGTTGATCAGTCCGTGCTGGCCGAGCATCACACCCTTGGCGTTGGGATGTTTTTGGGTAATCGCCTGCAGCTCCAAGCCCAGTTCAAAGCCCGGGCGCAACCACGGCGTCCAGATGATGTCATCGCCATAAACCGCCTTTGTGATGCGTTTGGAATTTTTCGAGGCGCAGATGGCGATGGGAGCATTGGGGTGCGTGTGATCCACGTGCTTGCCCGGCACGAACGAATGCAGCGGCGTATCGATGGACGACGCACGCGGGTTGAGGTTAAACGTACAGTGCGGATACATCCCCACCATCTCATCCTCTGCCGGCGACTTGGGCCCGCGCTTTTTCTTGCCCGCGTAAACCCCCTGCAACGCGATCAGCTTCTCCTGATAGAGAGACGCAAAATTTTCTTTTTTGGATGTCCGCAAATCACCGCCCGAGCCCTTCACCCAAAGCACCTCCACCGCGTCGCCCGTGAGCGGGTCGGTTTCGGTAAGCTTGCTGGAAGTATTTCCTCCGCCGGTATTGGTAATGCGCTGGTCACTGCCGAGTTTGTTGGAGCGATAAACCAACCGCTCTGCTGCATCCAATCCCTTGACCTCACTGCCTTTCCAGAGGTCATTCACATATTTATATTTAGTCTTCGCCATAAAAATTTACCTACACAAAAAATCAGAGCTCCAGTTCTCTGACAAAACCGCCGTCAATTCAAGATTATTGCTGATGCAATGCATAGAACCTAATTTTCCCTCTTTGCTTGCCCGGGTCGATTTGTCATACTCTAACCATGAAGCAGGTTCTATTGATGATTGCGGTGGTGGTGGGCCAATCCGTCTTGGCGGCAGACAAGATTGAGATGTGCGTTCAGTTAACCAAGGAGCAATCTGCCAAGGTCATAGAGGCGACGATTCGTGAGAAAATCAATAAACCCAAAGGCGCACTCGCCAAGGCGGACTTTGAGAAGGTGGCGAAACTCTTGAATCTCCAGGACCAGCAACTGACTGATGTGAAGGGTCTGGAAAAGCTTACGCAGTTAAAGAAGCTGCATCTTGGTGGTAATCAACTGAGCGATACGAAGGGCCTGGAGAAGCTCACGAAGTTAAGGGAGCTGAATCTCGAAGGCAACCCCACCCTCACCAAGGCGCAGATTGACCAACTGCAAAAAGCGTTGCCCAAGTGCAAAATTTACCACGACGCCAAGAAGTGACTCCATCCTCTCCGTGAAGCTCCTTGAGTAGGCTGCGAAGCAATGAAAACAGCCCTCATAACTTTGCCTGTGACTGTATGCGGTTCAAGCGGCAGGTGATTGAATGATTCCCATTCCCGATTCCAACGTGGACCTGTCAAAGCAATGCGATGTCCATACATTTCGCGCATCCGCAAAAGGCGGCCAGCACGTCAATAAAGTCGAGAGCGCGGTGCGGATCACACACAGGAAAACGAAAATCGTTGTGATCTGTCAGGATGAGCGCAGTCAATACCGCAACAAGCAAATTGCATTTTCCCGGCTACGGAAAAAACTGGAAGCGTTAAACAAAAAACGAAAAAAAAGAATCCCTACCCGGGCCACCAGAGGCTCCAAAGAAAGGCGGCTTAAGGCCAAAAAGAATCAATCAACAAAAAAGGACTTCCGCAAAAAGCCTTTTACAGGGGAATAAACCAATTGGCGGACAGTAAAGAAGTAGTCATTCCTCCCCTTTAATTGCCCAAATAACAGGTAAGTGAGGGTAATCATGCCCGTAGTTTGACGATCGCAGAGGTGCGATCGTGGAAAAGTACCGTATGGATTGGCGAAAGCTGCCATGCAACTGGAGTAGTCAACGGATCAACTTGGCGGTCGGTTCAAACTGAATCTTGCTTTGATAGCGGTTTTACGTGTAGTGCCTTTGCGCATGGCGAAGACGGCTATTTTGTTTTCGGGGCAAGGGGCTCAAGTGGTGGGCATGGGGCAGGACCTCGAGGAAGCCTTTCCGGTGGCGCGAGATTTGTTTGCGCGCGCAGATGAGGCGTTGGGGTATAATCTCACACAAGTTTGTTTTGAAGGGCCGGAGGAGGCGCTGACGCAAACGGAGAATGCGCAGCCGGGGATTTTTCTGGTGAGCTGGGCGGCGTTGGAAGTGTTGAAGGCTCAAGTTCCCAGTTTTAAGTTCGAGGCGGTAGCGGGTTTGTCATTGGGGGAATTTACGGCGCTCACGGCCGCGGGCGTGATGACCTTTGAGGACGGGCTGCGAGTGGTGCGGCAGCGCGGGCGGTTCATGCAGGAGGCGTGTGATGCGACGGAGGGCGGTATGGCGGCGGTGATTGGTTTGGATGAAGACGCCACCCGCGAGGTGTGCGTATCGGCGGAGGTGGAATTAGCGAATTTGAATTGCCCAGGACAATTGGTAATTTCCGGCACAGCGGTGGGCATCGAGAAAGCCTGCGAGTTGGCCAAGGAATGCGGAGCCAAACGCGCGCTGCCTTTGCCTGTGGCCGGCGCGTATCATTCGCGTTTGATGGAAAGCGCGTGTCCGAAACTAGAGAAGGCATTGCGCGAGGTGGAACTGAATTTGCCAGCTGTGCCGGTGATTTCCAACGTGACCGCGCAACCGCACGCGACGGCGGGAGAAATTTTGCAGAGGCTCGTGGAACAAGTGACTTCGCCCGTGCGCTGGGAGGCGTCTATCCGGCATTTGATTGATGATGGTTTCACCCGCTTCCTCGAGCTCGGCCCCGGCACGGCGCTTACCGGTTTCATGCGGCGAATTGATCGCGGGCTTGAAGTGCACAACGTGGCCGATGTGCCGAGCCTAGAAAAAACGGTTGCGGCTTTGAGCGAATAAGATTACTCACCACACATGATGTCACTTGAAAATCAAACTGCAGTAGTCACCGGTGCTGGCCGAGGGATTGGTCGCGCGATTGCGCTGGCGCTTGCCGGGGCCGGCGCGGATGTGGTGTGCATTTCGCGCACAGAATCCAACTCGCAATCGGTAGCGAACGAAGTAGTGGCACTAGGCCGCAAGAGCTGGGCGGTGGCGTTGGACGTCGGCGACACGGCGTCGGTGGAGGCCGCTGTAGTGAAAATTTTGGAGGACACCGGTGGTATCAATATTTTGGTCAACAATGCCGGCGTCACGCGTGATGGTTTGCTCATGCGTATGAGCGAGGCGGATTGGGACACGGTGTTGGATACAAATCTCAAAGGCGCGTTCACGCTGACGAAAGCTTTCGCGCGGCCGTTGCGCAAGGCGGACCGCGCGCGCGTTATTAACATCGCATCGGTGGTCGGTCTCATTGGTAACGCGGGCCAAGTCAACTACGCGGCAAGCAAGGCAGGGCTGATTGGGTTCACCAAAAGTTGTGCCAAAGAACTGGCCAAGAGTGGTGTGACGGTGAACGCCATCGCGCCGGGTTTCATCGCCACGGACATGACCGATGAGCTCAGTGACAAAGTGAAGGCCGCCATCAAGGCCAAAATCCCGATGGGTGATTTAGGGGCTGTGGAGGACATAGCCGGCGCGGCTTTGTACCTCGCCAGCCCGGCAGCGCGCTATGTTACCGGCCAAGTATTGACGGTTGATGGAGGGATGGTGATGTGATGTCACCTCATGCGTTTTTTTTGTGAAAAAAAAACCACGACTCGGGGCTTGACGCTTGGCTTGAATTGGCTGACAAGCAACGCACCTTTTAGGAATAAATATATATGTCTGAAGAAAATAGCATTAAGGCACGGGTTCAAGCAATCGTGGTGGAACAATTGGGCGTGAAGCCCGAGCAAATTACGCCGGAGGCAAAGTTCATCGAGGATCTCGGTGCGGATTCGCTGGATACAGTGGAACTGGTGATGGGCCTCGAAGAGGAATTCGGCAACGAGATCCCCGATGAAGAAGCCGAGAAGCTTACCACCGTGGGTGACGTCATCTCGTTCATCGAGGAATCCCAGGGCTAAACCGCCGTAACCATTTTGGGCAGCGGACCAGCACGGTTCCGGCTGCCTATTTTTTTGCGCAAAAATTATTTTCGATAAAAATGGGAAGTGAAACAGGCATACGAGTGGTAGTCACCGGCACAGGCGTCGCCTCGTCGCTCGGCTGTGAGGTAGAAACGTTTTGGGACAATGTCATCGCCGGCCAATGTGGCATCGACCGGGTGACCTCGTTTGACATCAGCGGCTTCGCGTGCCAAATCGCCGCGGAGGTCAAGGACTTCGATCCCGCCCCGGCTTTTCCAAACGTCAAAGAAGTGCGGCGCGCCGATCGCTTTACTCAACTGGGCATCTACGCCGGCTGGAAGGCACTCGAAGATTCGGGAATGATTCTCGAGGAACTGGATCGCGACCAAATCGGCAGCTTCATCGGCAGCGGTATCGGCGGGCTCGGTACGCAGGAAGCGCAACACACTGTCCTCACTAGCCGTGGCCCGGGCCGGATGTCGCCCTTCACCATTCCGATGCTTATTTTGAATATGGCCTCGGGCGTGTTCTCAATTTACTACGGCCTGCGAGGGCCAAACATGGCAACTTGCAGCGCGTGCGCCACGAGCACTCACTCGCTCGGTGAAGCGTGGCGGACGATTAAAATGGGGGATGCCAAAGCTATTTTTGCCGGTGGCGCGGAAGCCGCCGTGGTGCCAATGGGGATGGGTGGATTCGCTGCGATGAAAGCAATGAGCACCCGCAACGACGAACCCAAAACAGCATCACGCCCTTTTGATATTGGACGCGATGGTTTTGTGATGGGCGAAGGCGCGGGCGTGCTCGTGCTTGAAGAGCTGGAACACGCCAGAGCGCGCGACGCGAAAATTTATTGTGAAATCGTCGGGTACGGCAACACCGCCGATGCGAATCATCTCACCGCCCCCGCGCCCGATGGCGAAGGCGCGGCGCGTTGTATGAAGATGGCCCTGCGCAGCGGTGGGCTCGATACCGACAACATCGACTACATCAACGCCCACGGCACCAGCACGCCGCAAGGTGATATTTGCGAAACCAAAGCCATCCGCAGTGTGTTCAAGGATCACGCCGACAAGATTGCCGTTAGCTCCACCAAAGGCGCTACTGGCCATATGCTCGGCGCCGCCGGCGGCGTGGAAATGATTCTAGTGGCCAAGGCGTTGCAAGCTAATATCGCGCCGCCTACCATCAATTTGCACAACCCCGATCCCGAGTGTGATTTGGACTACGTGCCCAACGAGGCGCGCGAGATGGAAATTAACGCCGCGCTCAGCAACTCCTTCGGCTTCGGCGGCCACAACGCCACCATTGCCGCTACCAAGTTCACCGGCTACGCTACGCGCGTGGACTGAAAATGTTCTGTCGGTACCTTGCCGGTAGATCGTTGATCATCGGCCCCTCAATCCTGCCGACAAGATGCGGGAGTATTGCAAACGCATGGACTTTCTAAAACTCATCGAGCAAAAACGCGATGGTGGCGAACTCTCGCCAGAAGCCATTACCGATGCCGTGACCGCCTTCGCCGATGGCTCTGTGCCGGATTATCAAATGGCCGCGTTTTTGATGGCCGTCCAATTTCAGGGAATGAACTTGACCGAAACCCGCGCACTCACGTTGGCGATGCGCGACAGTGGTGCGATGCTGGAATTCCCTGATGATGACCGCCCTATCGTTGACAAACATTCCACCGGTGGCGTGGGCGATAAAGTTTCGCTGCCACTCGCGCCACTGCTTGCGTGCCTCGGCTATCGCGTGCCGATGATTTCTGGCCGCGGCCTCGGCATCACCGGCGGCACGCTGGACAAACTCGAGAGCATCCCCGGTTTCACCACTCAACTTTCGGTGGAACAATTCGTTGGCCAAGTGCAAGAAATCGGTGTGGCCCTCGGCGGCCAAACCGCCGAAATCGCTCCCGCCGATAAAGCGCTCTACGCGTTACGCGATGTCACCGGCACTGTGCCGTCGGTGCCGCTCATTACCGCCAGCATCCTTTCCAAAAAACTCGCCGAGAATTTGAATGCGCTGGTGATGGACGTGAAGTTCGGCGTGGCTGCCTTTATGCACACCCGCGATGATGCGCGCGCGTTGGCGAGATCCATCGTGGACCTCGCCACTGAATGCGGCGTGCAAACTACTGCGCTGCTCACTGGCATGGACACCCCGATCGGCCGCGCCGCCGGCAATTGGCTGGAGGTCAAGGAATCCATAGCCTGCCTGGAGGGCGCTGGGCCGGCGGACTTGGAGGAACTGGTCATCGCCTGCGCTGCTCAACTCCCCGGCTGCGATGCCGAACGTGCCACTGCCGAACTTTCCAGTGGCCGCCCGCGTGAAAAGTTCAACGAAATGCTTGTCACCCAAGGCGCGAACTTGACCGTGTTTGAAACCAAACTGAAACAGGACATCACAGCACCTGTCGTGCGCGAATTCCACGCAAGCGGGAAAGGCTACCTTGCGAAGTGCGATGCACGGGTTATTGGCGAAGTGGTGCGCGATCTCGGCGGCGGACGCCAAAGGAAGGAAGCAAAAATTCAACCCGATGTTGGCCTCGACCAAATGCTTAAGCCCAGCGAAGCCATCGATCGGCCCCTCTGCCGAATCCACGCGCGCACGGAGGCTGATGCCGATATGGCGGCGGAAAGACTGGCGGGTGCGTTTGATATTACTGATGAAAAGACAGCTCCTTTTGACCTTATTTGTGAAATGCTGGGGTAAGGTAGGAACATACTGCTATGTCCTCACCATTGCTTTTTGCCATCTTGACAGGGCTGAATAATACTGGCAATCTCCGCCGTTCCCCGATGGATTCTGGGTGTAAAACGACATTTTTTAATGAATTTAGGCTGATTTCATGAAACGGACATTCCAACCCTCAAATTTGAAACGAGCGCGCCGACACGGTTTTCGCTCGCGTATGGCTACTAAAGCGGGCCGCGGCATCATCAAGCGCCGCCGTCAGAAGGGCCGCTCTCGACTCACCCCGGAACTCTAATGAACACTGGGGCGCCGGCTCGGCTGCGGCTGACCCGTGCGATGCGCATCCGACAAGGACGCGACTTTGCGCGGCTCAAAGCCCAAGGCCGTCGGCTGGCACAAGGTGGGCTGGTTCTCAACTGGCTCGAGCTCCCCGAAGACACCTGCTCCCGATTCGCCGTGATCACCACCCGCAAACTTGGCAACGCCGTCATCCGCAACCGCGCGCGTCGGCTGCTGCGCGAATGCTTCCGCCTACACCAACACGTCCTGCGTGTGCCGGTGGAGATGGTGCTCATCGCCCGGCGCTCGTTGGTCGGCCAATCCTTCGCGGGAGTGGAGGCGGACTATTTGGCCATCCTTCGTTCCGCTAAATTAATTTCTAACTAGTGAACCCACTGCAATTTATCCTACTCGCGCTTCTGCGGTTTTATCGCTGGGCCATTTCGCCGTTGCTCACGATGATTGCAGGCGGAACCATTTGTCGCTTTGAGCCGAGCTGTTCGGCGTATGCGATGGAAGCGGTGAAAACCCACGGCGCATTGCGCGGCAGTTGGCTCACCTTACGGCGATTGGGCCGGTGCCATCCATGGGGTGGTTGCGGGCATGACCCCGTGCCACAAGTTCAAGGGCAAGTGAAAGCAAAGATTTAGTTCATGGATCGTACCGGAAAAATCATTCTCGTTGTTTCAGTGTTGGCCATGATCTTTGGCATGCCCTTGGCCATGCGGTTGGGCCTGGTCAAGATGAGTCCGGCGGTGGAGGATGAAAATGCCACGAGTACTAATCAGGTTACTCAAGCGGGTATCAACATGTTGGGTACCAATCAAGTAGAGCAAACGGGCACCAACACGCCCGTGGTGGCACCGACCAATTCGCCAACGATTTCGACTAACACACCGGCCACTACCAATCAAACCGCGCCGCCGGTTGTGGAGATTCCCGTTCCGGAGGAATTTACCCTTTCGCTCACCAACGCCAGTAACAAGGCCGTGTTTACCTTTACCTCACGGGGAGGCGGCGTGAAGCGGGTGGATTTACTGGATTACCCCAAAGGGGTTGGACCCACCTTTACGGATGGCGGCACATTCCGTGATAAGGTTGAAACTGACGAAGCGGCGAATCCTGTAGCGCTTAAGAATACCGGTAAACTGTTGCCTTTACTCGCATTGCAGTCGCCTGCCGGCGAAGAGGAGTTTGCATCGAATTCGCCGCGCCTGTATCAAACTAATGCCATTTCATATGAGCTCGTGCCGAAGGATGCTCAAACTGTGGTTGCCACGGCGGATTTGCCGGATGGGATTCAAATCACAAAAACCTTTCGCTTGAAGGACGACTATCAAGTGGAGGCCGAGGTGGTGATGACCAACACCACTATTACCAACTCATTGGATAAAACATTTTATCTTGTGGCCGGTTCCGTGGAGGAGCCGGCAAGCACCTCCCGCATGATGGGCTTGAACTTCGGACTGATGTGGTTCGACGGCGTGTACTCCCAGTCAACATGCAAAGCTGATGGTATACACAAAGTGGGGCCCGATTGGTTTAAAAATTATAACTGGGGCTGTATGTGCTTTGGAAGTAAAGGCGAGCGCAATAATTACATCCAAGGCCAAAAAAATGTGGTGTGGGCGGGTGCGTATAGCCGGTTCTTTGCGCAGGTGACCATTCCGGAAGAACCAGGCCAAAAATTGGTGGCGCATCAACTGCTCGTGCCGACGCCGGAAAAGCCCAATCGTATGGCATACGAATCCGCCATCTTACTGAACCTGCCCGCACTCCTCTCGGGCCAATCGGTTACTAACAAATACACCGTGTATACCGGTCCGCGTGAGTATAGTCGGCTTAGTGCCATTGGCTTGGAACAAGGCAATCAGCTTGAAGGCGTCATGGATTTCGGCGGTTATTTTGGCTGGGTAGCCAAGGGGCTGCTGATGCTCATGAACTGGTTCAATGGCCTCGGCCTCTCTTACGCGCTTTCCATCATTGCGATTACCGTACTTATCAAAATCGTCTTCTGGCCGCTCACCGCGCGTAGCACGCGGGCCATGAAAAAAATGGCCGCCGTCAACGCCAAGATGATGCCGGAAATTAAAGTCATTCGCGAACGCTACAAGAATGACTACCAGAAGATGAACATGAAGATGATGGAGATTTACAAAAAGTATGGTGTAAATCCCCTCAGCCAAATGGGCGGCTGTTTGCCCATGCTTATCCAAATCCCAATTTTCTTCGGCTTCTTTACCA